>NZ_BAAGSO010000060.1:0-354216 GCF_054782395.1 Streptomyces daliensis | reverse complement strand
TCCGCATGGCGAGGGGGCACCTCCCAGCGGTAGCTGGGGGAGGGTGGGCACAACCCACCCACCGGCCCGCAGCACGCGAACGCAGGCGCACCCCTGCACCGGGGGTGTTGCGCGGGGCCGTTGGCCCGTGAAGTGGGAACCGTAGGGTCCCGCGCTGGGGTGGGCCCCGGCAGACCCGGAGCGGAGGTGGGCCGCCGGGTGGGAGGTGGTGTCAACCCGGACGATTACGCATGGTCGAAGGGGGCGGGGAAGTGGCCTTCCCAGATCTGGCGGGATGCCTGTTCGGGGTAGGGCAGAGTCTTCGACTCGGCGTCCAGGACGCGGGTGAGGTGCCCGCCGGGCCGGTGCGCGTGCCAGCCCGCGTCGCCGGTGGTGACGAAGCGAACCCATGCCTCCTGGAATTCGCGGGAGAGCGCGACGGCCTCGGGAACAGGCTCCTCGCCGATGAGCTGGGTGCCGACGGGGCTGTCCAGCGTGCCGAACGCCAGGGGCAGGTCGAGGCTGTGGCAGGCGCCCAGGATGCCGCCGAGGGCCGGGGCCACCCAGCACAGTTCGAACAGGTACGAGGTGCCGCCGGCTGCGGCATTCGCCTCGGCCAGCTTCTGTGACGGCATGCGGAAGAGGGCGTCGGAGTACACCGTCTCCACCAGCTCCTCCGGGCCCGCCTGCGGGAACGCGGCACGGTAGGCCCGCTCGCCGCCCGGTTGAGGGGCGAGCAGTTCCAGGGCCGCGTGGGCGTCCTCCTCGGTGAAGGTGCCGTACCGTCCGCTCACGACGCTGAAGTACCGGAATTCGTCCCGGGCGTGGCCGACGAGGAGTTCGATCCCGCTCGCGCGCGCGCCGGTCAGCGCGGGCCAGGGAGTTTCCGGGAGGACCTCGCCGTCGACGACGGGGCACAGCGCGGTGCCGGCCTCCGTGAGGCGTCCCCAGCTCTCCCGGTACGCGTGGAGGCCGGCGTTGAAGGAGGTGAGCTCGGCGGCCAGGTGCCACGGGTCGATGTCGCGCAGGGCCTCGGCGGTGGGGGCCGCCGCGCCGAGCCGGTCCGCGAACGCGGCGGTGACCTGCCGTGCCAGCGCGGGGGTGCTGTACAGCCCCGGCACCGAATGGGCGATGGCCCGCCGGAACAGGCCGCGCGCGGACTTCATCGTCAGCAGGGCGGCGACCGAGCCAGCCCCGGCGGACAGCCCGCCCACGGTGACCCGGCCGGGGTCGCCTCCGAAGGCGGCGATGTTGCGCTGCACCCACTCCAGCGCCGCGATCTGGTCGAGGAATCCGCGGTTGGGCGGCGCGTCGTCGAGGAACGCGAATCCCTCCGCGCCCACGCGGCAGTTGATGGTCACCACGACGATTCCCGCCTCGGCCAGCGCTGCCGGGTCGTACATCGGGTCGCTCGACGCCGCCGCGAGGTAGCCGCCCACGGGGATCCACACCAGCACCGGCAGTCCCGCCGCGCCGGGATCCGGAGTGCCGACGTTGAGCGTCAGCCAGTCGGTGCCCTGCGGGGGCACGTCGATCGGCAGGGAAAGGGGCACCACGGGGCCGAACTCGGCCGCCTGCCTCGTCCCCTCCCAGCGGTGCGGCGGCGCGGGCGCGGCGAAGCGGAGCGCTCCGACCGGGGGCTGGGCGTAGGGGATGCCGCGGAACACCGCGTGCCCCTGCCGCCGGCGCCCCTGCACCACGCCTTCTGTGGTCCGCACCTTTGGCTGTTCGGACATGACGATTCCTTCCCTCGAGTCCTTCGAGTGGACTCCAGGATCACAGGTCAGGTGTATTATGTCGACCGTATTGGAACAGTCCTGGAGTACGAGGGAGGGGCTGGCGATGCCGAAACAGGTGGATCACCGCGAACGCCGCGAAGCGATCGCCCGCGCACTGTGGCGGGTGGTGGAACAGCGCGGCGTCACACAGCTGACGATGCGTGTGGTGGCACAGGAGGCGGGCATGTCACTCGGGCAGTTGCAGCACTACTTCGCCTCCCGGACCGCCATGCTCTCCTTCGCCATGGATTTCGCGTCCGAGCAGACTTCGGCGCGCGTGAACCAGTGGCTCGAAAAGCTCGGTGACCGTCCGCACCCCCGTGACGTGCTGCGACTGACGCTCGCGGAAATGCTCCCCCTGCATGCCGACGCCCGCGCGACCAGCCGGATGAGCGCCGCCTACGTCCTGGAGGCGCTGCACGACCAGGCCGTGCACGAGCAGGCGCGCCACAGCCTCGTCCAAGGGCGGGCCTCCGTCGAGCAGTTGGTCCGACAGGCGATCGCTGACGGGCACATCGACTCCGGTCGCGACCCGGCGACCGAGACCAACCTGCTTCTCGCCCTCACCGGCTTCACCTCCCTGATCGAACTCGACGTGATCGAGCCTCCGGACGCGCTCGCCGCGATCGACGTGCATCTGGACCGGCTGTTCAGCGGTACGTGACCTGCCTTGCGGGGACACCCCGCCCCGCCGGTGGCCCACCTCCACTCCGGGTGTGCCAATGCCCACCCCAGCGCGGGACCTACGGTCCCCACTTCACGGGGCGACCGCGAAGGGGTGCCTACCCGGTTGCCCCTTTGGGGTTTCGTTCGCGTGCTGCGGGCCGGTGGCACGGGTTGTGCCCACCCTCCCCCAGCTACCGCTGGGAGGTGCCCCCTCGCCGAGCGGGACGCTTGCCCACAACAAGAGTGGCTGGGCCCATACCGCAAGGTGCGGGCCCACAGCATGGCAACAAGCTCAGGGGACACCGGCCGATAGTTGGCCACCGGGTGGGAGGGGGTGCGGTGGGGTGTCCCCGCAGGACGAGCAAGTCACCGGCCGAGAGCCGAACACGAGACCTTCACGCCGAGGAGACACCCCACCGCGGCACCGACCCCCACCACACAGCAACCCCACACGGCCACCGGCCGAAACCAAGACCCACGCGGCGCCAGCCGCATCGCACCGTCACCACACGCCGCGCCGCAGCCACCGGCCCGGCAGCCGAACACGGCGCCAAGCCACACGCGCACCGCCCCCGTGAAGCCGCACAAAAATCAGCGCGGGACCCTGCGGCACCCACCACACCGGCCAACCATCCCGCGCAACACCCCCGACGAACCCGAAAACGGGGACACCCCGAAACCGCGGGCCGCGCAGAGCGATACGGCTACAACCCGTTCACCCTGGCCTCTCTCGCCACCCCGAGAGGCCTGATCCCCGCCCCCGCAGTGACCGTCCTCGCGCGTCGCCCGGCGCGCAAGCGCCGCCTCCGCACCTGGGACAGCATCCGACGCCCCCGCAACGTCATCTCCAGCTCGAAGCGCGTACGCGGATCCCGCAGCGCCGGCCCGAAGAGTTTCTCGATCTGCCGGAGCCTGTAGCGCACCGTCTGCGGGTGCACCTGAAGCGTCTTGGCCGCCTCCGGCGCGCCGCCGCTCTCCAGCCAGGCCAGCAACGTCACTTCCAGGCGCTCGCTCTGACGCGGCGTCAGCTCACTCAGCGGCTCCAGCCACCGCGCGGACAGCGCGCGCGTCAGCGACTCGTCCTGGAGGAGCAGCAGCATGGACAGGTGGTCGTCGACGAAGAGGACCCTGTGCTCCGCCCCCCGTTCCACACCCCGTTCAGCGCCGACGTCCGTCGGCGCGATCTCCAGAAGGCGCCGCGCCCAGCGTACGGAGGAGGCCGCGTCCCCGAGCGGCACGATGTGCCCGACCGCCGCCGTGCGCCCGCGCAGCAGGTTCTCCAGCGTGCCGGCGGCGTCCTCGTGCGGGTCGGGCACGAGCAGGCACAGTTCGCCGTCGACGGGGCTGACCAGCGCGTTGCCGAGCGCCGCCGCGAGTTGGGGGTCCTCGCAGGGCGAGGTCAGCGCGATGGCGCGGACCGTGTCGGGCAGGGGCCATCTGGCGGAACGGGACAGCTCGGTCAGCGGGATCTCGGCGCCGTCGTACTCCCGTGTCTCGCCGACGAGGGTGGCGAAGAGGTGGCGGCGGGCCCGGTCGATGGGCACTGCGGGGGCGACGGGGCCCGAGGGTACGGCCGCCGCCTCGGCGGCCATGTCTCTGATCTCCTGGTGCTGATAGCCGAGAGCCGTCAGCAGCGCCTGTTCCACCGCCCACTGGGCGTCTTCGCGCTCGATTTCCCGCAGAAGCGCCGACATCGCCGGAATGCTGTGCTGGAGCGCCTCCACCACCTGGTCCGCGATGGTGGGGAGTTCCTTTCTGAGAACCCGCGTCCACTCACCTCGTGGTCGTGACCAGATGCGGTTGAGAAGATCGCACATCTCTACCTCGTTCCTGCCGGGTTGGGCCTGTCCGGCGCGGGACGGTCAGGCCCGCGGAGGTTGCCTCCGACGCCGGTTTCCCGCCCCGGCGAAGGAGTAGTGAGGGTCCCCCTGCTTCCCCTGGTTGGGCATCATCGGCAGCCGCACTGGGCGACGGCGATCCCAGTGCAGGAATTTGTCACAGGACGATAAATCCTGTGAAGGTCCTATGCGCTTCCGAGATGCTTCTGCCTCCCGGCCGCCGCATTCTGGTCGCGCGAAGTGGATCGCGTAGAGAGCACAGCACCGGTCGTCACCGGTCGTTCCAGAGGCACGGCTTCGCCGTTTCCGTCAGAGCCGTCGGATCCGTGAGAAGCGTCGGATCAGCCAGATCCGTCAGATGCGCGGCCGTGGCCCAGGCAGAGATGTCGACACCGCGCGATCGGAAGACCCCGATGCCCCCAGAACAAGTCCACACCCCCCGCTCACACCGCCCCCCGTCCCCGCCAGGTGCCGCGCCGGGCAGGAGAGCGAGGCCCTCCGTACCGCCCGTACTGCCCGTGCCGCTCCCCGCCTCGCGGCACGCCGCGTTCGCGACGGCCACCGCGCTGGCCCTGTTCTTCGCGGTCAGCGGCGGCTCGTTCGGCAGAGCCTGGGCGTTCCTCGACTTCGGCGCGGGCGTCCTCGCCCTCGTCTCGCTGTCGGTGACGGTGCTGTGGGGGCTGGCGGCGACGGACCGTACGCTGCTGGGCCCCGGGCACCGGCTGGTGGCGCAGGCCGTGCACCGGGGCACGGCCGTCGCGGGGCTCGGCTTCCTCGCGCTGCATGTGTGGGTGAAGGTGGCCGAGCGCTCCACGACGGCCGCGGGCGCCGCGCTGCCCTTCGCCGACGCCGCGCAGCCGCTGCTCGTCGGGCTCGGGACGCTGGCCGGGTACCTGTTCCTGGCCGTGGCCGTCACGGGCGCGGTACGGGGTGTCTTCGCCCGCAGCGGGCGTTCGCGCTGGTGGCGCGCGCTGCACATGTGCGCCTACGTGGCCTGGGGCATGGCCCTGGTGCACGGCCTGCGTGCGGGCCGGGCCGCGAGCCCCTGGGTGACGGTCTCCTACGCGCTGTGCCTGGCCGCGGTGACCGCCGTCCTCACGATGCGGCTGGCTCCGGGGCGCAACGTGCCCCCGTCGGGCCGCGGAAAGGACCCGCGGTGACCTCTGTCGTTCCGCTCCGCACAACCGCCACCGCCGCCGCCACCGCCATGGGCGGGCAGCACGCCACGGTGCCGGCCGTCGCCTCCTTCGGCCCGCCACGGCTGCTGGCCGGGCTCGACGCGGGGCGACGGCTGGACCGCGTGGCCCATCTGACGACGCACGGTTCGCTGCCCGGCCTGCGCCCCGAGGAGCTGGTGGACCTCGCCGAGAACATCGACCTGCGGGGGCGCGGGGGCGCCGGGTTCCCTTTCGCCAGGAAGCTGCGCGCCGTCATCGAGTCGGCCTGCCGCCGCCAGGAGGCGCGTACGGCCGTGGTGGTCAACGGCAGCGAGGGCGAGCCCAGTTGCCTCAAGGACACGGCCCTCCTGCTGTTCGCCCCGCACCTGGTGCTCGACGGGGCGCTGCTCGCGGCGCGGGCGCTGGGCGCCGAGGAGGTGCGCGTCGGGGTGACCCGCGCCGACGTGGAGCGCTCGGTGCGCGAGGCCGTCACCGAACGCGAGCCCTCGGACCGTGGGTCGGGCCCCGGGCCCCGATTACGGGTGACGCGGCTGCCGGAGCGCTTCGTGACCGGCGAGTCCACGGCGCTCGTGAACGGCCTCAACCAGTTGCCGCCGCTCCCCTCAGGGGCGGGTGTCCGCTCCAGCGAGAGCGGCCTCGGCGGGCTGCCCACGCTGCTGTCCAACACGGAGACGTTCGCGCAGCTCGCCGTCGCGGCCCGGCTGGGCGCCCTGGAGTACCGCACGGCGGGGCTGCCGACGGAACCGGGCACGGTGCTGCTGACCGTCGGCGGCGCGCGGGTCGTGGAGACCCCGACCGGTGTGCCGCTGCCGTACGTGCTGGGCCTGTGCGGGCTCCAGCCAGGGCAGGGGGTGCTGATCGGCGGCTACCACGGCCGCTGGCTCGCTCCGCACGCCGCCTGGTCGGCCCGTATGTCACGGGAGTCCCTGACCTCGCTGGGCTCGACGCTGGGCGCGGGCGCCGTGCTGCCGCTGCCCGAGGAGACCTGTCCCGTGGGCGAGGTGGTACGGGTCGCGCGCTGGATGGCGCGGGAGTCGGCGGGGCAGTGCGGCCCGTGCGTGCTCGGGCTGCCCGCGCTGGCCGACGCGCTGGCCACCGCGTCCGACGGGGGCGGCACGGCCGCGCTCGACACGGTGCGGGCCCGCGCCGCCTCCGTCACCGGGCGGGGTGCTTGCGGGCATCCCGACGGCACGGCGCGCTTCCTGGAGTCGGCGCTGTCGGCGTTCCCCGAGGAGTTCACGCGGCACGCGCTGGGGCGTGGCTGCGGGCGGCCCGTGCTCGGCAGCCTGGCCGTGCCCGAGGAGCGGCTCGCGCTGCCGGGAGGTGCGGGGAGCCGTGCGCTCCCGGCAGCGCGCGTGGCACCGGAGGCGCGACGGGAGCGGCTGGTCGTCAACTGGACGCTGTGCCAGGGGCACGGGCTGTGCGCGGGTGTCGTCCCCGACGTGATCCGGCTCGGCGCCGACGGCTACCCGACGAAGGGGTCGGCCGAGGTTCCGGCGCGGCTGCGGAAGCAGGCGCAGCGCGCGGTGCGGCGCTGCCCCGCGCTGGCGTTGCGGGTGGAGGGCTGAGGGGGGCTCGGGTGTGCCGGGCTGCCGCTGCCCTCGCGGCCGGGTCCGGCGCAGGGGTCCCCACTGAGAGACACGTATCCCGGGTCTGGATATCTCAGCGTTTGGCGGCCTTTGACAATTTTCAGCGGCCCGAATCAGGACTCCACCACACTTCCTAGCCACGCGACCGAAGCGAAGGAGCAGTCATGAGGAGCACGAGGAACACGAGGAACACGAACAAGCGGCGTCATGTGGCGCTGGCCTCGGCGGCGGTCGTCGTCGCGCTGATGGCCTCCGCGTGCGGCACCAGCGGCGGCACCGCGCAGGGGAACGGCACGGTCCAGCCCGCGGGCGACAGCTCGGAGGCCGCCGACGGCTACGGAGGCGCGGGCGACGGCTACGGCAGCGGCGCCGACAAGGGCTCCGCGCAGACGGGCAAGGGCGAGGGCAAGGGCAAGGGCAAGGGCAAGCGCGCCGCCGCCAAGACCCTGGCCGTCCGCGACGTCGCCAAGCTGGGAGAGGTGGTCACCGACAGCAAGGGCTGGACGCTCTACCGCTTCGACGAGGACACGGCGAGCCCGCCCAGGTCCAGTTGCGAGGGGGCCTGCGCCGAGGCGTGGCCCCCCGTACCCGCGGCGGACGCGACCGCCGCAGACGGCATCGCGCCGGAGCGGCTGGGCAAGGTCAAACGCGCCGACGGCTCATGGCAGTTGACGCTGGCGGGCTGGCCCGTCTACCGCTACGCCAAGGACACCGCGCCCGGCGACACCAAGGGCCACGGGGTCGGCGGCACCTGGAACGCGCTGGCACCCGACGGCAAGAAGGCGGGCCGGAGCGCGGTGCAGCTCACGGCCGTCGACAACGCGGACCTCGGCACGATCCTCACCGACGCGAAGGGCAGGACCCTCTACCGCTTCGACAAGGACACCGCCTGGCCGATGAAGTCCCACTGCAAGGGCGCCTGCCTCGACACCTGGAAGCCCGCGAAGCCGGTCTCCAAGGACAAGCTCAGCGGCGTCGCCAAGAAGCTGGTCGGTACGTACAAGCGTGCCGACGGCACCGAGCAACTGGCCGTCGACTGCTGGCCCGTCTACTGGTTCACGGGCGACGAGCAGCCCGGCGACGTCAACGGCCAGAACAAGCAGGGCCTCTGGCACGCCGTCACGGACAAGGGCGGCAAGGCGAAGGGCGAGGTCACCTCCAGCGGCTCCGGGGACACCGGGGACTCCAGCGACACCGGCTCCGGCGGCGGGTACTGACGGACGCCGCACGCCGGACGCGTGGGGCCGGGGGCAAGCGCCGCCCCCGCCCCTGCCCGTGCCCCCCCCACCGCGCGCACAACCCCATTCGCGGAGGAAACCGAGGGGCGAATAACGCACCGGGGAACGGGATTTGTCACGGCGCCGACGAAAAGCCGGAAAATCCACGGGCCGCACACCGCCCACCAGCACGGCCGAAACCGCCCGGACGGGCGGAGTTGTCACCTCGGGACAAGTTTTCCGGGAGCCGGGGAGAAAAATTGCGCCTCCGTTGACCCCGTTCCCGGCGAATTCTAACTTCGCGACTGCCGCGGAATACGGGCTCTCCCCAGGGAAATCGGCGCCCCGCCGCGGCCGTACCGTCCGTCCCTCTGGAGGCACCCATGCAGCAGGCACATTCCCCCGCTCCTGGCGGAGCGCATATCCGGGGCGTCGCGGCGGGCCGTGGCCGCGGCGCCGAGGAGACCGTTCCCGCGGCGCTGACGCGCTGGGCGCGGGAGCGGGGCACACGGCGCGCTTTCAGTTTCGTGGAGTTCTCCGAGGAGTTCCCGCAGGGCGTGCACCGCACGCTGACGTGGAGCCAGGTGGACCGGCGGGCCCGCGCCGTCGGCACGCGCGTGTCCGCGCTGGCGGCGCCAGGCGACCGGATCGCCCTCATGGCGGCCCAGGGCCTCGACTACGTCGTCGGCTTCCTGGGCTGCCTCTACGCGGGCGCCGTCGCCGTCCCCCTGTTCACCCCCGACCTGCCGGGGCACTCCGACCACCTGGGCGCCGCGCTCGCCGACTGCGCCCCGGCCGCCGTGCTCACCTCGCGGGAAGCGGCCGAGCGCGTACGCGCGCACGTCGCCCTGCACCTCGGGCCCGGAGGGCCGCCCGTGGAGACCGTCGGCCACGTCCCGGTCGCCGCGGCGGCCGGGGGCTGGGAGCCGCTGGTGCCCTCGCCCGACGCCGTGGCCTGCCTCCAGTACAGCTCGGGCTCGACGCGCGCGCCCACCGGCGTGACGCTCACCCACCGCGCCCTGGCGGCGTCCGCCCGGCAGGCCGCTGACGCCTTCGCCGCTCCCGGCGGCGGGTTCACCGCCGTGAGCTGGCTGCCCCTCTTCCACGGCATGGGGCTCGTCCTCGGCGTCGCGGCCCCCGTGCTCAGCGGCGCCTCCTCCGTCCTCATGGCCCCCGACGCGTTCCTGCGCCGCCCGGTGCGCTGGCTGCGGCTGCTCGCGCTGCACCCGTACGCGGTGAGCGCGGCGCCCGACTTCGCCTACGGGCTCGCCGCCGCGCGCGTCCCCGAGGGGGAGCGGCGCGAGCTGCGGCTGGAGCGGGTCGCCAGGCTCGTCGACGGCGGCGAACCCGTGCGCCCAGAGACCCTGCGGAACTTCCAGCGCGCCTTCGGGCCCTGCGGGCTCCCGCCGGAGGCCCTGTGTCCGGCGTACGGGCTGTCCGAGGCGACGGCCCTCGTCACCGCCGTGCCCCGCGGCACCCCGCCCACCTCGCTGCGCGCCGACCGCGCCGAACTGGCCAGGGGCCGCCTCGTCCCCGCCCGCGCCCGCTGCCGGGAGGTGAGCGCGCTGAGCGGCTGCGGGGTGCCCGTCGGCCAGTCGGTGGCCGTCGCCGACCCTCTGTCCGGCATCCGGCTGGAGCCGGGCCGGGTGGGCGAGGTCTGGGTGCGGGGCCCCAACGTGGCGCGCGGCTACTGGGGCCGCGCCGACCGGACAGCCGAGACCTTCGGCGCCCGGCTGCTGGGCGCGGACGGCACGCCGCTGGAAGGCGCGTGGCTGCGCACCGGTGACCTGGGCGCGTTCCACGGGGGCGAACTCTTCCTCACGGGGCGGCGCCAGGACCTGATCATCGTGGACGGCCGCAACCACTACCCGCAGGACATCGAACGCACGGTCCAGGACGCCCACCCCGCCGTACGGCGCCACCATCTCGCCGCGTTCTCCGTGCCGTACGGCACGTCGGAGGAGGTCGTCGTGGTGGCCGAGCACCGCCGCGACCGCTCCGGCCGCCGCACGGAGGGCCCGGCCCCGGAGGAGCTGGACCCGGAGGCGGTGGCCCGCGCGGCGCGCGAGTCCGTCGCTCTCGAACACGGCGTGCGGCTCGCCGACTTCGCCCTCGTGCCGCCGGGGGCTGTGCCGCGCACGACGGGCGGCGGGATAAGCCGCACGGCCTGCCGCGAGCGGTACCTCAGCGGCGAACTGCCCCGCCACGAGGGGAGCCGGACATGACGGCCACGGGGGCGGCGAGGGGGGTGGGGGGCGCGGGGAAGGTACCTGTTCCTGTTCCTGTTCCTGTTCCTGTTCCTGTTCCTGTTCCTGTTCCCGTCGTCGCCGCCGTCGGCGGTGCCGACGAGACGCGGGTGCGCGCGACGGCGGCGCGGTTCGCGGAGTGGCTGGAATCCGACGCGGGGCGCCGCACTCCGCTGGAGGACATCGGGCGCACGCTGGCCGAGCGGGCACGGTGCGGCGGTGATGTGCGGACCGCGCTGGTCGCGAGGGACCACGGCGAACTGGCGCGCGGGCTGCGGGCCGTCGCCGCGCGGCACCACGCGCCGCCCGTGCTCCGTAGCCCGGCGCCGGGGGCCTGTGGCCCGTCCGGCCTGGTGTGGGTGTTCCCCGGGAGCGGGACGCCGTGGCCGGGGATGGGCGCGCGGCTGCTGGCCGCCGAACCGGGGTTCGCCGCGGCCGTCGACGAGCTGGAGCCCGTGCTGCTGGACGAGTGCGGCGTCTCCCTGCGCGCCGCGCTGGAGGCCGGGAGCGGGGCCGGGGACGGCGGGGCCGAGGGTGGCGGGTCCCATGTGGTGCGCTACGGGACCCAGTTGGCGCTGGCCGCGCTGTGGCGCCGCTACGGGGTCCGCCCTGCCGCCGTGCTCGGGCACGCGAGCGGCGAGGTCACCGCGGCGGTCGTCGCGGGCACCCTCACTCCCCGCGAGGGCGCACGGCTCGTACAGGCCCGCGCCCGCGTCCGTGCACGTGCCCGTCATGCCGCCGGTACGGGGCGGGAGGGCGCCGCCCCGGTACGCCGCGAGGCCGAATCCGCCGTGCGCGACGCCCGGTTCCGACGGGCCGTTGCCCTGGCGGTGGCGGAGGGGGCGACGGGGGCGACGAGGGCGGGGTTCCTGGAGATCTCCCCGCACCCGGTGCTCGCCGGACCGCTCGCGCACTCCGTACGGGCGACGGGTGCCGGGGAAGCGCTGATCGTGCCGACGCTGCGCCGCGCCGACGACGCGGCCGTGGCCTTCCGTACGAGCCTGGCCGCGCTCTTCGTCCACGGAGCCCCGGTCGATCTGCGGCAGGCGCACTCGGCCGGAAAGGTACGCGAACTGCCCACCGCGCCCGGTATCCGCGACGCGGTCTCCGCGGACGCCGCCGGAGCCGCGTACGTCGCGGACCGGCTGGCCAGGATGGTCGCCGTCGTCATGGGGCACGCACCCGAGCGGGGCGACCACCTCGACAGGACGGTGCCCCTCACCGAGCTGGGTCTGGACTCGCTCATGGGCGCACGCGTCCGGCTCGCCGCCGAGCACGAGTTCGGGCTCGTCCTCCCCGTACGCCTGATGCTCCACGGCACGACGATCGACGAGGCCGCCGCGTGCGTCGCGGCACGCATGGGCGGACGCTCCGGCACCCCGGCCGTGCCGCCGTCGCGCCCCGCCGCACCGGCCGACACCGCGCCGTCGCCCGCGTACCCACGGCTGCGCAGGCTCCGCGCGGGCAGCGGCGACGGGGAAGGCGACAGCGACGGCGACGGGGCAGGGGACGCGCCGCCGCTCTTCCTCGCCCACCCCGTGGACGGCCCGGCCTCCGTCTACCAGGCGCTCGCCGACCGGCTGCCGGCGGGCACCGCGGTGTACGGGCTGGAGCGCCCCGAGTCCCCTGGCGGGGCGGCCGAGCGCGCGGCGCTCTGCGCGGAGTGGGTCAGGGCCGTGCGCCCGCACGGCCCGTACCGGCTCGGCGGCTGGTCGCTGGGCGGCTTCCTCGCCATCGAGACGGCACGGCTGCTGGCGGCCGGGGGCGAGGAGGTCGAGTCGGTCGTGCTGATCGATCCCGTACGCCCGCACCCCGTACGCGACGCGGGCGACGGAGCCGACGCGGCCGTCGCACCGGCCCCGTACGAGGGCCGCGTGCTGCTGTGCCGCGCCATGGAACCCGCTCCGCGCGCCGCGCTGGACGACGGCCCGGCGCCGGGCTGGGACGAGATCTGTCCGCGGCTGCGCGTCGTGACCGTGCCCGGACACCATCTGTCCCTGCTCGAACCGCCCTACGTGAACGCGCTCGCGGCCCATGTGGCGAGCGAGTTCTCCGGCCCTGTGACCCACCGTACGGCGAGCTGAGGGAGCGTCATGTCCAGCCTGTCGACCGACACGGCACGCAGATCGGCGGCGGCACTGGTGGCGGCTCTGGCCACCGCGGTACGGCACCAGGCGCCCCCGCCCACGGCCAGCATCCCGCCTGCCCCGGACACCCGGGCCTGTGCGGGCCGCGCCGCCGCACAGGGCCGCGGGCCGCGCGTCGTCTCCGAGCGGCGCACGGGCCCCCGCACCGTCGACCTCCTGATCGACTCGCCCGCGCTGGGCCACGAGGCACCCGTACGCCTGCTGCTGCCCCGCGACTTCGACCGCGCGCCCCACGCCCGGTGGCCGGTGCTGTGCCTGCTGCACGGAGCGCACGACGACCACACGTCGTGGACGAGGGAGACGGACATCGAGACGTTCACGGCGGACAAGGGCGTCCTTACCGTGCTGCCGGACTCGGGGCCAACGGGCATCCCGACCGACTGGTGGCGGTGGGGGCGTCCTGGGGCGCCCGACTACGAGACGTTCCAGGTGGACGAGGTGATGGACGTGCTGCGGTGCGGCTACCGCGCCGCGCGCGCACGCGCCGTCGCCGGGATCTCGACGGGCGGCTACGGCGCGATGGCCCAGGCGGCCCGCCATCCCGGCGCCTTCCGCGCCGCCGCGTCGTACAGCGGGCTGACCGACACGACGCTGCGGGGCATGCCCGCGTTCGTCCACTCCGTCGTGGCCCGCGAGCATCTGCCCCCGCGCTCCCTGTGGGGCAGCCCGCGCGCCCAGTCGGCCAACTGGCACGCGCACAACCCCCGTGCGGGCGCGCGGGGATTGCAGGGCACGGCCCTGTACGTCTCGTGCGGCAGCGGCGGTGGCGACGGCAGCGGCGACGACCGTGGCGGCCGGGTGCTCAAGCGTGCCGAGGACCCCTGGCGCGCCGAGCTGCTGGAGAGCGTCATGTGGACAGCGGCCAAGAGCTTCACCGCCCGGCTGGAACAGCTCGGCATCCCGGCGACGACGCACCTCTACAGCGGCGGCACGCACACCTGGCCGTACTGGTGGCGTGAGTTCCGCCGCTCATGGCCCCTCCTGGCCCAGTCCCTCGGCCTCGGCTCCGAGCCCGAGCCCGGTTCCGGTTCCGGCCCCGAGCCCGGTTCCGGTTTCGGTCCCGAGCCCGGTTCCGGTTCCGACGGCAGAGGCGGCACATAGCCCAGGCGCCCCCGCCGCAGGGCCGCCCCGCAGCAGGGGCCTGGTTGCTCCCCGGGCCCCGTCGAGGGCCGCCGGGACCGTGGAAATCCCCCGACTACGGGACCGGCGGCCCACCCCCGCGCCCATACCCGGACACGGCGCCCCGCACCGCACCCGCGCTCTTCCGCCCCTGCTCGGCGGCCCCGTTCCGGCCGCCGCCCGACAGCTTGTCGAGCAGCACCCGCACACGCAGGGCGATCTCCAGGTCGAACCGCGCGCCCGGATCGCGCCAGCCCTCCCCGTACAGCTCCTCGATCTGCCGCAGCCTGTAGCGCACGGTCTGCGGATGGACGCACATGCGCCGGGCGACCTCGGGTGCGCTGCCGCCCGACTCCAGGCACGTCAGCATCGTCTCGGCGAGGCGGTCGCGCTGCTTCGGGGTCAGTTTCGCCAGCGGCGCCAGGGTGTGGTCTGCGAGGCGGCGGATCAGCGCGTCGTCGTCCAGCAGGATCAGCGTCGAGAGGTGATCGTCGCAGTGCACGACCCTGCGTCCGTCGCCCAGTCCGTGCTGGGCCAGGTCCAGCAGCTTCCGCGCGCGACGCGCTGAGGCGGCGGCCTGCGACACGGGCACGGCGGGCCCGATGGCGGCCCGCCAGCCGCGCAGCCTGCGGTCCCACTCGGCCTTGGGGCTGGCGGGCCGGGCGGGGAGGAGGAGAAAGGGATCGGCGCGGTGCGTGTCGGCCAGCGCCTCGCTGCCCCAGGGCGCGGGGCCCGCGGCGAGCGCGTCCCTGCGGGGGCGCGGCAGCAGCGCGACCGCGACGACGGAGTCGGGCAGCGGCCAGCGCGCCGAGCGGGACAGTTCCCTGATCGTCCTGGCGGGCACCTCCTGCGCGGTGAGGAGGAGTTCGAGGAGCCGTCTGCGCTGCTCCAGCTCCTCCGTGGTGACGGAGCGCTGGGCCTCGCGGTAGCCCTCGGCGGTGCGGGTGGCCAGTTCGTCGATGTACTCGAAGACGGCCTCCGCGAGCTGGTACATGCGCGCGGCGGGGATGCCCGCCTGCCGTCCGAGCGCCACCCAGCGGCGCCAGGCGATCCTGGCGCCGAGCCGGTAGGCCGCCTGGAGCGCCTCCAGGTCGTGGCCCTCCAGCATCCGGTCGCGGCCGAGGGCGCGGTAGAGCTGCGCCGTCCGGGGGTCGAGCCGTGCGGGCGCTTGCGGGTCCGCGACCCGGTCCACGAACGTGCTGAGCGCGTGCACGACCCCGCGCCGTACGAGCCGCTCGTCGCGTTCCCCGGGGCGGGCCGTTATCCCGGGTATGGTCCGCCGGATCTCCCGTATGGTCTCCTCGGCCAGATCCCCCAATTCCGAACGCATTCGGGGGGCCATCTCACGCGGCAGTAACGTCCACTCGCTGCCCGCGGAAGACATTAAGGGCAGCCTCCTTTCGCGGGAATTCTTGAATACACAATCAGACAGTGCGTCATTCCGCAGTACCCGTCGCCTGCTCGCGACGGTGCAGAAGCTTATGACCCGGTATCCTCCGTGAAACACCTCATTTCCGGCCACCCCACCCGCCGTTCCCGTTCCCGTTCGCGGGAGAGGAACGGCCGTGAATTCTCACCGTCGTTGGGCCCCTCCGGATTCGGGGCCCGGCCGGTCCGGTCGGTTCGGTCCGTGTGCGGTTCGGTCCGCGTCGGATTACCCCCGTGCCCGGCCCGGCCGCCGGATCCCGGCGCGTGGGAGCGCGGGGAGAAAGCGTCCGGTGCGGGCCATGTAGCGCCGGTACTCGGCCCCGTAACGCGGCGAACGGACCATGCGCCGCTCCTCGCGCGCCGCGCTGACGTGCAGCGCGACCCCTCCGTAGCAGAGCGCGGCGAGGGTCACCCCGTGCGGCAGCAGGGCGAGGGCCGCGAGGAGGGCCAGCAGGAAGGCGGCGTAGAGGGGGTGGCGCACGCGCGCGTAGGGGCCGTGCGTGACGAGCCGGTGGGGCGCCTCCCCGTCCCCCTCCCACGTGGAGCGGTGGTCGCCGTGGCTGCCGAGGACCCTGGCGATCAGGAAGACGGACGCCGCGCTCAGGGTCAGCGAGGCGCCGGTCAGCGGAGCCTGCCAGCCGACGGGGGTGAGGGGCCGCCACCCCAGCACGGCGGCGCCCGCGGCGAACAGCGGGGCCGCCAGAAGGGGCAGCGCCGTCAGCCACCAGCGTGCGGGGAGTTCGCCGTCGGGACGCGGAAGCAGCCCCGCGAGGAGCCTCGGGAGTGTGGCGATGAGCGCGAAGTTGAGCAGCAGCGGCCAGAGTGCGGGGTCCGAGGGACGTGTGGGGTGCGCCGGGCGCGCGGGGAGTACGGCGAGGTCGCGGCGGGCGACGGCGGCCGAGGGCCGCGTCCGCACCTCCCCTCCCGTCGCGTCGGCCCGGCCGCCCCGCGACGTCGGGGACGACGGGGACGACGGGGACGACGGGGAGGTGACGACGATCCGGTGCGCGGGGCCGTCGCCCACGCGACGGGCCCACCCGTCGGACGCGCCGTGCCCCTCCGGGGTGGCGGCGCGCGGGGCGAGCGCGGGGAGGACGAGCAGGGCCAGCGCCGCACCCGCGACGGCCAGCAGCGGCACGGCCCCCCACACCGCCAAGCCGGGCGCGTCGACCGGCCGCCACGGACGCCTCACGGCCGGCCCAGCAGCCGGGCCAGGTCGCCGAGCGTGGTCACCTCGCGCAGCCGGGCGTGCGCCCGCACATCATCGCCCTCCTCTTCGAGGTCCACCGCCATCTCGACCAGCAGGAAGCTCTCGGCGGCCAGTTCGCGCAGGGTGGTCGCGGGCGTGAGCCGTTCGACGGGCAGGGACAGCGTCGCGCCGACGCGCGCGGCGACCTCGTCGAACGTGACGGAGGGCGGCGGCGGAGAGGGCGCGGGCGCCGACGGCTCCGGGACGCCCCCTTCATCGTCCCCGGACCCGGCTCCGGACCCGGACCCGGAGCGCCGGTGAAAGGCCGCGGCCACCGTCAGCCAGGTGTCACCGCAGTGCCCCGTGGCGTAGCCGAAGACGGCACCGCCCTCGCCCTCCGCCTCACCGCCGCTCCGCCCCGCCCGCCCCTGCCGCGCCGCCGCGTTCGCGGGGAGGTAGTCGGCGAGCGTGGTGCGCGCGTTGGCGGGGTCGGCCTTGAGCAGGGCCTCCTTGACCGTCCACAGCCGCGCCAGTTCGTCGGCCCGCTCCGTCTCCGGAAGCCCCGCGAGCCAGTCGCGCTCGCGGTCGCCGAGGAAGAAGCGGCCCGCGTCGGGCCGCACGGTCCGTGCCCGTACGGCGTCGGCCCCGGCCTCGGCGTCGACGCCGACGTCCACGCCGACCCCGGCCAGCGCGGGCCCGGCGTACGCCGCCGCTGCCGCCGCCGCTGCGCCCCTGGTGTGGGACAGCGAGAGCCACGGGTGCGGGAAGGCGTATCCGGCCGTGTCGGCCGGTTCGCCGAGCATGCCGAGGAGCAGCCGCAGCGCGAACCGCGAGATCAGCCACTGGCGCTGCCGCTCCTCGCCGGACAGCGCCCGGACGGTGGCGCGTTCGCGGCGGGTCAGCGTCCGCTCGGGCAGCCGGGCACGGGTCAGCACGGTCAGCACCCGCGCGTCGCGCCCCGAAGGACGCCCCGCCACGGGGCCCTCCGCGCGTCCGGTCACGGCGCTCACGCCGCACCGCCCCGCGTCCACGCGCCGTCGCGCACCCGCACGGCCGCGTCCTCCAACTGGGGCCAGGAGGCGGGGTCCGTGCCGTGCCTGTCGACGACGGCCAGCAGCCACCGCTCGACGCCGAAGGCCGTGCAGGCGCTGTGGGCCGGGCGGTCGCCGCGCGTGATGCCGAAGGCGGTGCCGAAGTGGTCGTGGTGCCGGTTCGCCGAGGCGAGGGCGAGGCCGCCGTCTCCGTCACCGTCGTCGCCGCCGTAGAGCGCCTCCCGCTTGACGGGCTGTACGCGCTGGAAGACGCCGCGCGGGTCACGGCCGGGCCGGAAGACCGGGTCGGTCGCCCGGCGCCAGCGCAGCGGCACCTGCACCAGCGCGCCGAACCGGTCCACGACCGCGCGGCCACGCTCCAGGAAGGACGCGGTCTCCCTGCCCGTACCGACGCAGACGATCTCCCGCATGGTGAAGCTGCTCATGCGGCGCAGCGGCGCGTAGCTCCCCTCGTTCCTGAAGCAGGTGTTACGGGTCGTCAGATACAGGGCGCGCTCCAGCCGTGCGCCCTGGTGGCGGACGTAGAGGTGGTAGCAGGCCGAGGGGGTCAGCACACGCTCGGGCGGGGCGAGTTCGGCGCCGACGACGCGGCCACTGGCGTCCACGCCCGGCCCGTCGACGAACCGGTTGAGGCTGTGCTCGTCGGGGCGCAGTCCGGTGGCGAGGACGGCGTGGTGCGGGAACGCGCGCAGGTACCCGGCCCGTTCGGCGCTCTCGGCGGGCAGCGCCGCCGGGTGCCGCTCCTCCTCCGCGCCCCAGATCGCGGCGAGCCGCAGGAAGGCGCGGTCGCAGTCCTCTGCGAGGCGCAGCAGGGGCCCGCTCAGCGCCGCCTGGCCGGAGGCGTGCCAGGTCAGTCCCGCGCGGGCCAGTGCCTCCACGGTCACCCCGCACGCGCCGCCAGCGTCGTTCACCCCGCCCACGCCGTTCGCCCCGTTCACCGCGGCTCCCCCGCCCGCGCGCCGCCGCCCGCTCCGGACACGTCGTGGACGGACACGTCGTGGACGGACGCTCGGGGAACGGGTAAGTCGTGCGCGTACGAGTCGACGTATGCAGCCGTCACTACAGCACTCCCCTGGCCCGCTGCCGCGGTCCGTGGTCTCGTGATCCCCCGGTACCGGGTCTCGTGTGGTCCCGTTGGCCCCCCGCTCGGCCCCCGCGCTCAGCCTCACACCGCGCCACCTGCCGATCCATGACCGGCTGCTGCGGATTCCGCCGCGCTCACTGTGCGCCGCGCACACCGCTCGGGCCGGCTCCCGACGGCAAGGTACGCAGCGCGACGAGGGTCATCTGGCAGGCCAGTTGGTGGCGCTCGTCGTCGAGCGAGCCGCCGGTCAGCTCCTCGACGCGGCGCAGCCGGTTGAGGACGGTGTTGCGGTGGCAGTGGAGCTGGTGCGCGGCCTTGGAGGCGGAACGGCCGCTGCGGAACCAGGCGTCGAGGGTGTCCAGCAACAGCTCCCTGCCCTGGCGGTCGCACTCCAGGAGCCGTCGGAACGTGTGCTTCGCCAGGCGCCGCGCGACGTACGGGCTGGTCACCACGAGTGCCTCCAGCAGCCGGTCGTCGAAGACGGCGACACCGGTCGCGCCGGGCGCGGCCAGCGTCTGGAGAGCCGTCTCCGCGTAGTGGTGCGCCGTCGCCACCTCGGCGAGGGTCCCGACCTCGGCCGAGACGCCGACGCGGCGCGTGTCCGCTGCCGCGAGCCAGTCGGTGAGCCGCCGCAGCGGGGTACGGCCCAGCTCCAGCACGCCGATCTCGCGGTCGGCCCGCACGCGCCACGCGGCCCGTACCGCCCCGGCGGGGACGGCGCGGCCGAGCGGATGCGCGGGCCGCTCACCGGCCCCAGGGCCCTGGCTCTGGCCCGGTCCGTGGCCCGACCCCGACCCCGATCCGGATCCCGGTCCTGATCCCAGCCCCGGGAACGGGCCAAGACCCGGCCGTCGGGGCGCGACGATCACCACGAACCGGCCCTGCCGGGGGAAGCCGAGCACGACCTGGGCCTCGGCGGCCACGGACGGCTCGGCGCCGCGCCCGTCGATGAGGCGGTCGAGGAGCGCGTTGCGCCGCTCCGCCGTGCGCCAGGCGGGGTTGCCTGTACGGGCTGCGCGGTGCCCCTCGATGAGGGCGTGGGAGTAGCCGTCGAGCGCCTCCCAGACGGGGCCGCTCTCGTCGATGAGCCGCTGCACCGTGTCGGGCGGCCCGGAGCGCGCCTGGTCGAACAGCCGCTGCCACAGCACCTGGGTGGCGAGCCGGTGCGTGTGCAGCAGGGACTCGACGGTCACTCCCTTGCGGGCCCGGCAGTGCCCCCACTCCTCGGGGGCCGTGACGGCGTCGTCCCCCAGGGGCGGCATGCCCGCGAGCATCCGGAGGAAGGCGAGGACGTTCTCGCGCAGCGAGCGCCGGAACTCGGCCTCGGTGTCCTTTTCCAGGACCAGTTCCTGACGGTCGACGATCAGTTCCATGAGCTGGTCGATCAGCTGCGGAAGCTGCTCGATCAGCGACTCGGCGAGCGCGGGCACGACCACCAGATGCCCGCTGTTCCCGCTGTTCCCGTTCCGCCCGCTCCTCCTCCCCGCTCCGTTCTCCTCGCGGCGCGCGCGTTCCCCCGGTGGCGGCAGTGCCCCTGACATGCGAAACCCCTTCTCGTCGGGCAGCGCGGAAACCGTCAGCGGTTGACCGCTGAACGGGTATCCGACTGGGTGGTCGGTCACCGCAACCCCGTTGTCACGCACGCTAGGAGTAATCCGAAGAAGACGCAGAGTGTTCACCATTGGTGTGACGATCGCCACGAACAGCTAAAGGTTCTTCACAATCCTCGCCATATCTTCATCACTGACGACACACGTCAACCCCGCCCGGACGCGGGACTGTCGGGCCCCGCGCCGGTCCCGGGAAGGCCCCCGCTCAGCGGCGCCGTCTCCCGCGCGCCGCCGCCTCCGGGCCACGCAGCACCCGGGCCGCCATGCGCGGCGCGAACAGCGCCGAGGGCGGGTCGAGCAGCATCGTCACCCGCAGCAGGCCCGCCGCCACCACGGGGTCGTGGTGGGCGACCCGGCGCAGCCGCAGCATGTAGCCGCTCGCCAGCCGGGCGCTCCGCGCCCGCTTGCCCTCGGCCCCCGGCAGCGTGAGATCGGCCTCCGCCGCGAACCGCCACGGGGTGTCCAGCACCTTGGCCGCGGCGCGGTAATAACGTCGCGGCAGCTCCTCCTGGCCGCCCTCCCGCAGACACCGCTCCAGGGCCTGGGCCTCCAGCACGGCGACGGTCATGCCCTGCCCGTACACGGGGTTGAAGCTGCACACCGAGTCCCCGACGGCGACCAGCCCGTCGGGCAGCGCCGTCAGCTTCTCGTACCACCGCCGCACGCCGTCGGGGAAGCGGTAGGCGAACCCGTCGTCCAGTGGCTCGGCCCTGCTCAGCGCCGCCTCGACACGCGGCGGCACGAAGGTGCGGGCAAAGGCCCTGAACTCCGCCAGATCCGTGGGCGGATGGTCGCCCTGCACCCCGGAGAGGGTCAGCAGCCAGCGGTCGCCCTCCTGG
Organism: Streptomyces daliensis; assembly: GCF_054782395.1. Taxonomy (NCBI): domain Bacteria; kingdom Bacillati; phylum Actinomycetota; class Actinomycetes; order Kitasatosporales; family Streptomycetaceae; genus Streptomyces; species Streptomyces daliensis. The sequence goes on along the minus strand of NZ_BAAGSO010000060.1, from coordinate 333,257 downwards.
AGCATCCCGGCCAGACCACGGGTGGGGTGCCCCGGCACGGAGGCGACGAGGAGCACCCTGTCGGAGCCGAGCGCGTCCTCGGGCATGCGGAAGAGGCGGCTGGTGTAGCCCAGATCGACCTTGACGCGTCGCTCCGACGGGCGCGCGTACCCCAGTTCCGCCAGCCACGCGGCACTGCGCCCCGCACGTCCGAGCGCGTCCACGACCAGCTCGCCGCGCACCACTTCCCCGCTCGTGCCATCCTCGGCCGTCGACGGGCGCCCGCGAGCCCGTATCCGTACGCCGGTGACACGCGAGCCCTCGGCGGTCAGCCCGGTCGCGTCGTACCCCTCGATGATCTTCACCTGGCCGAGCGCGGCCACCCGTTCGCGTACCACCGACTCCAGCAGCGGTCTGGACGCCTGCACCATGCGCGCCCCGATGTCCCCGCGCGCCAGCTCGCCCCCGGCGAGGTTGTACGACGCCTCGGTCAGCAGCGTGCTCACCGGGGCGCCCAGGCTCTCCAGTTCGCCGGTGAGGCCGGGGAAGAGCACGTCGATCGCCTCCCCTCCGCGCGCGAGCAGCGCGTGCACGTGCCGCCCCTGCGGCACCCCGCGACGCGGCACCGCCTCACCCGGCAGCCGGTCCCGCTCCACCACTGTCACCCGGTCGAAGTGCCACGCCAGCGCCCTGGCCGCCAGCAGACCGCTGATTCCGGCTCCGAGCACGATCGCGTGCCCCATCCGTTCACCCCGCTTTCCCCTCGGGCCGCCGCGCCGGACCGTCCGGCCGGTCCGGTCCAGCCCCGCGGGCCTGGGCCCGGCCCCCACTCACTCACCGCACCCCCACTCTCCGCACCCCCGTGAATTGCGCAAGGACCGGGCTCGGCCGACGCCCCTTTCCAGCCGCGCGGCACACCCCGGCGGCACCGGCGCCAGGGCGCACGAGCGGCGGCGGCACTGGGCGCGACAGCGCTGCCCCATGGCGGGAAAACAGGGGGAAACGTGACGGAGCCATGGGGGAACCATGGGGAACAGTTGAGGAGAGTTCGCCGTCCTCCGGCCGTTGACCCAGGTGGGGGCATGGCGTGGGGCGCTCGTGCGAACCCGCGCGCGGTTCACGCGCGCCTCGTGCCGTTCCGGAAGAGGATCGGCTAGCGATGGGGCATGAGCGATCTTCTGGACGCCCTGGAGAACCAGGCATTTCTGACCGACGCCCTGGAGGAGCACTTCGGACGTCCGCGCGGCTGGCCGCTCAGGATCAGGGCGGCCTGCGCCCAGTTGCGCAGCCTCCACCACCTCATGGGCGAGGCCGACTACGCCGCGTTCCTGGACTGCGTCGTCCGCGCCCTCGACCACCAGCGGGAGCCCTTCGCCGAGTTCCCCTCCCGCCCGTACAGCACGTGCCTGGCGCAGGCGCTCAAGGAGCGCTACGGCGAACGGGTGCCGGAGACCGCCGAGGTCGCCTGGCACACCGTGCTGGGGCTGTGCAGCCTGCTCGGCGACGAGGACTTCGACCGCGTCATGCTCGCCGCCGCGTGCGCCAAGGCGGGCGGCGAGGCCAGGGAGCACGCGCTCTCCTGACGTCCCGTCACCCGGCGCGCCGCGTCAGCTCGACAGCGGCTGTTCCGCCGTCTCGGCAGTGGCCGTCGGCGCCTTGGCCGCGGGGCCCGCGGGCGGTGTGCGGCCCAGCAGGCGGCGCGCCCCCTCCACGGCGGGAGCCGTCCAACGGGCGGCGAGCGGGCCCGCGATCACGAGCAGCAGGACGTACGCCGTCGCGAGCGGGCCGATGCGGGGTTCGACGCTGACCGCGAGTCCCGCGATGACGATGGAGAACTCGCCGCGCGCCACCAGCGCCCCGCCGGCGCGCAGCCGTCCGCGCGGGCTGATCCCGGCGCGCCTGGCCGCGTACCAGCCGGTGAAGACCTTGGTGCAGATGGTCACGACGGCCAGCAGCAGCGCGGGGAACAGCACGGGCGGGATGTCCGACGGGACCGTCGAGAGCCCGAAGAAGACGAAGAAGATCGCGGCGAAGAGGTCGCGCAGCGGGGTCAGCAGGGCGCGGGCGTTCTCGGCCGTCTCGCCGGAGAGCGCGATGCCGACGAGGAACGCGCCGACGGCGGCCGAGACCTGGAGCTTCTGAGCTATCCCCGCGACCAGCAGCGTGAGCCCGAGCACGACGAGGAGCAGCATCTCGGGGGTGTCGGAGCTGACGGCCTTGCTGATGGCCCGGCCGTGCCGGAGCGCGGCGTAGAGGACGAGGCCGACGGTGCCCAGGGCGATGATCAGCGTGACGCTGCCGCCCGCGAACCCGACCCCGGCGAGCAGCGCGGTCAGCAGTGGAAGGTAGACGGCCATGGAGAGGTCCTCCATGACCAGCACGCCGAGGATGACCGGGGTCTCCTTGTTGCCGAGGCGGCCGAGTTCGGTGAGGACCTTCGCGATGACGCCGGACGAGGAGATCCAGGTGACGCCCGCGAGCGCGACGATCGCCGCAGGACCCCAGCCGAGCAGGAACCCGGCGACGGCACCCGGGGTGGCGTTGAGCAGGAAGTCGACGATGCCGGAGGGGTACTGGGTCTTGAGGCTGGTCACCAGCTCGGACGCCGTGTACTCCAGACCGAGCAGCAGCAGGAGCAGCAGCACCCCTATCTCGGACCCCACCTCGATGAACTCCTCGGTGGAGGTCAGCGGGAAGAAGCCGCCCTGCCCGAACGCGAGCCCGCCCAGCAGGTAGAGGGGGATCGGGGACATACCGATGCGCCCGGCGAAGCGGCCGACGAGGCCCAGGCCGAGGATCACGGCCCCCAGCTCGATCAGGAGGACGGTGGTGTCGTGCACGTGCTGGACCTGCCCCTTCTTTGCCCTTGTCTCGTTCGCCCGGTCCCGGCCCCGCTCCCGCTCCCGGACCGCCCGAAGCCCCCCGGCCTCTCTGTGCTGTTTCCGCCTTACGCGTCCTTGCCCTGGATGCTCGTCTCAGTCGCCCGTCTCAGTCGCCCGTTTCAGGTGCCTGTCCCAGACGCCCGTCTCAGGTGCCCGAGATGATGCGGGTCAGCTCGTCCACGCCCTCACGGGTGCCGACCGTGACCAGCGCGTCCCCCGCCTCCAGCCGGAAGTCCGGGCCCGGCGAGGGGATCGGACCCGTGCGGCGCAGCACGGCGACGATGGAGGCGCCGGTGAGCGTGCGGGCGCGGGTGTCGCCCAGCGGACGGCCGCGGTACGGGGACTGTTTGGTGAGCGGGATCCGCTCGGTGACCAGGTCCAGATCCAGGTCGCCCGTGCCGAGCCTGGGCCCCTCCGCCGGTTCCAGGAGGTCGGCCAGCGAGGCCGCCTCGTCCGGGTCGAGGGGTACGGTGGCCTGGCAGGCGTCGGGGTCCTCGGGGTTGAAGAACCCGATGAAGCGGCGTCCGTCCTGGTGGGCGACGACAGAGATATGGCGGCCTGCGCGTGTGGCGATGTCGTACTGCGTGCCGACTCCCGGCAGCGGGGTGCGCTGCGTGGTCATGGCTGCCTCGGCCTCCTCGGACGTGTGCGCGGACGAGCCGTCTCTCGCGGACACGGCCAAGGAGGATCTTAACGCTTCCTTTATTCGAACGAGAGAGCGTCCCACCACCCGGAACGGTGCGTATGCCGACGCCTCAGGACGCGCCCCCGTACGGCTCCGTGAGGCTCCGTCCCCCGCTGGGTCGGACTGGGCCGGTCCGAACCGGATCACGCGCCGTCCGGGTCGGCCCTCTCCAGCGCGGGCCTCGGCCCCGGGCCCATCTCCGTCAGCAGGAAGTCCGCCGCGGCCGTGTCCGTGACGAGGCTGGTGACGAGCCCCGAGCGCAGCACAGCGCCGACCGCCGCCGCCTTGCGGTGGCCGCCAGCGATGGCGACGACCTCGGGGATGCGCCGCAGCCGCTCCGCCTCGACGGTGATGCAGCGCTCGCCGAGATCGCGGCCGATGCGGCGGCCGTGCGCGTCGAAGAGGTGCGCCGACATCTCGGCGGCGACGCCCAGCGAGGAGTAGTGCGCGCGCTCCTCGTCGCTGAGCATGTCGTGCACCGTCGAGATGCCCGGCTCCCACGAGCCGATGGAGACCGCGGCGACGGTGACCTTGTCGAAGTACTCGAAGGCGCGGGCGATGCCGGTCTGGCTGCGCAGCGCGGTGGCCGTCGACGGGTCGGGCAGCAGCATGGGCGCGTAGATGGGGTGCGCCTCTCCCCCGGCGACCTCGGCCGCCCTGCGCACGGCCTCGACGGAGCCTCGGTCGGCCGTGCCCGCGTCGTAGACACCGGTGAGCTGGACGACGGTGCACGGCGGCAACTGCCGCAGCGCGGTGGCCATGTGGATGGTGGAGCGCCCCCAGGCGAGGCCGAGGACATCGCCCTCGGTGACCAGTTCGCCGAGGAGGTCGGCCGCGACCTCGCCCAGGTTCTCCGGGTCGGCGCCGTCGTCGGCTGACTCGGAGGAAGCGGGCTCGTTCACGGTCCCCGAGGGGGACTCGACCACGACCACGTGCCGCAGCCCGTAGCGGGCGCGGAGCGCGTCGGAGCGCTCGGCGTCAAGCTCTGCCGGAACCCGGATCTCGATCCGGACCAGGTCCCGCTCAAGGGCCGTCTCCAGCACCCTCGCCACCTTGAAGCGGCTCACCCCGAACTCGTCGGCGATCTGGATCTTGGACTTGCCCTCGAGGTAGAAGCGACGGGCCATCGCCGCCGCCTGCATGAGCTCGGCGGGCCCCATACGTGTGGTCCGACCCGACGACACCGCACTCACCTCACTGTCCTGCTGTATGTGCGCAATAGCGCTGGGCGTTCATCCTTGCAGATCCGGCGTGACCTTGATCCCACTTGTGCACGGTGCACCGATGCGGGCGCGCGCACGCCGGGGGTACTCAGTGGGAGCACGAGGCCCGGCCAGCGGCCTCCTCGGCCTGGGTGCGCAGTGCGCGCACGGCGGCCGAGGGGTCGTCGGTGCCGTAGACGGCGGAACCCGCGACGAACACGTCGGCGCCCGCCTCCGCGCACCGCTCGATGGTGGAGGCGGAGACTCCGCCGTCGACCTGGAGCCACATCTCCAGACCGTGCTTGTCGATGAGCTGCCGCGTCCTGCGGATCTTCGGCAGCATGATGTCGAGGAACGCCTGCCCGCCGAAGCCCGGCTCCACCGTCATCACGAGCAGCATGTCCAGCTCGGGCAGCAGGTCCTCGTAGGGCTCGACGGGTGTGGCGGGCTTGAGCGCCATCGAGGCGCGGGCGCCCTTGGCCCTGATCTCGCGGGCCGTGCGGACGGGCGCGGCGGCGGCCTCGGCGTGGAAGGTCACGGAACCGGCCCCGGCCTCCACATACTGCGGGGCCCAGCTGTCCGGGTCCTCGATCATCAGGTGGCAGTCGAGGGGGATGTCCGTCGCCCTGCTCAGCGACTCCACGACCGGGACCCCGAGCGTGAGGTTCGGGACGAAGTGCTGGTCCATCACGTCGACGTGGAGCCAGTCGGCGCCCTCGACGGCCTTGGCCTCGTCGGCGAGACGGGCGAAGTCCGCGGAAAGGATGCTGGGATTGATCAGAGCCATACGTTACACCTATCACAAAACCGCAGGTCAGAGGCGTTGAGCGGCCTCCGTATCAGCAAGCGGCCAGCACCGTTCCGAGGGCGGCCTCAGCAGCCGACGGGGGAGCGTGTCCGCGCATGGGACCGCTCCCGGAAAAGCGCGACCCTGCCCAGCCAACCATAGGCCCCCGGTTCACCGGTCCCGATCATGCGCGGCGGACGGTACGGGGCGAAGGTCGCCCCTCTCCGCGTCTCCCCCGCCGCCGTCAACGACCTTACGGGGAGCGGGACTTGGGGGCGGCAGAGGGGGCAGCCCCGGGGTCCGGGCCGGGCCGGACAGCGAAGCGGCCCGCGGCGGGGCCGCGGGCCGGAGGGAGAGACGGGGGCGGGGGCGGGGGCGGGCTTCGGCCGGGGGCCGGACAGGGCCGGGCCGTGGCGCGAACCGGCGCCGGTGAAGCGCTCAGCCCGCGATCTGCCGTGCCTCCCCGCCTCCACTGATCTGGATCTTGCGGGGCTTGGCCTGCTCGGCGACCGGGACGCGCACGGTGAGCACACCCGCGTCGTAGGAGGCGCTGATCCGGTCGGTGTCCAGGGTGTCCCCGAGGAAGATCTGCCTGCTGTAGCGCCCCGTCGGACGCTCGGCGGCGATCTGCTCGGCGCCCTCGGGCGCCGGGGAGCGGCGCTCGGCGCGGACGGTCAGCACGTTCCGCTCGACATCCAGGTCCACGGACTCGGGGTCGACGCCCGGCAGATCGAGGTGGACCACGACCTCGTCGCCATGACGGTAGGCGTCCATCGGCATCCCGACGGGACGCGCGGCGGTCCCGAAGACCTGCCCGGCCAGCCTGTCGAGGTCACGGAACGGGTCGGTACGCATGAGCATCACGGTCATCTCCTTCCGCGAGCGAATATCCGGCCGGAGACGGGCCGTCCCCGGCGCTGCGATGCCCTACACCCATGTATATAGCTCACCACCATGAAACTTGACAAGTAGCGGCTCAACTTCGATGTCTGCGCAGGTCAGAGCGGTGCTACGAGGCTCGCCTGGGAGGCTTCATGGGGCAGCCGGGGCCTTTCGGCCCGCACTCCGGCCGTGCTCGGACCGCGCTCAGCCCGTGCGGCGCAGCAGCGCCAGGTACATCGCGTCCGTGCCGTGCAGATGCGGCCAGAGCTGGACGTCGGGGCCCTCGCCGAGCGCGGGGATGCCGGGCATGAGGGGCCGCGCGTCGAGCAGTTCCGCTTCGCTCTCCTTGAGCAGGTCGTCGACCACGGCGCGGGTCTCGGCCAGGTGCGGCGAGCAGGTCGCGTAGCCGACGATCCCGCCCACGCGCACCGAACGCAGCGCCTGCCGCAGCAGGTCGCGCTGGAGCGGAGCGAAGCCCTCCAGGTCCTCGGGGCGACGGCGCCAGCGGGCCTCGGGGCGGCGGCGCAGCGCGCCGAGCCCCGTGCACGGCACGTCGACCAGCACCCGGTCGAAGGCGCCGGGGCGCCAGGGCGGACGGGTGCCGTCGGCGGTCACGACCTCGTAGGGGCCCGGGTTCCCTTCGAGCGCGCGGGCCACGAGCCCCGCGCGGTGCGGCTGCTTCTCCGCTGCCAGCAGCGCGGCCCCGCGCCCGGCCGCCAGCGCGCCCAGCAGCGCCGCCTTGCCGCCGGGCCCGGCACAGGCGTCGAGCCACAGCCGGTCCCCGCCCTCCAGCGGCGCGTTCGCGAGTGCGATCGCCACGAGCTGGCTGCCCTCGTCCTGCACACCGGCGCGCCCCTCGCGTACGGCCTGGAGCGCGCCGGGCTCCCCGCCCTCGGCGAGCCGCACGGCGTACGGCGACCAGCGGCCCGGCAGCGCCTCGCCCTCGACCCGCTCGTCGTCCAGCAGCTCCTGGGCCGTGGAGCGCCCCGGGCGCGCGACGAGGGTGACCTCGGGCCGCTCGTTGTCGGCTTCGAGCAGGTCCTCCATGCCCGCGCGCCCGCCGCCGAGCGAGTCCCACAGCGCCGAGACGACCCAGCGCGGGTGCGCGTGCCGGATGCCCAGGTGCTCCTCGGCGTCCTCGTCGTACGGGGGCGCGACGCGGTCCAGCCAGCCGTCGAGGTCGTCGGCGGCGATCTTGCGGAGCACCGCGTTGACGAATTTCGCCCGCCCGTCCCCCAGCACGACGCGCGCCAGCTCGACGGTCGCGCTCACGCCCGCGTGCTGCGGGATGCGGGTGCTGAGGAGCTGGTGCGCGCCCAGCGACAGCACGTCGAGCACGGGCGGGTCCACGTCGCGCAGCGGCCTGTCGACGCACTCGGAGATGATCGCGTCGTATGTGCCCTGCCTGCGCAGCGTCCCGTAGACCAGCTCGGTGGCGAGCGCGGCGTCCCGGGTGTCCAGCTCGCCCGCCTCACGGGCCTTGCGCAGCAGCGGTGGCAGCACGAGGTTGGCGTAAGCGTCCCGCTCGTCGACGGCCCGCAGCGCCTCGAAGGCGAGGATGCGTACGGGGTCCCGCTTGGGGCGGCGGTAGGGCTTGGCGGGGCGGCGTGGCCGATTGCTCACGGGTGAAGGTGCTCCGGTGCGGTGATGACGAGGGCGGGGGCGAGCGGCTGTGGTGACCGCGCTCTTCAGCCTACGCCGCACGCCCGGGGGCACGGCCAACGGCCCGCGCGCCGACCAGCCGCGCATCGTCCTCCGCGCGCCGGTCACCGGCCCTCAGCGGGACGTCCGTCGCCACGGACCGGCTACGCGTCGAGGCGTTCCGCGTCCGTGACCCGTACCCCACGGGCCCAGTCCGCGGCCTTCATCGGCTTCTTGCCCTGCGGCTGCACCCACTCCAGCTCCACCGCGTGCGAACCCGTGCCCGCGTGCACGGAGTTCTTGCCCACGGCCAGCTCGCCCGGCGCCAGACCGGTCCGCTCGGGGGCGAGCGCGGCGGACCGCACCTTGAGCCGTTCGCCCCGGAACACCGTCCACGCGCCGGGGGCCGGTGTGCAGGCGCGAACGACCCGGTCCACGCGCAGCGCGGGCGCCGACCAGTCGACGCGCGCGTCGTCCACGGTGATCTTCGGCGCGAGGGAGACGCCCTCGGCGGGCTGCAGCACGGCCTGGAGCGTGCCGTCCTCGATGCCGTCCATCGTGGCGGCGAGCAGCCCCGAGCCCGCGAAGGCGAGCCGGGTCAGCAGGTCGCCGCTGGTGTCGGTGGGGCGTACCTCTTCGGTGATCACGCCGTAGACGGGGCCCGAGTCGAGCCCCTCCTCGATCTGGAACGTGCTCGCGCCCGTCATCTCGTCCCCCGCGAGCAGCGAGTGCTGCACGGGCGCGGCGCCGCGCCAGGCGGGGAGGAGCGAGAAGTGGAGGTTGACCCAGCCGTGCGCGGGGACGTCGAGGGCGACGCGCGGCAGCAGCGCTCCGTAGGCGACGACGGGGCAGCAGTCGGGGGCGATCTCGCGGAGCCGGGCGAGGAAGTCCTCGTCGCGGGGCTTCGCGGGCTTGAGCACCTCGATGCCCTCCTCGGCGGCCCGCTGGGCGATCGGGCTGGGAACCAGGTGCCGCCCACGGCCCGCGCGCGCGTCGGGCCGCGTCACGACGGCCGCGACCTCGTGCCGCTCCGAGGCGAGCAGGGCGTCGAGAGCGGGGACGGCGACCTCGGGGGTGCCTGCGAAGACGAGCCTCATCGGTGGCGAACTACCTCTCACGGACGGCGGGTGCGTGTGCGTGTGCGCATGGGCGAGCGCGAAGAGCGCCCAGTCTACGGTCCGTCACGGGCCGTCGCCCGAGGGGGCGTACGGGGCACCGCGCGCCCCGCATCCTTCCGCCCACGCCCCCTCAGCGTGACCAGAGCGACCGTTATGGCGTTGGTCAAGGGAGATTGACCGAAACGGGCCGCTTAGCGGTCCCATCCTTTTACACGCCGGTTCGAGAGGCTTGTTCATGGCCGACCACGCAACCCACGACGCCCAGGCGAGGGCCAGCCTGCATCTCCTGGTACGGGACATCGAGCGGGTCCGCCGGCAGGTGGACGCGCTGCGTACCCTCACCGCCCAGCTCGGCAATGTCTACCGTCCACGGCGCAGCGGCCCGTCCACGGGCTTCGTCGTCTACGGCAGGGCACCCGCGCCCACCGTGCGGCTGGCACAGGAACTGCGCGACAGCGTGGAGACGCTGGTCACCGCTGCGGTGGACTTCGACCGCTCGCTGGGTTTCTCGTGGGACGCGGTGGGTTCGGCGCTCGGCGTCACCAAGCAGGCGGTGCACCGCCGTTACGGCTCGCGGCGCGGCACCGTGCGCGAGGCCGTACGGGACAGCGCGGACGCCTCGGCCGCCGCCTCCGCAGCCTCGGCAGCCTCCGGCCCGCCGCACGAGGCGGCGAGCGCGCAGGGCGCTCCTCGGCCCGCCGTCCAGGTCCCCGCCGCCCGCTCCATGCCGGGCTCTGTGACGGGTTCAGTGAACGGCGCCGTGACGGGTTCCGTCCCGGGCCAGCAGCCCGCACCCACGACGCCCACGATCCCCTCGCCGACCGTCCCCCCGTCGTCGCAGCCCCAGCCCCATCCCCCCGCGCAGCCCTCGCCACCGCCGCGCGCGCATGCCCAGGACCACCGCCCGGGGGCCTTCCCCGGCCCCCGCAACGGCTGACCCCTCCGCGGCCGTTGCCCCACCGCCCGGTGTGCCCCGGCACGCCGGGCGGTGGCGTGTCCGCAGGACGAGCCGCCCCTCGTACGGTGCCGGGCCTGGCCCCTCAGCCGATGTCCGGCGGCCTCAGCCGATGTCCGGCGGATCGACGCGGATGTGGACGGCCGGGCCCTCGCGACGCGTGAGCCGCGCGACCTGCGCCGTCTTCAGCGCGGAGGCCAGCGCGGCGCCAGAGCCCGGGGGCACCCTGACCAGCGCGCGCTCCCACTGCTCGCCCGCGGGCGGGTCCCCGGGGCGCCGCGGACGCCCTGGCGCGGTGACCGGCAGGGGCACGGGGCCCAGCACCTCGGCCTCACGCGGCAGGGCCGCCTGGCCCAGCAGCTCGGCCACCGCCTCACCGGGCCCGCTGACCGCCGCCATCCGCGAGACGGGCGGGAAGCCCAGCTCGGCGCGCTCCGCCAGCTCGCGCACCGCGAACCCGGCGGGGTCCCAGCGCACCAGCGCCTGTACGGGGCGCAGCGTGGGCTCGGCGACGATCATCACGCTGCCGCCCTTGCCTGCCTTGCCGCCCGCGCCGCCCCTGCCCCCTTCGCCCCCGCCCCCGGTCCCGGCCCCGGCGTCCGGCCCCCGCACGAGCGCCGCCGCGCTCAGCCAGCGGCGCAGCGCTTCCTCGCCCGCGCGCAGGTCGGGGCGGCCCAGCAGTGCCCAGCCGTCGAGGAGCAGCGCCGCCGCGTATCCGGGTCCCTCGGGCACGGGCTCGGCGCCGGGGGTGGAGACGACGAGCGCGGGGCGGTCCGGGACCGTGTCGAGTATGTGATCGCGTCCCGACGTACGCACCGGGACGGCCGGGAACGCGCGGCCCAGCTCCTCCGCCGTACGGCGTGCGCCGAAGACCTGCCCGCGCAGCCGCACGCCCCCGCACTCGGCGCAGTGCCAGTCGGGCGCGGTGCGGGCGCACCAGCCGCAGCGCAGGCCGTCCCCCGCCGCGGCCGACTCCCCCGTCTCGACCGCCTCCAGCGGGCCCGCGCAGTGCGCGCAGCGCGCGGGCTCGCGGCACCGCTCGCAGGCGAGGCGGGGCACATAGCCGCGGCGCGGGACCTGGACGAGGACGGGGCCGGTCTCCAGCGCCTCGCGGGCCGTGTCCCAGGCGACGCTGGGCAGCCGCGCGGAGCGGGCAGCGGCGTCCCGGGATTCGTCGCGATCGCCGATGGTGCGGATGGCGGGGGCCGTGGCGCGCACCGTCTCGCGGTCGGCCGCGAGGGGCCCGGCCCAGCCCGTCTCGACCAGTTGGGCGGCCTCCACCGTGCAGCCGTGCGCGCCGAGCAGGAAGCCCGCGTGCTCGGTGACGGCGCGCTGCAACAGCACCTCGCGGGCGTGGGGCTGCGGGGCGTGGTCGTCGCTGTGGCTGGAGTCTCCGTCGTCCCAGATCGCGACCAGGCCCAGGTCCCGTACCGGCGCGAACATCGCGGCCCGGGTGCCGATCACCGCACGCACCACGCCTCTGCTGACGGCCAGCCAGCGCCCGTACCGCTGCTCGGGGCCCGAATCGGCGGTGAGCAGCACGTGGTGGCCGGTGCCGAGGAGGGCGGTGAGGGCTGCGTCGACGCGGGCGGCCGTGCGCCCGTCGGGCAGGACGGCGACGGCGCCACGCCCCGAGGCGAGGGTGGCGGCCACGGCGCGGGCCAGTTCGTCGGGCCAGCCGGGTCCTGGCAGCGCGGTCCACACGGCGCGGGGCGCGCCGCCCTCGGCCAGTGCCCTGACATAGGCGGCGCCCTGCGCGTAGCGCTCCCAGCCGCCGGGGGCCGGGGGCGCCGGGCGGGGCCGCGGTTCGGGCGAGGGGCGCTTCTCGGCGCGGGCCATGCGGGGCGGGACGGCGAGCTGGAGGACGTCGGCGAGCGATCCGGCGTAGCGGTCGGCGACCGCGCGGCACAGGCGCAGCAGTTCGGGCGAGAGGACGGGTTCGGGCGAGAGCACCTGCGCGATCGGCGCGAGCGCGCCGGGGAAATCGCTCTCCTCGCACCGCTCGACGATGAACCCGTTGATCAGCCGCCCCCCTTCGCGGCGGCCCTCCTTCTCGCCCGCGCCGAAGCGCACACGGACCCGGACGCCGGGCTGGGCTTCGGCGTCGAGCGCCGCGGGGACGGCGTAGTCGAAATAGCGGTCCAGGTGGACCAGGCCCTTGTCCACGAGCACCCGCGCCACGGGGCGGCTCTCCGCGAGCGCGGCGCCCCGCCAGGTGCGCGGCTTCGCCTTGGGCTGCTTGCGCTTGCGCACGGTCTCCCGAATCAGCGCGAGCTGCTCGGGCGGCTCCGCCGCCGGAGTCCCGTCCCGCTCGTCGTCGCTGCTCACAGCCTCAGTCTTAGCAGACCCCACCGACAACGGGCCCCGCGCCCACCGGTCCGGAGCGCGGGTCCGACGGCCCTGGTGGCCACGAAGGACAATGCCGGGATGACCCCACCCAGAATCCGTGTCGCCGCGTATGTGATCCGTCAGCGTGCCGTCCCCGAACTCCTGGTGTTCGACCACGTAGGCATGCCGGAGGCGGGAACCCAGATTCCCGCGGGAGGAGTCCAGCCGGGCGAGGAGCTGGAGGAAGCGGTCCTGCGGGAGGTCGCGGAGGAAACCGGTCTGCTGACGGCGACGGCGAGGGCGGCGAGGCTGATCGCCGTGGAGGACAGGCCGCACCCTCACACGGCACAGCCACGACGGACCAGCTTCTTCTCCCTCCAGGCGCCCGCTGACGCTCCCGGGGCGTGGGAGCACCGCGTCCACGGCGAGGGCGACGACGCCGGGCTCACCTTCGCCTGCCGGTTTCTGCCCCTCCCCCTCAAAGAGCCGCTGGCCGACGGCCAGGACGCCTGGCTGGGCCGCGTCGATCCCCGCTGGGGCACCGGCCGCTGAGGGGTCCAGGGCGCGGGCACGCGAAGGCCCGGCCGTCCTCCCCCGTCGCCAGCAGTCGACGGGTGGAGGCGCGGCCGGGCCCTCTCGGCGGTGCGCGTCAGCGCCGCGGTGGAGAGGCGCGGCTGCTGAGGTCCGGGCTCAGGCCGTCAGGCCAGGCCCGTCGCCTTGCGGAGCGCGTCGACGCGGTCCGTCCGCTCCCAGGTGAAGTCCGGCAGCGCGCGGCCGAAGTGGCCGTACGCCGCGGTCTGGGCGTAGATCGGGCGGAGCAGGTCGAGGTCGCGGATGATCGCGGCCGGGCGGAGGTCGAAGACCTCGCTGATGGCCTGCTCGATCTTCTCCACGTCGACGGTCGCCGTGCCGAAGGTCTCCACGAAGAGACCGACCGGCTCGGCCTTGCCGATCGCGTACGCGACCTGGACCTCGCAGCGGGAGGCCAGGCCCGCGGCGACGACGTTCTTGGCGACCCAGCGCATCGCGTACGCGGCGGAGCGGTCGACCTTGGACGGGTCCTTGCCGGAGAAGGCGCCGCCGCCGTGGCGGGCCATGCCGCCGTAGGTGTCGATGATGATCTTGCGGCCGGTCAGGCCCGCGTCACCCATCGGACCGCCGACCTCGAAGCGCCCTGTCGGGTTGACCAGGAGGCGGTAGCCCTCGGTCTCCAGCTTGATGCCCTCGTCGACGAGGCGCTTCAGCTCCGGCTCCACCACGAACTCGCGGATGTCCGGTGCGAGCAGCGAGTCGAGGTCGATGTCGGCCGCGTGCTGCGAGGAGACCACGACGGTGTCGAGACGGACGGCCTTGTCGCCGTTGTACTCGATGGTGACCTGCGTCTTGCCGTCCGGGCGCAGGTAGGGGATGGTCCCGTTCTTGCGGACCTCCGAGAGCCGCTCCGAGAGCCGGTGCGCCAGGGTGATCGGCAGCGGCATGTACTCGGCGGTCTCGTCGCAGGCGTAGCCGAACATCAGGCCCTGGTCGCCCGCGCCCTGCTTGTCCAGCTCGTCCTCATCGCCCTCGACGCGCTTCTCGTAAGCCGTGTCGACACCCTGCGCGATGTCGGGGGACTGGGCGCCGATGGACTCGGAGACGCCGCAGGAGGCGCCGTCGAAGCCCTTCTTCGAGGAGTCGTAACCGATCTCCAGGATCTTGTTGCGCACGAGCGTCGAAATGGGCGCGTACGCCTTGGTGGTCACCTCTCCGGCCACGTGCACCAGGCCGGTGGTGATCAGCGTCTCGACGGCGACCCGAGAGTGCGGGTCCTCCTTGAGGAGCGCGTCGAGAATCGTGTCGCTGACCTGGTCAGCGATCTTGTCAGGGTGACCCTCGGTCACAGATTCCGAGGTGAACAAGCGGCGGGACACATCGCTCCCTGTGGTTGCAGCGGCTGCTGGCTGAACATGGGCGGACCGGTCGGGGGCTGCGCCCAAGCACGGTCCGCCGCCAAGTTTATCCATCTCCACCCGCATCCAATCACGGAGTCCCGAACTCCGACACGACTCCGACCTGCGATTCCAGGATGCGAGACCCCTTGACCCCCTCCCGGTGGTCCGGCCCACATGGGCATATGTCGTGGCGTGTCGGGTGCCGGACGCACCGACGAAACGGCGGGACAGCGACATACGGAGAGGCTTATTCCGGCCACCCGGAGGGGCGGGTTCCGCCCCCTTGCGCAACGGCGGGGCGACGGGATCGGCACCGGGTCTCCACACCCTGCGCCCGTGAGCCGCCCGGTCAGCACCCCGTCACGCCAGACGCCCCGCCACCAGGTCCCAGACCGTGTCGGCGAGCGCCTCCTTCGGACCGTGCGGAACCGCCGTCTCGCTGCCGTCAGCGCCGAGGACCACCGCCTCGTTCTCCGTCGAGCCGAAAGTCTTGCGCTCCCCCACCTCGTTGACGACCAGCAGGTCACAGCCCTTGCGGGCCAGCTTGGCGCGGCCGTTCGCCAGGACGTCGTCGGTCTCGGCGGCGAAGCCGACCACCACCTGCCCCGGACGGCTCCGGGCGGCGGAGATCTCGGCCAGGACGTCCGGGTTGCGCACGAGCGCGACCGGCTCGGGCTCAGCGCCGTCCTTCTTCTTGATCTTGCCCTGCGCGTAAGCGGCGGGCCGGAAGTCGGCCACGGCCGCCGCCATGACGACCGCGTCCGCGTCCGTCGCCGCCTTGACCACGGCCTCCCTGAGCTGGACGGCCGTCCCGACGGGCACGACGTCGACACCGGCCGGAGGCGGCAGCTCGCTGTTCGCGGCGACGAGGGTCACCCGGGCGCCGCGCGCCGCCGCCGTACGGGCCAGCGCGTAGCCCTGCCTGCCGGAGGAGCGGTTGCCGAGGAAGCGCACGGGGTCCAGCGGCTCGCGGGTGCCGCCCGCGCTGACCACGACGTGGCGGCCCGCGAGGTCGGCCGCGGGCGCCTCGGGGCCACGGGCCAGCACGCGGCGGCACAGCTCGAAGATCTCGGCCGGGTCGGGGAAGCGCCCCTTTCCGGTGTCGACGCCGGTCAGCCGCCCGACGGCTGGCTCGATGACGACCGCGCCGCGGCGGCGCAGCGTGGCCACGTTCTCCTGCGTCGCGGGGTGCTCCCACATCTCGGTGTGCATCGCGGGCGCGAAGAGGACCGGACATCGCGCGGTCAGGAGCGTGTTGGTGAGCAGGTCGTCGGCGAGGCCGTGCGCCGCCTTGGCCAGCACGTCGGCGGTCGCGGGCGCGACGACGACGAGGTCGGCCGCCTGCCCGATGCGCACGTGCGGCACCTCGTGGACCGACTCCCACACCTCCGTGGACACCGGGCTGCCCGAGAGCGCCGACCAGGTGGCCTCGCCCACGAAGTGCAGGGCCGACTCGGTGGGCACGACGCGTACGTCGTGGCCGCTCTCCGTCAGCCGTCGCAGCAGCTCGCACGCCTTGTACGCGGCGATGCCGCCGCTCACCCCCAGGACGACCCGGGGCCTGCCCCGCTCGCCCCGCTCACCCTGTCCGCTCTGCTCGTCCTGCCGGTGCCGGCGCTGGTCCATCGCTCGCCTCTCCCCACACACGGTGCGTCCACGACGGCACCCGGAGCTTCCGTCACGCGTACGTCACACGCCGTACGCCGTATGTGCGCGCCGCGCGGCCCGCGCATACCTGGCCTGCCTTACTCCCACATCACACACCACGGGCCCGGCAGCCGCGCTGCCGGGCCCGTGGTGAAAGGCTGCCGTCTCTTACTGGAGCGCGCCGGCCGGCGGGGCGTCGATCGCCTCGGAGGTCAGCAGGCCCGCGTTGATCTCGCGCAGCGCGATCGAGAGCGGCTTCTCGTGGACGTGGGTGTCCACCAGCGGGCCCACGTACTCGAGCAGCCCTTCACCGAGCTGCGAGTAGTACGCGTTGATCTGACGCGCGCGCTTGGCGGCGTAGATCACCAGGCTGTACTTCGAGTCGGTGGCTTCGAGCAGCTCATCAATCGGCGGGTTGATGATGCCCTCGGGCGTGGTGATGGAAGAGGACACGCTCTGCCTTCCGGAGAATGGGTGGAGATCGTCAAAGGCTGATCGGTGGAGTGTGGAGTCAGCGGAGCACAGGCACACTAGTGATCAGTCGATACGCATCAAGGCTAGCAGTTCGGCGCTGACGCCCTCGACCGAGGTGTTGACCAGGGTCGTATCGAACTCGGACTCGGCCGCCAGCTCCGTACGGGCCGCCTCCAGGCGCCGCTCGATGACCTCGGGGGGTTCGGTGCCGCGCCCCGTGAGGCGGCGGACCAGCTCCTCCCAGGAGGGCGGGGCCAGGAAGACGAGCTGCGCCTCGGGCATGGCCTCCTTGACGAGGCGGGCGCCCTGGAGATCGATTTCCAGGAGCACGGGCTCACCGCGCTCCAGATGCTCCAGGACGGCCTGCCGGGGTGTGCCGTAGCGGTTGCCCGCGAATTCGGCCCACTCCAGCAGCTCGCCGTTGGCGATCAGCTTGTCGAACTCCTCGTCGTCCACGAAGAAGTACTGCACCCCGTGGACCTCGCGGGGCCGCGGGGTGCGGGTCGTGGCGGAGACGGAGAGCCATACCTCGGGGTGCGCCTTGCGCATATGCGCGACGACCGTGCTCTTGCCGACCCCGGAAGGGCCGGAGAGCACGGTCAGCCGCGGTGTGCCAACCGGGGGTTCCGGGGTCGCCCCCCGGGAGACTGCGGTACTCATGCAGCGATTATCCCGGTTCTCAGCAGTGCCTTGCCACCATGGAAGCCGCGGACGGGAAGCCCACGGGCATCACACGGGGGCGGATCAGGCGTTGGCGCTGCCGAACTCGCGCTCCAGTGCGGCGATCTGGTTGGAGCCGAGCCCGCGCACGCGACGGCTTTCGGAGATCCCGAGACGCTCCATGATCTGCTTGGCGCGGACCTTGCCCACGCCGGGCAGCGACTCGAGGAGAGCGGAGACCTTCATCTTGCCGATGACGTCGTTCTCCTGGCCCTGCTTGATGACCTCGTGGAGGGAAGCGCCGGAGTGCTTCAGCCTGTTCTTGACCTCGGCGCGCTCCCGGCGAGCCGCGGCGGCCTTCTCGAGCGCGGCTGCGCGCTGTTCAGGGGTAAGGGGCGGAAGAGCCACGCCTACGTCACCTCGGATGTCGAACTGTCGGATATGGATCGGTGAGGAACCTAGTAGCCCCGCACCTGCGGAGCAACGAGCCACGCGTCCCCTCGGTCCGTCGGACCTGGGGAGACCCCAGGGTTCGCGGTGCTCTCGACGGAGACTAGCGGCCACAGGCGCCAGAGTCAGCGAGAACAGACGAAAAGTCCTGGTCAGACTCCGTGGACAGCGACATTTCCGGACAAACAGGCGCGGTTTTTCTGGGTCAGTTCACGGCCGCGCGCACTTCCTCGACAAAACGGCGGGCGGAATCTCGCATTCCACCAATGTCGGGGCCGTGCTTCAGTACGCCCCGGCTCACGCTCGGCACGACATCGCGCACCACGCCGCCGAACACGCCCGGAAGATCGGCGGGGGTCGCGCCCTGGGCGCCGATGCCGGGGGCGAGGAGCGGGCCGTTGATCGCGAGGTCGATCCCCAGCTCCCCCGGCGTCCCGCCGAGGGTGGCGCCGACGACGGCCCCGAAGGAGCCCATCGGCTCCGCGCCCGCGTTCTCGGCCGCCAGATGCCGCAGCACCGTCGCGGCGACGCTGTGCGCCTCTGAGCCGGTTCTGTGGGCTGCTCCGGTGCCTGGGGCCGCTCCGGTTCCCCCCGCTCCCCCGGCCGCCCCGGCCGCGTCGAGCGCCGTCGCGCCGCGCACCGCGTGCTGGACCTCGGCGCCCTCCGGGTTCGAGGTCAGCGCGAGCACGAAGAGCCCGCACCCGTTGCGCCGCGCCAGTTCGACGGCGGGGCGCAGGGAACCGAAGCCGAGGTACGGGCTCACCGTCAGCGCGTCGGAGAAGAGCGGCGAGGACGGGTCGAGGAAGGCGTCGGCGTAGGCGGCCATGGTGGAGCCGATGTCGCCGCGCTTGGCGTCCATGATCACCACCGCGCCCGCGTCCCTGGCCTCGGCCACGGCCTTCTCCAGCACGGCGATGCCGCGCGAGCCGAAGCGCTCGAAGAAGGCGGACTGCGGCTTGAGCACCGCTGTGCGGTCAGCGAGCGCCTCGACGGTGAGCCGGGTGAAGCGCTCCAAGCCGTGGATGTCGTCGGCCAGGTCCCAGTCGGCCAGCAGCGAGGGGTGCGGGTCGATGCCCACGCAGAGGGGGCCGCGCGCGTCCATGGCGCGGCGCAGCCGGGCGCCGAAGGGCTCCGCGAGCGGTGTACGGGTGTCTGTGGCGGTCTGTGCGTCGGATGCGGTCACGCTGCGGTGCTCCTCTTCTCCGGGCGGTCCGGGCCCTCCGGGTGGTCCGGGTGGGCCCCGTCCTCCGCCGTGCGGGTCTCCGCGCCGACGGCCTCCGCGAGGGTGGCGTACGGGCTGGCCCTCAGGCGCTCGGCCAGCCCCCGGTGGACGGTGCGGGCCCACAGCGGCCCCTCGTAGACGAACGCGCTGTACCCCTGCACGAGCGTGGCACCGGCGAGGATGCGCCGCCAGGCGTCCTCGGCCGTCGTGACGCCGCCCACGCCGATGAGCGTGACGCGGTCGCCGACCCGCGCGTACAGGCGCCGCAGCACCTGGAGGGAGCGGTCCTTGACGGGGGCTCCGGAGAGGCCGCCGGTCTCGGCGACCAGCGCGGGGTCGGAGGTGAGGCCGAGCCCGTCGCGGGCGATGGTGGTGTTCGTGGCGATGATGCCGTCCAGGCCCAGCTCGACGGCCAGGTCGGCGACGGCGTCCACGTCCTCGTCCGCGAGATCCGGCGCGATCTTGACCAGCAGGGGGACGCGGCGGCCCGTGACCGTGCGGTCCGCTGCCTCGCGCACGGCGGTCAGCAGGGGCCGCAGGTGGTCGACGGCCTGGAGGTTGCGCAGCCCCGGTGTGTTCGGCGAGGAGACGTTGACCACGAGGTAGTCCGCGTGCTCGGCGAGGCGCTCGGTGGAGGTGACGTAGTCGCCGATCGCCTCCTCCTCGGGGACGATCTTCGTCTTGCCGATGTTGACGCCGACGGTCGCCTTGAAGACCGCCTCACGGGCCGCGAGGCGCTCCGCGACGGCGGCCGAGCCCTCGTTGTTGAAGCCCATCCGGTTGATGAGGGCGCGGTCGGGGACGAGGCGGAAGAGCCGCTTCTTGGGGTTGCCCGGCTGGGGGTGCGCGGTGACGGTGCCGATCTCGACGTGGTCGAAGCCGAGCATCGTCAGACCGTCGACGGCGACCGCGTTCTTGTCGAAGCCCGCGGCGAGCCCGAAGGGGCCGTGCATACGGCGGCCGAGCGCCTCGACGCGCAGCTCCTTGCGGCGGGGTGCGAGGAACGCCGCCAGGAAGGTGCGCAGCACGGGGACGCGTGCGGCGAGGCGGATCCAGGCGAAGGCCAGGTGGTGGGCCTTCTCCGGGTCCATCCGCCGGAAGAGGGTGCGGAACAGGAGGGAGTACATGCGTGGCCTTCGCGAACGAGAAGGGTCGGGGAGCGCCCGGTCCGGCCGGGGCCCGCGCACACCGCGCGGGCCCCGGCCGGTGCGGGGGGGGTCAGGCGGTGCGGGCCGCCGTGAGGTGCGCCGCGTGCTCCTGGAGGGAGCGGACGCCGACCTCGCCTCGGGTCAGCGCCTCGATGCCCTGGACGGCGGCGGCGAGCGCCTGGACCGTGGTGAGGCAGGGGACGGCGCGGGCGACGGCCGCGGTGCGGATGTCGTAGCCGTCGAGGCGGCCACCGGTGCCGTAGGGGGTGTTGACGATGAGGTCGACCTCCCCGTCGTGGATGAGCTGGACGACGGTCTTCTCGCCCTGCGGGCCCTCGCCCTCGCTCTGCTTGCGCACCACCGTGGCGTTGATGCCGTTGCGCTTGAGAACTTCCGCGGTGCCGGAGGTGGCCAGCAGCTCGAACCCCATGCCGACCAGCTCGCGCGCCGGGAAGATCAGGGAGCGCTTGTCCCGGTTGGCGACCGAGACGAAGGCGCGGCCCTTGGTGGGCAGCGCGCCGTAGGCAGCGGCCTGGGACTTCGCGTAGGCGGTGCCGAAGACCGAGTCGATGCCCATGACCTCGCCCGTTGAGCGCATCTCCGGGCCCAGCACGGTGTCCACGCCGCGCCCCTGCACGTCGCGGAAGCGGCTCCAGGGGAGCACGGCCTCCTTGACGGAGATGGGCGCGTCCAGCGGCAGGTCGCCGCCGTCGCCCTCGGCCGGGAGCATGCCCTCGGCGCGCAGCTCGGCGACGGTGGCGCCCAGCGAGATGCGGGCCGCGGCCTTCGCGAGCGGCACGGCGGTGGCCTTGGAGGTGAAGGGCACCGTGCGCGAGGCGCGCGGGTTGGCCTCCAGCACGTAGAGGATGTCGCCCGCCATCGCGAACTGGATGTTGATCAGTCCGCGGACGCCGACGCCCGCCGCGATGGCCTCGGTGGAGGCCCGCAGCCGCTTGATGTCGTGGCCGCCGAGGGTGATCGGGGGCAGCGCGCAGGCGGAGTCACCCGAATGGATGCCCGCCTCCTCGATGTGCTCCATCACACCGCCGAGGTACAGCTCCTGGCCGTCGTAGAGCGCGTCGACGTCGATCTCGATGGCGTCGTCGAGGAACCGGTCGATGAGCACGGGGTGCTCGGAGATGAGTCCGGCGTGCCGCTCCAGGTAGGCGGCGAGGGAGCCCTCGTCGTAGACGATCTCCATGCCGCGCCCGCCCAGCACGTAGGAGGGGCGGACCATGACCGGGTAGTTGATCTCGGCGGCGATGACCTTGGCCTGCTCGAAGGAGTAGGCGGTGCCGTACTTCGGCGCGGGCAGCCCGGCCTCCTCCAGCACCCGGCCGAAGGCGCCGCGCTCCTCGGCGAGGTTGATGGCCTCGGGCGAGGTGCCGACGATGGGCACGCCGTTGTCCTTGAGCGCCTGCGCGAGCCCGAGCGGGGTCTGCCCGCCGAGCTGGACGACGACGCCCGCGACGGGCCCTGCGGCCTGCTCGGCGTGGACGATCTCCAGGACGTCCTCCAGGGTGAGCGGCTCGAAGTAGAGCCGGTCGGAGGTGTCGTAGTCGGTGGAGACGGTCTCGGGGTTGCAGTTGACCATGACGGTCTCGTAGCCCGCGTCCGAGAGCGCGAAGGAGGCGTGGACGCAGGAGTAGTCGAACTCGATGCCCTGGCCGATGCGGTTGGGGCCCGAGCCCAGGATGATCACCGCGGGCTTCTCGCGGGGCGCGACCTCGGTCTCCTCGTCGTAGGAGGAGTAGAAGTACGGGGTCTTCGCGGCGAACTCGGCGGCGCAGGTGTCGACGGTCTTGTAGACGGGGCGGACGCCCAGCGCGTGCCTGACCTCGCGTACGACGTCCTCGCGCAGGGAGCGCAGCGAGGCGATCTGCGCGTCGGAGAAGCCGTTGCGCTTGGCGTCGGCCAGCAGCTCGGGGCTCAGCTCGGGCGCGGCGGCGATCTCGTCGGCCGTCTCCTTGATGAGGAAGAGCTGGTCGACGAACCAGGGGTCGATCTTCGTCGCCTCGAAGACCTCCTCCTGGGTGGCTCCGGCGCGGATGGCGGCCATGACGGTGTTGATGCGGCCGTCGGTGGGACGCTTGGCGTCCTCCAGCAGCGCGTCCTTGTCACCGGCCGCCTCGGGGCCGCCGCCGAAGGCGAAGGAGCTGCCCTTCTTCTCCAGAGAGCGCAGGGCCTTCTGGAGCGCCTCGGGGAAGTTGCGGCCGATGGCCATGGCCTCGCCGACGGACTTCATGGTGGTGGTCAGCGAGCTGTCGGCGGCCGGGAACTTCTCGAAGGCGAAGCGCGGGGCCTTGACCACGACGTAGTCGAGCGTGGGCTCGAAAGAGGCCGGGGTCTTCTCGGTGATGTCGTTGGGGATCTCGTCCAGCGTGTAGCCCACGGCGAGCTTGGCCGCGATCTTCGCGATGGGGAAGCCCGTGGCCTTGGACGCGAGCGCGGAGGAGCGGGAGACGCGCGGGTTCATCTCGATGACGACCACGCGGCCGTCCTCCGGGTTGACCGCGAACTGGATGTTGCAGCCGCCCGTGTCCACGCCGACCTCGCGGATGACGGCGATGCCGATGTCCCGCAGGATCTGGTACTCGCGGTCGGTCAGCGTCATCGACGGCGCCACGGTGATCGAGTCGCCGGTGTGCACGCCCATGGGGTCGAAGTTCTCGATGGAGCAGACGACCACGACGTTGTCGTTCTTGTCGCGCATCAGCTCCAGCTCGTACTCCTTCCAGCCGAGGATGGACTCTTCCAGGAGCACCTCGGTGGTCGGCGAGAGGGTGAGGCCCTGCCCGGCGATGCGGCGCAGCTCCTCCTCGTCGTGCGCGAAGCCGGAGCCCGCGCCGCCCATGGTGAAGGAGGGGCGCACGACGACGGGGTAGCCGCCCAGCTCGTCCACTCCGGCGAGGACGTCGTCCATGGAGTGGCAGATGTAGGAGCGGGCCGACTCGCCGTGCCCGATCTTGCCCTTGACGGCCGCCACGACCTCCTTGAACTGGTCGCGGTCCTCGCCCTTGTTGATCGCCTCGACGTTGGCGCCGATCAGCTCGACGCCGTACGCCTCCAGGGTGCCGGACTCGTGGAGGGAGATGGCGGTGTTGAGCGCGGTCTGGCCGCCGAGGGTGGGCAGCAGCGCGTCGGGGCGCTCCTTCGCGATGATCTTCTCGACGAACTCGGGGGTGATCGGCTCGACGTAGGTGGCGTCGGCGATCTCCGGGTCGGTCATGATCGTCGCCGGGTTGGAGTTCACCAGGATCACGCGCAGGCCCTCGGCCTTGAGCACGCGGCATGCCTGGGTACCCGAGTAGTCGAACTCGGCGGCCTGACCGATGACGATCGGCCCTGACCCGATGACCAGGACGGACTGGATATCGGTGCGCTTAGGCACGCTGGTCCTCCATGAGGGTGGTGCTGTGCTGGTCTCGTCCGTCTCGCATGAGCGCGACGAACCGGTCGAAGAGGTACGCGGCGTCGTGCGGACCCGCTGCCGCCTCGGGGTGGTACTGGACGCTGAAGGCGGGCTGGTCGAGCAGGCGCAGGCCCTCGACCACGTCGTCGTTGAGACAGACGTGCGAGACCTCCGCCCTGCCGTACGGGGTCTCGCTGACGGTGTCGAGGGGCGCGTCGACGGCGAAGCCGTGGTTGTGCGCGGTGACCTCGACCTTGCCGGTGGCGCGGTCCTGTACCGGCTGGTTGATGCCGCGGTGCCCGTACTTCAGCTTGAACGTGCCGAAGCCGAGCGCGCGGCCCAGGATCTGGTTGCCGAAGCAGATGCCGAACAGCGGCGTCCTGCGCTCCAGCACGCCGCGCATCAGGGCGACGGGGTGGTCGGCCGACGCGGGGTCGCCGGGCCCGTTGGAGAAGAACACCCCGTCCGGGTTGACCGCGTACACGTCTTCAAGCGTGGCGTTCGCGGGCAGCACGTGGACCTCGATGCCGCGCTCGGCCATGCGGTGCGGGGTCATGCCCTTGATGCCGAGGTCGACGGCGGCGACGGTGAAGCGCTTCTCGCCGATGGCCGGGACGACGTAGGGCTCGCTCGTGGCGACCTCGCCGCACAGGTCGGCGCCCTTCATCTCGGGCGCCGCCTTGACCCGGGCGAGCAGCGCCGCATCGTCGGCCAGCGCCTCGCCGGAGAAGATGCCGACGCGCATGGCGCCGCGCTCGCGCAGGTGGCGGGTCAGCGCGCGGGTGTCGATGCCGCTGATGCCGACGACGCCCTGGTCGGCCAGTTCGTCGTCCAGGGTGCGCACGGAGCGCCAGTTGGAGGGGACGCGCGCGGGGTCGCGGACGACGTAGCCCGAGACCCAGATGCGGCGCGATTCGGGGTCCTCGTCATTGACACCCGTGTTGCCGATGTGGGGGGCTGTCATGACGACCACCTGGCGGTGGTAGGAGGGGTCGGTCAGTGTCTCCTGGTAGCCGGTCATGCCGGTGCTGAAGACCGCCTCGCCGAAGGTCTCGCCCACGGCGCCGTAGGCACGGCCGCGGAAGGTGCGGCCGTCCTCCAGGACGAGGATCGCTGGAGCCTTCGCGGCTCCCCTGGTGGAGGTCGTCATCGTGCGCCTTCCTGGTCGTGCGTGAGGCTCCGCGCCTGGTCGGGCGCGGAGTCCTGCGTCTGTTCGTGTGGGGTGCCCGCCTGGGGCGCAGCGCCGTCCGTGTCCGGGGCGAGCGCGGTAAGGCGCTCCACCCAGGCGGCGTGCTCGGCCGCGCTGTCGGAGCGGAACCCTGAGTCCAGCTCGCGGCTGCCGTGCGTCCAGGTGACCACCAGCAGGCCGCCCTCGGTGAGGACCTTGCCCGCGATGCCCTTGTCGAGGCGGGCGCCGCGAAGCTGTGCGGCGGGGATGAAGAAGTCCTCGGCGCCTGGCCGCGCGACGTCGATGCCGTGCTCGGTGAGCGTCAGCTCGGCCCGGCTGCGGGTGCCCAGGCCGTGGGCGACGATCCGGTCGAGCCACTGCCCCGCCGTCGTGGAACCGTGGTAGCGCCCGGCCATCCGCAGCAGCGGCTCGGCCTCGCGCGCCGCCTCGGGTGCGACGGGCAGCTCGGGCAGGTCACCCTGGAGCGTGCCGCGCCACTTCCAGCCCTGCCGCATCAGCCAGTAGAGCAGGACGACGAAGAGCAGCAGCCCGACGACCCAGCCGATGCGGGAGGCCCAGTCGGTGACCTCCTGGGACTTCTGCTCCGCCGCGAGGCCGAGCAGCCCCGGGTGGCCCGGATGGCCCGGGTGGAGGTGGTGCAGCTGAGAGATCTGAGGGTTCACGCCAAGTTCCCGTCCATGACCGTCGCGCGGCCCCTGAGCCAGGTGTGGGTGACGCGTCCCGGCAGCTCGTGGCCCTGGTAGGGGGTGTTACGGCTGCGGGAGGCGAAGCCCGCGGGGTCCACCTGTCCACGGTAAGCCGGATCGAGCAGGACCAGGTTGGCGGGCTCGCCGGGCGCCACGGGGCGGCCGTGGCCCGCCAGGCGGCCGATGGCCGCCGGGCGGAACGACATGCGGTCGGCGATCTGCGCCCACTCCAGCAGGCCGGTGTCCACCATCGTGTGCTGGACGACCGAGAGCGCCGTCTCCAGGCCGACCATGCCCATGGCAGCGGCGCCCCACTCGCAGTCCTTGTCCTCGTGCGGGTGGGGGGCGTGGTCGGTGGCCACGCAGTCGATGGTGCCGTCGGCCAGCGCCTCGCGCAGTGCCATGACGTCGGCCTCGGTACGCAGGGGCGGGTTGACCTTGTAGACGGGGTTGTAGGAGCGCACCAGCTCGTCCGTGAGCAGCAGGTGGTGCGGGGTGACCTCGGCGGTGACGTCCCAGCCCTTGGACTTCGCCCAGCGGACGATCTCCACGGAGCCCGCTGTGCTCAGGTGGCAGATGTGCACCCGGGAGCCGACGTGCGCGGCGAGCAGCACGTCGCGCGCGATGACGGACTCCTCGGCGACGGCCGGCCAGCCGCCCAGGCCCAGCTCGGCAGAGACGACGCCCTCGTTCATCTGGGCGCCCTCGGTCAGCCTCGGCTCCTGCGCGTGCTGTGCGACGACGCCGTCGAACGCCTTCACGTACTCCAGCGCCCTGCGCATGATCACCGCGTCGTCCACGCATTTGCCGTCGTCGGAGAACACCCGCACCCCGGCGGCCGAGTCGTGCATGGCGCCCAGCTCGGCGAGCTGCTTGCCCTCCAGCCCGACGGTGACGGCGCCGACGGGCTGCACGTCGCAGTAGCCGGACTCGCGGCCCAGCCGCCACACCTGCTCCACGACACCGGCGGTGTCGGCGACGGGGAAGGTGTTGGCCATGGCGTGCACGGCGGTGTAGCCGCCCTTGGCCGCGGCGCGGGTGCCGGTGAGGACGGTCTCGGAGTCCTCGCGGCCCGGCTCGCGCAGGTGGGTGTGCAGATCGACGAGCCCGGGCAGCAGGATGTGCCCCTCGGCCTCGACGACCTCGGCGCCGCCCGCGTCCAGGCCGCTGCCCACCTCGGCGACGGTGCCGCCGTCGATCAGGACGTCCCTCGGCTCTCCGCCCAGCAGCCTCGCGCCGCGGATCAGCGTCTTCTCCGGTGTCTGCTTCGGGCTCTTCTTCGGCTCACTCATGATTACTTGTTCTCCTCGGTGCGGGTGGAGACGGCCGGTTCGGAGCCGCCGAGCAGCAGGTACATCACGGCCATGCGGATGCTGACGCCGTTGGCGACCTGCTCGACGGCCGTGCAGCGCGGCGAGTCCGCGACCTCGGCGGTGATCTCCATGCCGCGGTTCATCGGCCCCGGGTGCATGACGACGGCGTGCTCCGGCATCCGCGCCATCCGCTCGCCGTCCAGGCCGTAGCGGCGCGCGTACTCGCGCTCGGTGGGGAAGAAGGCCGCGTTCATCCGCTCGCGCTGGACGCGCAGCATCATCACGGCGTCGGACTTGCTCAGGACCGCGTCCAGGTCGTAGCTGACCTCGCACGGCCAGGCGCCGACCCCTACGGGCACCAGCGTGGGCGGCGCGACGAGGGTGACCTCGGCGCCGAGGGTCGTCAGCAGGTGGACGTTGGAGCGGGCCACGCGGCTGTGCAGGATGTCGCCGACGATCGTGATGTGTCGCCCCGACAAGTCCTGGCCCTCGCCGCCCGCGAGACGGCGGCGCACGGTGAAGGCGTCGAGCAGCGCCTGCGTGGGGTGCTCGTGGGTGCCGTCGCCCGCGTTGACGACGGAGCCGCCGATCCAGCCCGAGGTGGCCAGCCGGTGCGGGGCTCCCGAGTCGTGGTGGCGGATGACGACGGCGTCGGCGCCCATGGCCTCCAGGGTGAGCGCGGTGTCCTTGAGAGACTCGCCCTTGGAGACCGAGGAGCCCTTGGCGGAGAAGTTGATGACGTCGGCCGAGAGCCGCTTGGCCGCGGCCTCGAAGGAGATCCGGGTGCGCGTCGAGTCCTCGAAGAAGAGGTTGACGACGGTGCGCCCGCGCAGGGTGGGCAGCTTCTTGATCGGCCGGTCGGCGAACCTGGCCATCTCCTCGGCTGTGTCGAGGATCAGGACGGCGTCGTCGCGCGTGAGGTCGGCGGCCGAGATGAGGTGACGCTTCATCTGTTGCCTTCCGTACAGGTGGGGATGTCGGCTGCTGGCGGTGCGGTGGCGTCCGGGCATGCGCGTCCGCGGTACGGGCCGCCCGAGGGGCCCGCCCGCCGTACGCGCGTCGGCTACTGGCCCGGTTCGCTCGCCGGGGCGGTCACGCGCTCGCCGAGCAGCACG
Organism: Streptomyces daliensis; assembly: GCF_054782395.1. Classification (NCBI taxonomy): domain Bacteria; kingdom Bacillati; phylum Actinomycetota; class Actinomycetes; order Kitasatosporales; family Streptomycetaceae; genus Streptomyces; species Streptomyces daliensis. The sequence continues at coordinate 305,551 of NZ_BAAGSO010000060.1, read as the reverse complement.
CCGTCGCGGCCGTCCTCCTCGGTGAGCTGGACCTTGACCGTCTCCCGCAGCGACGTGGGGAGGTTCTTGCCTACGTAGTCGGCCCGGATGGGCAGTTCGCGGTGGCCCCTGTCCACGAGGACCGCGAGCTGTACGGCGCGGGGCCGCCCGATGTCGCCCAGCGCGTCGAGCGCGGCGCGGATGGTGCGGCCGGAGAAGAGCACGTCGTCGACGAGGACGACGAGACGGCCGTCGACGCCGTCCGCCGGGATGTCCGTGCGCGCGAGGGCGCGCGCTGGACCGAGGCGCAGGTCGTCGCGGTACATGGTGATGTCGAGCGAGCCGACCGGGATCTCGCGCCCGGTGATCTCCGCGAGCTTGGCCGCCAGTCTGCGGGCGAGGAAGACGCCGCGGGTGGGGATGCCGAGGAGCACCACGTCGTCGGCGCCCTTGGCGCGCTCGACGATCTCGTGGGAGATGCGGGTGAGCACCCGGGCGATGTCGGGTGCCTCCAGGACGGGGCGATCCGGCCCCTGGCCTGCGTGATTGCCGTCCATACGAAACGGACCTCCTTCCCCGCCTCACTGGACGGGCCTTAAAGGACGTCTGAGCTGTCGACCGACAACGGTACCAGGGTCGGATGAAACGCCTGTTCCAGGGGCTACGTAAGTGGGACGGACCCGTTCGGCTTGACGCCGCACATTACGCTGCGTAACCTCACAGTGAGTTACCAAGACCTCGTCCGGGGAGCTTTATGTCCAGCGAATACGCCAAACAGCTCGGAGCGAAGCTCCGCGCCATCCGCACCCAGCAGGGCCTCTCCCTCCATGGCGTCGAGGAGAAGTCCCAGGGCCGCTGGAAGGCGGTCGTGGTCGGCTCGTACGAGCGCGGCGACCGTGCCGTGACCGTGCAGCGCCTCGCCGAGCTGGCGGACTTCTACGGCGTTCCGGTGCAGGAACTCCTTCCGGGCACCACTCCGGGCGGGGCCGCAGAGCCGCCGCCGAAGCTCGTGCTCGATCTGGAGCGCCTGGCGCACGTCCCGGCCGAGAAGGCGGGGCCGCTCCAGCGGTACGCCGCCACGATCCAGTCGCAGCGCGGTGACTACAACGGCAAGGTGCTCTCGATCCGCCAGGACGATCTGCGCACCCTCGCCGTGATCTATGACCAGTCGCCCTCCGTCCTGACGGAGCAGCTCATCAGCTGGGGGGTTCTGGACGCCGACGCCCGTCGCGCCGTCGCCCACGAGGACGCCTGAGCCTCGCTCCCCGGCTCCGCCGAAAAAACGTGCCGCCGCCCGCTGCGGCCCTCCGAGGAGGGCCGCAGCGGGCGGCGGCATTCTGTGCATGTGTGGCCTGAGCTTCACGCAAAGCCATGGCCATGCCCCGCTTCCCGGCCGGAGCCGGAGCCAGGGCCGGGGCCCTCCGGCGCTAGAACTAGCGCCGGAGGGTCGGCTTCAGCTCCTTCAGACGGCCCAGCAGACCGTTGATGAAGGTCGGGGACTCGTCCGTGGAGAACTCCCGGGCGAGCTGTATGGCCTCGTCGATGACCACCGCGTCGGGCGTCTCGTCCGACCAGATCAGCTCGTACGCGCCCAGCCGCAGGATGCAGCGGTCCACGACCGGCATCCTGTCCAGGGTCCAGCCCACGGAGTAGGTGGAGATCAGCTCATCGATGCGGGGCGCGTTCTGCGCGTAGCCCTCGATCAGCTCCATCGTGTACTCGCTGACCGGCGGCTGCCGGTCGTCGGACCGCGCGTGCCGGATCCAGTCCGCGAGGACGTCCGTCACGGCGCTGCCGCGCTGATCGGCCTCGAAGATGATCTGGAAGGCGCGCTTACGGGCCTTGTTACGGGCAGCCACGGTTAGCTGTTCACCCGGCCGAGGTACTCGCCGGAGCGGGTGTCGACCTTGATCTTCTCACCCGTCGTGATGAAGAGGGGCACGCCGACCTCGTAACCGGTCTCCAGGCGCGCGGGCTTGGAGCCGCCGGTGGAGCGGTCGCCCTGCACGCCGGGCTCGGTGTGCTCGATGGTCAGCTCGACGGCGGCGGGCAGCTCCACGAAGAGCGGGTTGCCCTGGTACATCGCCACCGTGGCCTCGAAGCCCTCCAGGAGGTAGTTGGCGGCGTCGCCGACGACCTCGGGAGAGACGTGGATCTGGTCGTAGGTGTCCAGGTCCATGAAGACGAAGTACTCGCCGTCCTTGTACGAGAACTGCATGCCGCGTCGGTCCACGGTGGCGGTCTCGACCTTGGTGCCCGCGTTGAACGTCTTGTCGACGATCTTGCCGGACAGGACGTTCTTCAGCTTCGTACGGACAAAGGCGGGGCCCTTGCCGGGCTTGACGTGCTGGAACTCGACTACGGACCAGAGCTGGTCGGCGTCGAGCTTGAGCACCATGCCGTTCTTGAGGTCGTTCGTGGATGCCACGGTCGCGGAATCTCCTGAGACTGCTGCTGCGGGGACCAAAGAGCCTGCGAGCCCCCGGACGCCCGCCTGGGGCTAGAGGGCGAGCAGCTCTTTGGTCGTGATGGTGAGTAGCTCGGGTCCGCCGTCCGCCGGCGGGCGGACGACGAGCGTGTCGTCGATCCGGACACCGCCCCGGCCCGGAAGGTGGACCCCCGGTTCGACGGTGACCGGCACACAAGCGTCCAGTTTACCCATGGCCGCAGGTGACAGCCGAGGGTCCTCACCGATTTCCAGTCCTACCCCGTGCCCCGTGGCCACTCCCAGGGCGTCCGCGTACCCTCCCGCGTCCAGCACCTGGCGGGCCGCGTGATCGACGTCGCGGCAGGCGGCGCCCGGTGCGAGCGCCTCCCGTCCGGCCCGCTGAGCGGCGAAGACGAGGTCGTACAGCTCGATCTGCCACTCGTCGGGAGCGGTGCCGATCACGAAGGTGCGGCCGATCTGGCACCCGTATCCCTGATAGCGCGCACCGAGTCGTACGGAGAGAAAATCCCCCTCCTCGACCCGGCGGTCGGTGGGCCGGTGGCCCGGCAGGCCCGAATTGCCGCCCGCGCCCACGGAGGTGGGGAACGCGGGCCCGTCGGCGCCGTGGTCGATGAGGCGGCGCTCCAGTTCGAGCGCGAGGTGACGCTCGGTACGGCCCACGAGGATCGACTCCAGCAGCTCCCCCAGCGCCTGGTCGGTGATCTCCGCGGCGATCCGCAGCGCCGAGATCTCCGCGTCGTCCTTGATCACCCGCTGCTGCTCGACGGCGGTGCCGAGGCCCGTGAGACGCAGTCGCGGGGCGACGGAGGTGACGGCGCGGTGCCGGGAGACGGTGAGGTGGTGCTCCTCGACGGCCAGCTCGCGCGCCCCCTGCTTGGCCGCGAGGTCGGCCGCGGCGACGGCGGTGTCGCCGTCGGGGCCCGGCAGCCGCTCGATGCGCAGCTCGTCGCCGGGGTGGGCGTGGGCCACTCCGGGCTCCGGGGTGTCGCAGGCGGCGGGGAGAAGCAGGGTGTCCTGGCCGCCCGCGCCGAGCAGCAGACTAGCGCCGCTCGGTGCGCGGCCGGTCAGATAGCGGATGTTCGCGGGCCGGGACACCAGCACCGCGTCGGCCGGGCTGCCGTCCGCCGCGCTCGTCGCACAGCGTTCCCGCAGCCGGGAGCGGCGGACCACATGCACCTCTGACATAGGCCGAGCGTACGTAGCGCGGCGCCGGTCGGCCGGGTGGGAGGGGCCGTGCGGGCGACGGGCCCTGCCGCGCCCGGGTGACGCGCTCGGGGGCGCCCCATGTGACGCGGGCCCGTCACTCCGTACAGGGTCCGGAGTCCGCCGCGCACAGCCAGCCCGAGAAGCCCTGCTCGGGGTGTTCCAGATCGTGGTTCAGCGCGACCAGCGAGAAGACCAGGAAGACCGTCATCGCCGCGATCAGCACCCACGCTGCGGCGAGCCCGATCCGCGTCCCCCGCCCTGTGCCATGCCCGGTCTCCCCCGCAGCCGCATCGCCGTCATGGGCGCCGTCGTCGTCCCGCGAGGGCCTTCTCGCGGGTCCGTGCCGTCCCCGGCTCACCAACTGGGCGGGCTGGCCAGGCTGCGCGCGACCACGTCGTCGAGCATGCGGGCCGTCGTCGCCACGTCCTGGCGTGAGTTGTCGATGATGGGCAGCCCGGAGCCGTACCAGCCCGCCATCCGGCCGTGGATACGGGCGACCTCCTCGTCCGTGAGGCGGCGGTTGCCCGAGCGGGCGGCGTTGCGCTCCAGGACTATCTCGAGGCCCGGCAGCAGGACCACCGGGATCAGCCCTGGCCCGACGTGCCGCTTCCAGCCGCCGAGACCCACGACGGGGCGGTCGGGGAAGACGGCGTCGTCCAGGATGCAGGAGATGCCGTTGGCCAGGAAGTTGCGCGCGGCGAAGCCGCAGGTGCGCCGTGCCAGGCGGTACTGGGCCTCGGAATAGTCGTTCCAGCCCGTCTGGGGGTCGGCGAAGCCCGAGCGCACCCACTCGCGTACGTCGTCGAGGCTGATGTGCGAGGTGGGCACGGCCCGGCGTTCGGCCCAGTGGCGGGCCACCGTCGTCTTGCCCGCGCCCGCAGGGCCGATGAGGAGGACGGCCACGGCAGCGCGGGTCGCGTCGAGCTGTGCGGGATCGCTGTCAGGGGCCGGTATCTCCACCGGGGCGCCGCGCGGGAGCTGGATGTGCCCGGTGGTCTCGGTGGGCTGGGGCGCCTGGGGCGCCTGGGGCGGTGGTCCGGCGTGCGGCTGCTGCTGGACCGGCCCTGCCGACGGCACCGGCGCCGGGGGCCTGGACGGGTGCCCCGGAGGCGGACCGGCGGGCGGTCCGGGAGGGGGCCCGGCAGGCGGTCCGGGGTGCGGCTGGTGCACGGGCCCGTTCCAGCTGCCCTGTGCGGGGTGTCCCGTGTGCGGAGGGAACCCGTGCGGGTAACCCCGGAAGGAGTCCGCCCCGTACTGCTGCATCCGGTCCCCAACTCCGTCTCGTTGTGCTGGCACCGCCCCCGCGGCGCCATGGTGGTCCGACATTAACGGACGGTACCTTCCCCCGCCGCCGCAGTATGAACGCCCGGGCCACGCGCCGAGTGCCCGCGCCGCGCACCCGCACCCGCATCCGCGCGGCACAGGAGCCGGAGCCGGAGCCGGAGCCGGAACCGTCAGGCGGCGATCTCCGCGTGGGCCGCGAGCAGCATCGCCGGATCGGGGCCCTCCAGCACGGCGGGCCTGGCCAGCCCGTCGAGCACGATGAAGCGCAGCAGGTCGCCCCGGGACTTCTTGTCGACCTTCATGGTCTCCAGCAGCTTGGGCCACTGGTCGCCCCGGTAGGTGACGGGCAGGCCGACCGACTCCAGGACGGTGCGGTGCCGGTCGGCCGTCGCGTCGTCCAGGCGGCCCGCGATGCGGCCGAGTTCGGCCGCGAAGACCATGCCGACGGACACCGCGGCGCCGTGCCGCCAGTTGTAGCGCTCGTTCTTCTCGATGGCGTGCGCCAGCGTGTGCCCGTAGTTGAGGATCTCGCGCAGGCCCGACTCCTTCAGGTCCGAGGAGACGACCTCCGCCTTGACCCGGATCGAGCGCTCGATCAGCTCCGCCGTGTGCGGCCCGTGGGGCGTACGCGCGCCCTCCGGGTCGGCCTCGACGAGGGCAAGGATCTCGGGGTCGGCGATGAAGCCCGCCTTGATGACCTCGGCGAGCCCGCCGACGTAGTCGTGCGTGCCCATGCTCTCCAGGGCGCTGAGGTCGCACAGCACGCCGGACGGCGGGTGGAAAGCGCCCACCAGGTTCTTGCCCTCGGCCGTGTTGATGCCGGTCTTGCCGCCCACGGCCGCGTCCACCATGGCCAGCACCGTGGTCGGCACGGCCACCCACCGCACCCCGCGCAGCCAGGTGGCGGCGACGAAGCCCGCGACGTCCGTGGTGGCCCCGCCCCCGACGCCGACGATGACGTCCGTACGGGTGAAGCCGGTCTGGCCGAGCGCCTTCCAGCAGTACGCGGCGACCTCGGCGGTCTTGGCCTCCTCCGCGTTGGGGAGCTGGATCGCGATGGCCTCGTAGCCCTGGGCCGCCAGGTCCTCGCGGAGCACCTCGCCGGTCTCGGCCAGCGCCTCGGGGTGGAGGACGGCCACGCGCTTGGCGCCGCCGATCAGCGAGGGCAGCTCGCCGAGGAGCTTGTGGCCCACGAGCACGTCGTAGGGCTCGGTGCCGGCGGTGCCCGCGACGGTGATGCGGGTGGGCGCCGCGGAGGCTGTGGAAGGGGTCTCGGTGGTCATGACTGCTTCAGCTCCAGGACTTCGAGGATCTCGTCGACGACCTCGTCGGGCGTGCGGTGCTCGGTGCTGACGACGGCGCGCGCGACTCCCGCGTACAGGGGGCGGCGCTCGTCCATGAGCTTGCGCCACTGCTGCCGGGGGTTGACGGCGAGCAGGGGGCGCGGGGCGTCGAGGCCGACCCGCTTGACGGCCTCCGTCAGCCCCATCTCCAGGAAGACGACGGGCAGGCAGCGCAGCAGTTCCCTGGTCTCCTCGGCGAGGATCGCGCCGCCGCCGAGCGCCAGCACACCGGGGTGCTCGGCCAGCGCGCGGCGCACGGCCTCGCGCTCCAAGGCGCGGAAGTGGGGCTCCCCCTCGTCGATGAAGATCTCCGAGATGGGCTTGCCCGATGTGTCGACGATGTCCTTGTCCGTGTCCCGGAAGGCGGCGCCGAGGCGTGCGGCCAGCAGCTCGCCGACCGTCGACTTGCCCACTCCCATGGGCCCGACCAGGATCACCGCCGGGCCGGTGCCGCTCCTGTCTCCCACAGCGCCGCTGCCGTCGCCCGCGGTCACCGGATGGCCAGGTTGTCGAGGAAGCCCGTCACATTGCGGCGGGTCTCGGCGACGCTGTCACCGCCGAACTTCTCCGCGACGGAGTCGGCCAGCACCAGGGCCACCATCGCCTCGGCGACGATCCCTGCCGCCGGCACGGCGCACACATCGGAGCGCTGGTGGTGCGCCTTCGTCGCCTCGCCGGTGCTGACGTCGACGGTGGCCAGGGCGCGCGGCACCGTCGCGATCGGCTTCATCGCGGCCCGTACGCGCAGCAGCTCGCCCGTGGACAGGCCGCCCTCGGTGCCGCCGGAGCGCCCGGAGGCGCGGCGGACGCCCTCGCCCTCGGTGCCGGGCAGGATCTCGTCGTGCGCCTGCGAGCCGGGCACGCGTGCCAGGTCGAAGCCATCGCCCAGCTCGACGCCCTTGATGGCCTGGATGCCCATGAGCGCGGCGGCCAGCCGTGCGTCGAGCCGACGGTCCCAGTGGACGTGCGAGCCGAGGCCGACCGGCACCCCGTGCGCCACGACCTCGACGACGCCGCCGAGGGTGTCGCCGTCCTTGTGCGCCTGGTCGATCTCGGCGACCATCGCCTCGCTCGCGTCCGCGTCCAGGCAGCGCACGGGGTCGGCGTCGAGCCGCTCCACGTCGCCCGGCGCGGGGACGCTGCCGTGCGGGGCCTTGGCGGCGCCCAGCTCGACCACGTGCGAGACGATCTCGATCCCGGCCGTCTCCTTGAGGTACGAGCGGGCCACCGTGCCCAGCGCCACACGCGCCGCGGTCTCCCGGGCCGACGCGCGCTCCAGGATGGGGCGGGCCTCGTCGAAGCCGTACTTCTGCATGCCCGCCAGATCGGCGTGGCCCGGCCTGGGCCGGGTGAGGGGCGCGTTGCGTGCCAGCTCGGAGAGCACGGAGGGGTCGACCGGGTCGGCGGCCATGACCTGTTCCCACTTGGGCCACTCGGTGTTGCCGACCATGATCGCGACGGGCGAGCCGAGGGTGAGGCCGTGCCGTACGCCACCGATGAAGGTGACCTCGTCGCGCTCGAACTTCATGCGCGCGCCGCGCCCGTAGCCGAGCCGCCGCCGCGCCAACGCGTCCGCCACCATGTCGGTGGTGATCGGCACACCGGAGGGCAGCCCCTCCAGCGTCGCCACCAGTGCGGGGCCGTGCGACTCCCCCGCGGTCAGCCAGCGCAACCTGCTCAACGGTGCTCCTCGATCATGCGCGTCAGCGCTCAATGTGCGTGTCCCGTGGACCCCGATCCTCCCATGTGAGGACGGTGCGGGGGACGGCGGTCCACTGTGCGGAACGGGTGCCGGGGGCGGGTTCCCGCGTGCGGTGTGCGCGGAGGTACGCGGACGCGTGAACTGTTGCTCCCTGAGCACGCGTCGCCCCCGCCCGGACGTACGCCCCGGACTGCCCCGGACGCGTCAGCCCGTGCGCGCCCGCAGCGCCGCCTCGCCCGCGGCACGCATCGCGGCGAGCGGCGCAGGGGCGTGCCCCGTCATCTGCTCGACCTGGAGCACGGCCTGATGGACGAGGAGGTCCAGGCCGCCCACGACGGTGCCGCCGTTACCGGACCAGGCGGCGGCGAGGGCGGTCGGCCAGGGCTCGTAGAGGACGTCGAAGAGCGTGCCGGGCCGCTCGGGCACGGCAGCGGCGAGGGCGTCCGTGGTCCCGGCCGGGGTGGTCGCGACGACCAGGGGCGCGGTCAGCGCCTCCGCCGCTTCGGCCCAGTCGGCGAGGCGGACGGGCACGCCGAGCCGCTCGCCCCAGCCCCGCATCTCCCGCGCCCGCGCCTCGCTGCGCACGTACGCGGTGACCTCGCCGTCGCACACCAGCTTCAGCGCGGCCAGCGCGGACGAGGCGGTGGCACCGGCCCCGAGGACGGCCGCACGCTCGACGTTCTCGACGCCGCGCTCGCGCAGCGCGGCGACCATGCCCGGGATGTCGGTGTTGTCGCCGACGCGGCGCCCGTCCCCGGTGAAGACCACCGTGTTGACGGCCTCGACGGAGGCGGCGCCCGCGGTGATCTCGTCCAGGAGCGGGATGACGGCACGTTTCAGCGGCATGGTGAGCGAGAGGCCAGCCCATTCCGGGCCGCCGTCACGCGCGGCCAGTCCGTCGAGGAAGCGCGCGATGCCCTCCTCGTCCACCTCGTGCCGGTCGTACGTCCACCCGGTCAGGCCCAGCTCAGCGTAGGCCGCGCGGTGCAGCTCGGGCGAGAGCGAGTGGGCGATGGGCGAGCCGAGGACCGCCGCGCGCCTGGCTCCTGTCGTGCTCCGGGTGGTCCGGGTGCTCCGGGTGTCCGGCGCCCCGGACGCGTCGGTGGAGGGCTGGGACATCAGCCGCCGTTCTCCCTCTTCTTGCGCTGTTCGATGTTGAAGTCCCGCACGTTCTTGTCGTGCTCGGCCGAGTTGTCGGTGAAGCGGGTGTCGCCCGGTTTCACCGTCACGAAGTAGAGCCAGTCGCCCTTGGTGGGCTTGAGCGCCGCCTCTATCGCCTGGTGCCCGGGGTTGTCGATGGGCCCCGGCGGCAGGCCCTTGTGCATGTACGTGTTGTAGGGCGAGTCGAACTTGGTGTCCTGGACGGAGACGTCCAGGGACGAGCGGCCCTTCGCGTAGTTGATCGTCGAGTCGAAGCCGAGCGCCATGTACTTGTCGAGCCGGTTGTAGATGACCCGCGAGACCTTGCCGAACTCGTGGTCCTCCTGCGCCTCGGCCTGGACGAGGGAGGCGACGGTGATGATCTCCTCCGGCGTCTGCCCCGACTTCTTCGCCGCGTCCTCCAGGCCGACCTTCGTGTACTCGGCCTTGGCCCGCTTCACCATCTGCCGCAGCACGTCCTCGGGAGCGGTGTTCTTGCCGACGCTGTACTTGGAGGGGAAGAGGAAGCCCTCCGGCTGGCCCTTCGCCCACTTGGGCAGCCCGAGGTCGGCCGTCTTGGCGGCCTTCGCCGTGGTGCCGTCCTTGAGGTCGAGCTTGGCGTCCACGAGTGAGTAGATCTTCGTCGCGCGCAGGCCCTCGGAGACGATGAGGCCGTTCTGGCTGGCGGGGTCGAGCATCATGTCGATGGCGCTGGAGGCGGCCATCCGCTTGCGCAGCGTGTAGGAGCCCGGCTGGATGCTCTGGGCCTTGCTGTTCTCGCTCGCGGCCTCGACGAAGGCGCCGCTGCTCTTGATGACGCCCGCGCTGTGGAGCGCGGTGCCCATGTCGGTGAGCGAGGCGCCGTCGGGGATGTCGACCTGGATCTCGCCGCCGCCCTTGCCCACGTAGTCGGGGGAGGGGGCGAAGTGCGTCTGGTAGAAGTCCCAGCCGAACCAGCCGACCGCGCCCACGCCGCCGACCAGCACCACCGAGACGACCAGGCACGCACAACCGCTTCTGCGCTTGGTCTCCCCACGGCGCTTGCTGCCACGGCCGCTCCGGCCGTCCTTGCGCCCCTCGCGCCCCGGACGGCCGCCATCCGCGTCGTCCCAGTCGGCGTCCTCCCCGTACTCCGCGTCCTCGCGGTCGGTGAAGAAGGCGTGTTCACCCTGGTCGGGCCCCGGGTCCCAGCCGGTCTCCGGATCGGCGCCCGGGGGCTGCTCCGGGTGCGGCCGCTGGTGCGGGGGCTGATGGGGCGCCTGGTGAGGGGCCTGGTGGGGAGGCTCCTGGTACTGCTGCGGGTAGCCGGGGTCCTGCGGGTACGGGGACTCCTGCTGGTACGGGTCCTGCGCGTACTGCTGCCCGTAGTGCGGGCCCTGCTGGGCGTACCGGGGGTCCTGCTGGTACGGATCCTGCGGGTACTGCTGGGCCTGCTGCGGGTGCTGCGGCTGCGGAGGGGGGTAGCCGCCCTCAGCTCCGTAGTGAACCGGCTGCCCGTCCGGGCCGTAGTGCCCTACGGGCGGTATGCCGTACGGGTCGGTGGCACCCGCTCCGTACGCGGGGTCATAGACGACTCCCCCGCCCTGCGTACCGCCGCCCTGCGTACCGCCGCCCTGCGTCCCGTCCCAGTTGCCGTCGCCGTAACCCGCGTGCTGGGGCTGGGCGGCCTGCTGCGGATAGTAGGTCTGCTGCTGCGGGGCCTGCTGCTGTCCGTCGTACTGCTCCCAGCCGTCCTGATAGGTGCCGGAAGCGGACTGGCCACCGCTCCACCCCTGGTCCCCGTAGAGAGGATCCTCGGGGTGCCACGGTTGGGGACCCTGTCCCCGGCCATACTCAGTCATCGATCCCCTAGTGCCGCGAGGCGGCAGCCATGGTGCGCGCCGGCGGCGCCGACGTCCGGGTGACACTCGTGTCTACGGGCGTGTGTACGGGCCCTCTTCGGACGGCTGCCGTGTCGCGCGGAACGTTACCGCACCGCGATCAGACAACCACTTCGACGCACTGCCCCGGCGGTCTGCCGGACACCCGTTCGGTCTCCAGCGCGCTCTGGAGAATCACCACCGCAGCCGCCTGATCGATGCGGGACCGCCCCTTCTTCGAGCTGACTCCGGAGGCCCGCATGCCCTGCGCCGCCGTGACCGTACTCATACGCTCGTCGACCAGCCGCACCGGCACGGGTGTGATGTTCGTCGCCAGCTCCTGCGCGAAGGCGCGGACCTTGGCCGCCGCCGGGCCCTCGCCCCCGTTGAGGGAGCGAGGCAGCCCGACGACGACCTCGACCGGCTCGTACTCCGCGACCAGCGCCGACAGCCGCCGCTGGGCAGCGGGCAGATCACGTCCCGGCACCGTCTCGACGGGGGTCGCCAGCAGCCCGTCGGGGTCGCTGCTCGCGACCCCGATGCGGGCGTCACCGACGTCGACCGCCAGGCGCCTGCCGCGTCGCATCAGGCAGTGCCGCTCTCGGCCACCAGCCGCTCGACCGCCTCGACGGCCTCGGGCACGGCGGCGGCGTTCTGCCCGCCGCCCTGGGCCACGTCCGGCTTGCCGCCGCCGCCTCCGCCGAGCGCCTTGGCGGCGGCCCTGACCAGGTCACCGGCCTTGAGCCCGCGCTCGCGCGCGCCCTCGTTCGTGGCGATGACCGTCACCGGGCGGCCGTTGGCGACCGCGAACAGGGCGATCACCGCGGGACGGCCCCCCGTGATGCGCTGGCGCACGTCGAGGACGAGGGTGCGCAGGTCGTCGGCCGTGGTGCCGTCGGGCACCTGCGCCGTGACCAGGGCTACGCCCCGCACATCCTTGGCGCCCTCGGCGAGCCCCGCGGCGGCCTGGAGGACCTTCTCGGCGCGGAAGCGCTCGATCTCCTTCTCCGCGTCCCGCAGCTTGGTGATCATCCCGGAGACGCGCTCCGGCAGCTCCTCGGGACGCCCCTTGACCAGCTCGGTGAGCTGCGAGACGACGGTGTGCTCGCGGGCCAGGAACTTGTACGCGTCGACGCCGACGAGGGCCTCCACGCGGCGCACCCCGGAGCCGATCGAGGACTCGCCCAGCAGCTTGACCAGGCCGAGCTGCGCGGTGTTGTGGACGTGGGTGCCGCCGCACAGCTCCTTGGAGAAGTCGCCGATGGTGACCACGCGGACCCGCTCGCCGTACTTCTCGCCGAACTCGGCCAGCGCGCCCTGCTTCTTGGCCTCGTCGATGCCCATGTACTCGGCCTGGACGTCCAGTTCGCGGGCCAGCACCTCGTTGATCCGCTGCTCGACGTCCGTCAGTACCGTGCCGGGCACGGCGGCCGGGGAGCCGAAGTCGAAGCGGAAGCGGCCCGGCGAGTTCTCGGAGCCCGCCTGCGCTGCCGTCGGGCCCAGCGCGTCGCGCAGCGCCTGGTGGGTGAGGTGGGTGGCGCTGTGGGCGCGGGCGATGGAGCGGCGCCTGTCGCCGTCGATCTGGGCGTAGGCGGAAGCGCCCACGGTCACTTCGCCGACCTGCACTGCACCCTTGTGCACGGTGACGCCGGGGACCGGCTGCTGCACGTCGCGGACCTCGATCACGGCGCCGTTGCCGAGCTTGATGCGGCCCGTGTCGGCGAGCTGGCCGCCGCCCTCGGCGTAGAAGGGGGTGCGGTCGAGGACGACCTCGACGTCGTCGCCCTCGCGCGCGGCGGGCGAGGGCGCTCCGTCGACGAGCAGGCCGACGATGTCGGCCTCGCCCTCCGTCTGGGTGTAGCCGGTGAAGTCGGTGACGCCGCTGCTGTCCGCGATGGCGCGGTAGGCGGAGAGGTCGACGTGGCCCTGCTTCTTGGCCTTGGCGTCGGCCTTGGCGCGCTCCCGCTGCTCCTTCATCAGGCGCCGGAAGCCCGCCTCGTCCACGGACAGCCCCTGCTCGGCGGCCATCTCCAGGGTGAGGTCGATGGGGAAGCCCCAGGTGTCGTGGAGCAGGAACGCCTTGTCGCCGGGGAGGACGCCGCTGCCGCCCGCCTTGGTCTCGGACACGGCGGTGTCGAGGATGTTGGTGCCCGCCTTGAGGGTCTTGAGGAAGGCGGCCTCCTCGGCCAGCGCGACCGTCTCGACGCGCTTGCGGTCCTCGACCAGCTCGGGGTACTGCGGGCCCATGGCCTTGATGACGGTGTCCGTCAGCTCGGCGACGGTGGGGCCGCTGGCGCCGAGGATGCGCATGTTGCGGATGGCGCGGCGCATGATGCGGCGCAGGACGTAGCCGCGGCCCTCGTTGCCGGGGGTGACGCCGTCGCCGATGAGCATGATGGCGGTGCGGATGTGGTCGGCGACCACGCGCAGGGAGACGTCGGACTCCTCGGCGTCGCCGTAGCGCACGCCGGTCAGCTCGCCGGCCCTGTCGATGATCATGCGCGAGGTGTCGATCTCGTACATGTTGCGCACGCCCTGGAGGATCATCGCCAGGCGTTCGAGGCCGAGGCCCGTGTCGATGTTCTGGCTGGGCAGGTCACCGAGGATCGGGTAGTTCTTGCCCTCGCCGGGACCGCGCTCGTACTGCATGAAGACCAGGTTCCAGATCTCCACGTAGCGCTCGTCGTTGACGGCGGGGCCGCCCTCCTCGCCGAACTCGGGGCCACGGTCGTAGTTGATCTCGGAGCAGGGACCGCAGGGCCCCGGCACGCCCATGTCCCAGTAGTTCTCCTCCTTGCCGAGCCGCTGGATGCGCTCGGCGGGGACACCGACGACATCGCGCCAGATGCGCTCGGCCTCGTCGTCCTCCTCGTAGACCGTGATCCACAGGCGCGAGGGGTCCAGGCCGTAGCCGCCCTCGTCCTGGGAGAGGGTGAGCAGCTCCCAGGCGAACTTGGCGGCGCCCTCCTTGAAGTAGTCACCGAAGGAGAAGTTGCCGCACATCTGGAAGAAGGTGCCGTGGCGGGTGGTCTTGCCGACCTCTTCGATGTCCGGCGTGCGCACGCACTTCTGCACGCTCGTCGCGCGCTTGAAGGGCGGCTTGACCTCGCCGAGGAAGTAGGGCTTGAAGGGGACCATGCCCGCGGGGACCAGCAGCAGCGTCGGGTCGTCCGCGATCAGCGACGCCGACGGCACGACGGTGTGCCCCCGCTCCTCGAAGAAGCGCAGCCAGCGGCGGCGGATTTCAGCCGACTCCATCAGTGGTCCTCATTCCGGTCGTACGGGTGTGTCGTCCCCAGCTCGGCCCTCCGGCCCCGGGCGGGGAGCGGGCGGGTCGCCTGCGCGGGCGCCTCCACGGGCGTCTCCAGGCCCAGTGCCTCGTTCAACTCGGTCTCGCGCTGTGCCATTCCGGCGCGGACGTCGAGTGCGAACTCCTTGAGCCTGTGGCCGCCTTCGACGGCCTTGTCCGCGGCGCGGACGGCCAGCGCGTCAGGGGCGAGGGAGCGGATCTTGCGCTGAACCTTGGTGGTGGCCCAGACCCCGGCTGCTGCGCCGGTGGTGAACCAGAAGGCACGGCGGAACATATGCGTGGATCAGCCCTTTCCGCGCTTGCGTCCTGCGGTACGGCGGGGGGTCGGCAGCGTGCGGCTCACGACCACCCTGCGGGGCGGTGCCTGCTCGCTCTTCTTGCGTCCCAGCGCGCGCCGCACTCCGTAGCCGAAGGCGGCGACCTTGACGAGCGGGCCGCCGAAGGTGGTGGAGACGGTGGAGGAGAGCGCGGAGGCGTTGGAGGTGACCTCCTGGACGTCCGTCGCGATGGCGTCCACGCGGTCGAGCTGGCTCTGCGCGCTGCGCACAGTGGCCGATGCCTCGCCCAGGAGGGGGACCGCCTGCTCCGTCACGCCCGTCACCAGCTTGGTCGCCGCCTTGAGCGTCTGCGCGAGCCTCACCAGCACTACGGCGAGGAACGACACCAGAATCGCCCAGAAGACAGCCACCAGGAGACCGGCCACTTCTCCACCGGACACGCTGCACCGCTTCCCTCGGGTCGTCTTGGGGTCGGCCGCCGCCTGCCAGATGCGGCCTGCACTCCCTGTACGGGCGGCGGCAGGTACCGACCTTATCGCGCCCGCGCCCCGCGTCCGTACCGCATTACTGGCGGGGCGGAAAGGGCGCGTGCGTACGTCATCCCGGGCGATTGTACGGTGCGCACACCACCCAGTACGCTCCGTGTTCCATGCGACCCTTCCAGCGCTCAGAGGCGACGCCTCAGGAGAGCACCGGACGCCCGCGCGCACCGGGCAATCTCCCCGCCGCGCTCAGCGGCTTCGTGGGCCGCGAGGGCGAAGTGGCCGGGGTGTGCGAGCGGTTCGCCGAGGCCAGGCTGGTGACCGTGACGGGCGTCGGCGGAGTCGGCAAGTCGCGGCTGGCGCAGCGCTCGGCTCAGCGGTTGCAGGATCGCTTCTGCGACGGGGTCTGGCTCGTCGAACTGTCGGGCCTGCGGGACGGCGGGCTGCTGGACCACACCGTGGCCGAGGCCCTGGACCTCTCCGACAACTCGGGCCGCCCGCCCCGCTCCGCGCTCGCGCGCCACCTGGCGCGGCGCGAGGCGCTGCTGATCATGGACGGCTGCGAGCACCTCGTCGAGGAGTGCGCGGCGCTGACCGCCGAGCTGCTGCGCCGGTCCCCCGGGCTGCGCGTGCTGGCGACCAGCCGCCGCCCCCTGGACGTCGCGGGCGAGCATCTGTTCACGCTGGCTCCGATGCCCGAGGACGAGGCCGTCGCGCTCTTCCACGCGCGCGCCGAGGCCGTGCTGCCCGGCTTCGCCGCGCAAGGTGCGCAAGGTGCGCAAGGTGCGCAAGCGACGGACGGGGCACCCGGGGCGCACCGGTCCCCCGTGGCCGAGCTGTGCCGCCGCCTCGACGGGATTCCGCTGGCCCTGGAGCTGGCAGCGGGGCGGCTGCGGGCGCTGTCCGTCGAGCAGATCGCGCAGCGCCTCGACGACCGCTTCCGGCTGCTGACCAACAGCAGCCGCACCGCGCTCCCCCGCCACCAGACGCTGCGCACGGCGATCGGCTGGAGCCACGAGCTGTGCACGCCGGAGGAGCGCCTGCTGTGGGCGCGGCTCTCGGTCTTCGCGGGCACCTTCGACCTGGAGGCCGCCGAGTACCTGTGCTCCGGCGGCGGCCTGCACGCCGACCAGGTACTGCCGGTGCTGGAGGAGCTGGTCGCGCAGTCCGTCGTCGTCAGGGACGGGCGCGAGGACGCGACGGGCCAGGCGCGCTACCGGCTGCTGGACACGGTGCGCGAGTACGGCGCGTGGTGGCTGGAGGAACTGGGCGAGACGGAGCGGCTGCGCCGCCGCCACCGCGACTGGTATCTGGGCCTGGCCACGTGGTGCGAGCTGGACTGGTTCAGCCCGCGCCAGGCCGAGCTGGCGGCGCGCGTGGAGCGGGAGCTGCCCAATCTGCGGCTGGCGCTGGAGTGCAGCCTGGAGTCGCCCGAGGACGCACACACGGGCCAGTACCTGGCCGGGACGCTGTGGTTCTACTGGATCGGCTGCGGACGCCTCGCCGAGGGGCAGTTGTGGCTGGACCGCGCGCTGAGCCTGGAGGGCGAGCAGCCGGAGGCGCGCGCGAAGGCGCTGTGGGTCTCGGGGCTCGCCTCGGTCGTACGGGGCGACGCGGTCGGCGCGCTCGGGGTGCTGCACGAGTGTCTGGAGTTGGCAGAGGACGGCCAGGACGCGACGGCCACCGCCTACGCGACCCAGATGCTGGGCTGCCTGGCCGTCGTCGGCGACGACCTGCCCCGCGCGAAGACGCTGCTGGCCGACGCGCTGGAGCGCTTCCGCGAGCTGGGCGAGCTGAACACGCTGGTGATCCTCGCGCAGATCGAGCTGGCGATGGCCCACGCCTTCGACGGCGAGCTGGAGGCCGCGCTCTCCCTCGGCGAGGAGGCCCGCGAGATCTCGGCGGAGAGCGGGGAGCGCTGGGCGCTGTCGTACGCGCTGTACGTGCTGGCCTACGCGCACATGGTGCGCGGCGACGACGAGCTGGCGCGGGCGCTCAGCGTGGAGTGCCTGACGATCAAGCGCGAGTTCCACGACGTGCTGGGCATGACGATGGCGCTGGAGCATCTGGCCCCGCTGCTCGCGGAGTCCGAGCCCGAGCGGGCTGCCGAGGTGGTCGGCGCCACGGTCGCGGGCTGGCGGCTGCTGGGCGCCCAGCGCTTCGGGTCGCACTACTTCTCGCAGCCGGGCACAGGGTGCCGGGCGCGGCTGCTGGCCGAGCTGGGCGAGGAGCGGTTCGAGCGCGCTTACCGGCGGGGGCACGAGATGGGCCTCGTCGCGCTCGTCACCCGCGAGGTGACGGAGCGGGCCCCAGGACCGGCCGTGGCACGCGCTGAGCGGGACGCGGGGCACTCCACGCGACGCCCCCGGGGCGCGCCGGGACAGCGGGCACGGCAGCACGCGGTGCCGCCTGCGGGGAGCGCGGACGGCGAACGCGGGGTGTGAGCGCGGGCCGCGCGTGGCCAGCGGGGGTGCCGCGCACGTCGGCGTACGGGTACGTCGACGCACGCGCTGCGCACGCCGCGCACGTCGGACGCGCTCCGGTCCTGGCGGGTCCGGGCGCGTCCTGACGGGCGGACTCAGCGTGCGTAGTACTCCACGACGAGCTGCTCGTCGCAGATCACCGGGATCTCCTTGCGGTTGGGGTCCCGGTCCAGGCGGAACGCCAGCGCCGGGAGGTTGACCTCCAGGTAGCGCGGGGTCTCGCCCTCGGTGTCGTAGCCACCCTCGCGTGCGACCTGGAAGGGGTGCTTGGAGCGGCTGCGCTCGCGCACCATCACCACGTCGCCCGGGCTGACCCGGAAGGACGGCTTGTCGACCTTGCGGTCGTTCACCGAGATGTGGCCGTGCACGACCATCTGGCGGGCCTGGTAGATCGTACGGGCCAGGCCGGACCGCAGCACGAGCGCGTCGAGACGGCGCTCCAGCTCGATGACCAGGGCCTCGCCGGTCTTGCCGTCGGTCTTGCGGGCGCGGTCGTACGCGCGCGCCATCTGGCGCTCGCTGATGTCGTACTGCGCGCGCAGACGCTGCTTCTCCAGCAGACGGACCTTGTAGTCACTGTTCTGCTTGCGGCCCCGGCCGTGCTCCCCCGGCGGGTACGGGCGCTGCTCGAAGTACTTCACGGCCTTCGGGGTCAGCGCGATGCCGAGGGCACGCGACTTCTTGACCTTGGGACGCGACTGGTTCACGTTGAACGGACCTCCGTGTAAGTTAGGTGAGGCTTACCTTAGCGGAGGAGAACGTATGTTTCGACCTGGGATTCCCCTGCCCGGTTACGACACCGAGGGGGATCAGCCGCGTCCCACGGAAGACGCCCGGCAGCCGACGGCGGCCGAGCGTGTACGAACCCTCGTGGAGTCAAGCGTATCCGCGTCCCTGACCATTCCTGGCGCCGAGGCGGTCGAGCAGACCCCGCAGGCCCCCCTCGGCAGCGGCTCACCGGAGGCCAGAGCGGTCACTCCGGACGGCGACGTGATCCTGCTCGTGCCCGCCGCATCCCCGGCAGCAAGGGCCGCGGCCTACGCTCAGGACGACGACGTCACCGCCGTGATGGAGATCACTGATGTGGCTCCCGTCTCGGTGCCGCACCGCATCCGCGGACGGGCCTGGGTGGCGGGATGGCTCACCGCAGTGCGCAACGAGGAACGGGCCGCCTGCGCCCAGCTCATCGCCGAGCGCCAGCCCGAGGGGCCCGCGCCCGACGTGGCCTGGATGCTGCTGCGGCTGGAGATCGGCGAGGCGTACGTCGACGATCTGTGGGGCGCCGAGCACGTCGAGCCCGACGACTTCGCCTCGGCCGCGCCCGACCCCCTGATGCGGCACGAGGCCGAACTGCTCCAGCACCTCGCGTCCTCCCACGCCGACCAGGTCCGGGGCCTGTGCTCCCTCCTGGGCGAGCGCGACGCGGTCTGCGGTGCGCGGGACGAGGTCGTGCCGCTCGCGCTGGACCGGCACGGGATGCGGGTGCGGTTCTGCGAAGGGGGCGGGGAGCGGTGCTTCGACGCACGGTTCGAGTTCCCCGAGCCCGTGGGGGACGTCATCCAGCTCCGCCGCGCGATGCACGCCCTCTTCGAGGCCGCCTCCGACACGTAACCCCTTCGCGGGGTACGGAAAGAAACACAGGGTCACCCCTTCACCGGTCGCACCCCTTCACGGGGTGCGGGGTGAAGCCCACACGGGGTGCTCCTCTCCTCACAGGGGGCGCCTGCCCAGGTGCCCCTCGGGGCCTCGTTCGCGTGCTGCGGGCCGGTGGCACGGGTTGTGCCCACCCGTCCCGCCCACGGGACGACTGCCCACAACAAGGGTGGCTGGGCCCCCTCCGGCACGGTGCCGGTCCACAGCATGGGAACAAGCGTGCAGGTGGCCACCGGGTGGGAGGGGACGTGGTGGGGTGTCCCCGCAAGTGGTGGCGACGAGGGGGCACCGACCTGCTGGTGGCCACCGGGTGGGAGGGGACGTGGTGGGGTGTCCCCGCAAGTGGTGGCGACGAGTATGTGCAGGCAGCCGAAAAGCCGACCCGCACTTGTCGCCGCCCGAGGAGACACCCCGGCACGGCACCGACCCCCACCACACACCAACCCCACAACCACCGGCACAAACCAAGAACCACGCGGCCCCAGCCGCGACGCACCGCAACCACACGCCGCGCCGAAGCCACCGGCCAGGCAGCCGAACACGGCGCCCAGCCACACGACGGCACCCCCGGACAGGGGCACCAAAATCAGCGCGGGGCCCTACAGTGCCCACCACACCGGCGAACCGTCCCGCGCAACACCCCCGGCGAACCGCCCAGCGCAGCGCCCCGCGTCAATCCGTAGCGTCGCCGGAGGAGCCGTGGAGGCGGGCGCGGACGCGTTCGGCGACGTCCGCGTACCGTGCCTCGGCCCCGTACCGCGTCGGCTCGTAGTACCGCTTCCCGTGGATGCCCTCCGGGGCGTACTGCTGGGCCGCGATCCCGCCGGGCAGATCATGGGGGTACTGGTACCCCTTCCCGTGCCCCAGCTTCTCCGAGCCCTTGTAGTGGCTGTCCCGCAGATGCGGCGGCACCGGCCCGGCCACACCGGCCCGTACGTCCGCCAGCGCCGCGTCTATCGCCTTGTACGCCGCGTTCGACTTCGGGGCCAGCGCCAGTGCCACGACCGCCTGCCCCAGCGTGATCCGCGCTTCGGGGAAGCCGATCATCGCGACCGCCTGGGCCGCGGCGACCGCCGTCTGGAGCGCCGTCGGATCCGCCATGCCGATGTCCTCGCTGGCGGAGATCATCAGGCGCCTGGCGATGAAGCGCGGGTCCTCGCCCGCCTCGATCATGCGGGCCAGATAGTGCAGCGCCGCGTCCACGTCCGAGCCCCGGATGGACTTGATGAGGGCACTGGACACGTCGTAGTGCTGATCGCCGTCGCGGTCGTACTTCACCGCCGCGCGGTCGACGGCCGCCTCCAGCGTGGAGAGGGTGATCTCCGACTCGCCCTTGGCGAGCGCCGAGCCCGCGCCCGCCTCCAGCGCTGTGAGGGCCCGGCGGGCATCGCCCCCGGCGATTCGCAGCAGGTGCGCCTCCGACTCCGCAGAGAGCGACACAGCGCCGCCCAGGCCCCTCTCCTGCTCCACGGCGCGGTGCAGGAGGCCGCGGATGTCCGCGTCGGTCAGTGGTTCCAGCGTCAGCAGCAGGGAGCGGGAGAGCAGCGGGGAGATCACCGAGAAGTACGGGTTCTCCGTGGTGGCCGCGATCAGGGTCACCCAGCGGTTCTCGACCGCGGGCAGCAGGGAGTCCTGCTGGGCCTTGCTGAAGCGGTGGATCTCGTCCAGGAAGAGGACGGTGTCCTTGCTGTATGCCCCGGAGGAGCGGCGGGCGCTGTCGATGACGGCCCGGACCTCCTTGACGCCCGCGGTGATCGCGGAGAGTTCCACGAAGCGCTTGTCCGTGGCCTGGCTGACGACATAGGCGAGGGTGGTCTTGCCCGTGCCCGGCGGCCCCCAGAGCATCACCGAGGAGGGCCCCGCTGGGCCGCCGCCCGCCTCCCCCACCAGGCGGCGCAACGGTGAACCGGGGCGCAGCAGATGCTGCTGCCCCACGACGTCGTCCAGAGTGCGCGGACGCATCCGTACGGCCAGGGGGCTGGCCGACGGGTCCTGCGTCTGGCGTTCCTCTGCGGCTGCGGTGAACAGGTCGGGCTCCACGTCAAAACCCTAAGTCACCCCACTGACAGCGCGCCCCCGGCGGTGGGTACCGCCGGGGGCGCGCTGCCGGAGAAGCGGGGTTCAGCTCGTCCAGAAGTCCCACCAGCGGGTCAGGATCAGCATGCCGATGATCCCGATGTGCAGCACCGGCATGACCCACGGGAACTCGGTGAAGAAGCCGCGCACCGGAGCGGGCGTCGGCAGGAAGCCGTGGCGTACGTTGTGGGCCGTGACGTACCAGAACATGATGATCGTGGCGACCCAGGCGAGGGAGCACCACAGGCACAGGGCGTTGATGTTGTAGAGCGACTGGTAGGTGAGCCAGGCGCAGAAGACGACGCCGAAGAGGGTGCCCGCGTTGAACGTCAGCCAGTACCAGCGCGGGAAGCGCGCCCTGGCGATCAGGCTCATGCCGACGCAGATCACGATGCCGTAGGCCACCAGCCCGATCATGGGGTTGGGGGCGCCGAACGCCGCCGCCTGCTCGCTCTTCATGACGCTGCCGCAGGAGACGACCGGGTTCATGCTGCATCCCGGTGTGAAGTTCGGGTCCTCCAGGAGCTTGAACTTGTCGAGCGTGATCACCCAGGCGGCCAGCAGACCGGCCGCGCCCGTGATCACGAGCATCCAGGCGAAGGCACGGCCCGCGCCGACGGCGGCACCCCTGGAGGGCTCGTCCGCGTCCGTGCGAGCTTCGTCGGGGGGTGCCGTCGTCGTCATAGCGCTGTTCGTCCCGTCGTCCGTTGCATGGCTCTGGTGCCGCTCATTGTGCATCAGTCGGCGTGCACCAGGCAGCACACTGCCAGTTGGGCTCGCGTGGGGGTCACGCGAGCCGCGCGCGGACCTCGGTCACCACCCGATCGAGTGCCACGGCGGTCTGTTCCCCGCTGCCGAGGTCCTTGAGCTGGGCCACGCCCTCCGTGAGATCGCGCTCGCCGACGAGCAGCGCGAAGCGGGCGCCGGAGCGGTTGGCCGACTTCATGGCGTTCTTCATGCCCTTGCCGCCGTACGCGAAGTCCGCCGCGACGCCCTGCCGCCGCAGCTCGGTGACCGCGCCGAACAGGACGCGCCGTGCCTCGTCGCCGATCGGCACCGCGAACACCTCGGTGGCGGGCGGCAGTTCCAGCTCGACGCCCTCGGCCTCCAGCGCCAGGACCGTGCGGTCCACGCCCAGCGCCCAGCCGACGGACGGCAGCGCGGGGCCGCCGATCATCTCGGACAGACCGTCGTAGCGTCCGCCGCCGCCGACGGCGGACTGGGAGCCGAGGCCGTCGTGCACGAACTCGAAGGTGGTGCGCGTGTAGTAGTCGAGCCCGCGCACCAGCTTGGGGTCGTCCTCGTACGTGACACCGGCCGACGTCAGCAGCTCGCGCACCTGCTCGTGGTAGCTCCGGCACGCCTCGCACAGGTGGTCGCGCATCATGGGGGCGCCGACGAGCTGCTTCTGGACGCTGTCGCGCTTGTCGTCCAGGACGCGCAGCGGGTTGATCTCGATGCGCGCCCGGGTCTCCTCGTCCAGGTCCAGCTCGCGCAGGAACTCCTGGAGCGCGGCGCGGTAGACCGGGCGGCACTCCTTGTCGCCCAGGGAGTTCAGCAGGATGCGGAAGTCGCGCAGCCCGAGCGAGCGGTACGCGTCGTGGGCCAGGATGATCAACTCAGCGTCGAGCGAGGGGTCCTCGGCGCCGATCGCCTCGGCGCCCACCTGCGAGAAGTGCCGGTAGCGGCCCTTCTGGGGGCGCTCGTAGCGGTAGTACGAGCCGGAGTACCAGAGCTTGACGGGCAGGTTGCCGCTCTTGTGGAGGTTGGCCTCCAGCGCGGCGCGCAGCACGGAGGCGGTGCCCTCGGGGCGCAGCGCCAGTTCGTCGCCGCCCTTGGTGGTGAGGGTGTACATCTCCTTGGTGACGATGTCGGTGGACTCGCCGACGCCACGCGCGAACAGCTCGACGTTCTCGAAGCCGGGCGTCTCGGTGTACCCGTATCCGGAGCGCCGCAGCGGCGCGGAGAGCGCCTCGCGCACCGCGAGGAACTTCGCGGATTCCGGGGGGATCAGGTCGTAGGTGCCCTTGGGGGCCTTGAAGGTGCTCAACGGACTGGTGTCACATTCCTCGTCGCGGGGCGGCGTTCGGTGCGCCGCCGCCGGGGCCGGAGGCCACTTCCCGCAGGAACGGGTTGGTGGCGCGCTCGCGGCCGATGGTGGTCTGGGGGCCGTGGCCCGAGAGCACGACGGTCTCGTCCTCCAGCGGCAGGCACACGCGTGCCAGCGACTGGAGGATCTCGCCGTGGTCTCCCCCGGGCAGGTCGGTGCGTCCGATGGAGCCGGCGAACAGCAGGTCGCCCGAGAAGAAGACGGGCGGCACATCGGCCCGCTCGGGCATCCGGAAGGTCACCGACCCCTTGGTATGGCCCGGCGCGTGCGCGACGGTCAGCTCCAGCCCTGCCAGCTCCAGCTTCGCGCCGTCCGTCAGCTCCTCGACGTCGTCGGGCTCGCCGATGGACAGCTCGCCCATGAGGGGCTGCCCGATGGAGCGGCCGAGGGCCTTCTCGGGATCGCTCATCATGTAGCGGTCGGCGGGGTGGATCCAGGCGGGCACGTCGTGCGCTCCGCACACGGGCATGACCGAGGCGACATGGTCGATGTGGCCATGGGTGAGGATGACGGCGACCGGCTTGAGCCGGTGCTTGGCGACGGCCTCCTCGACGCCCTCGGCGGCCTGGTGGCCCGGGTCGATGATCACGCACTCCTCACCGGCGGCGGGGGCGACCAGATAACAATTGGTCCCCCAGGCCCCGGCGGGGAACCCGGCAACGAGCACGATCGTCCTTCAGTCGTCCGACAGTGGCAACGGCGATTCAACCGAGGTCACAGCCTACCGGCGGCGGTGCGGACGCCGCGAACCCGTGTACGCGCCGGCCCGGCCCCGGCCCGTACGGACACAGGCCGTACACAGCCGGGCGCACCATCTTGGAGCACCAGCACAGCACCACCCGGCACCGCCCGGTATTACTTTCAGCAACACTCCTGGCAGCACCCCCGGCACCACTCCCCGCACCACCGTCCCGCTCCACCCCAGCACCACGTCCCGACGCACGCACGGCCAGAAGGAGACGACCCGTGGTCAGCAGTGATCAGCGCAGGAAGCAGCTCGCCCGTGAGAAGTACCTGCGGCAGCAGGAGCGCCGTGCCGCGCGGCGGCGCAAGAACCGCCTGCGGAACGCGGCCATCGCGGGCGGTCTGGCGCTCGTGATCGCTGCGGGCGCCGCGTACGCCGCCTCGGGCGGCCTCGGCGGCGACAAGGACAGCAGCGCCGACGACGCGCAGGCCAGCCCCTCGCCGAGCGAGGCCCCGGACCCCTGCGGCAAGCCCGCAGGCGGGAAGCCGGGCGACGAGCAGTGGAAGAAGGAGCCGTCGATGAAGATCGACGAGTCGGCCACGTACACGATGGAGCTGGACACCACCTGCGGCGGCATCGCCTTCGAGATGGACGCCTCGAAGGCCCCGCACACCGTGAACTCCTTCGACTTCCTCGCGGGCGAGAAGTTCTTCGACCACACCAAGTGCCACCGCCTCGTCGACGAGGGCATCCACGTGCTCCAGTGCGGCGATCCGACGGGCACGGGGCAGGGCGGCCCCGGCTACACCATCCCGGACGAGAACCTGAAGGACTCGCGGCTCAAGGACAACACGTATCCGGCGGGCACGGTGGCGATGGCCAACCAGTACGACGCGCAGTCCAAGAAGGGCCGCGACACCGGCGGCAGCCAGTTCTTCCTCGTCTTCGAGGACAGCCAACTGCCGCCCGACTACACACCGTTCGGCAAGATCACCAAGGGCATGGACGTGCTCAGGAAGATCGCGGAGGCGGGGTCCACCACGGACCCGCAGACGCAGAACACCCCGCCCAACGCGACGGTGGTGATCGACAAGGCGACGGTGCGCAAGTCCTGAGGGTCCTGGCCCCTCCAGGGGCGCACGAACCCGAAATTTCGACCCGGCCGGATGCGGACAGCGTGCCCGCCGGTCGCCTATGTTGGCCTTGACGAGAACTGTGGACGATGCCGGGGGCCGCGCGCCCCTCGTGGGCATCATGTGGAGGAGGCGCTGTGAGCAGCGACCCGTGGGGCCGCGTCGACGAGACGGGGACCGTGTACGTGCGTACGGCCGACGGCGAGAAGGTCGTCGGATCGTGGCAGGCCGGCTCCCCCGACGAGGCGCTGGCCTACTTCAAGCGCAAGTACGAAGGTCTGGTCGTGGAGATCGGCCTCCTTGAGCGCCGGGTGCGGACCACCGACCTGTCCGCGAAGGACGCCACGGCCGCCATCGACCACCTGCGCGAGCAGGTGGAAGCGCATCACGCGGTCGGCGATCTGGACGCCCTGCGGCAGCGGCTCGACAAGCTGGTGGAGGCCGTCGAGGCGCGCCGCGAGGAGCGCAAGGCGGAGAAGGCCAAGCAGAGCGAGGAGGCCCGCGGCGCCAAGGAGCAGTTGGTCGCCGAGGCGGAGGAGCTGGCGGGGAGCGAGCAGTGGCGGGCAGCGGGCGAGCGGCTGCGGGCACTGGTCGACACCTGGAAGGGCCTGCCCCGGCTCGACCGCAAGACCGACGACGAGCTGTGGCGCCGTTTCTCCCACGCCCGCTCCGCCTTCTCCAAGCGCCGCAAGGCGCACTTCGCGCAGCTCGACGCGCAGCGCGAGGAGGCGCGGCAGCACAAGGAGAAGCTCGTGGCGGAGGCCGAGGCGCTCTCCGGCTCCCGCGAGTGGGGTCCGACGGCGGCCAAGTACCGCGAGCTGATGCAGGAGTGGAAGTCCGCCGGGCGCGCGCAGCGTGAGCACGAGGACGATCTGTGGCAGCGCTTCCGCGGCGCCCAGGACGTCTTCTTCCAGGCGCGCGGCGAGGTGTTCGCCGAGCGCGACGCCGAGCAGCGGGAGAACCTGACGCGCAAGGAGGAGCTGGCCGTCGAGGCCGAGAAGCTGCTCCCCGTCACCGATCTCAAGGCGGCACGCGGTGCCTTCCGCGCGATCAACGAGCGCTGGGACGCGATCGGCCACGTGCCCCGCGACGCCAAGCCGAAGATCGAGGGCCGGATGCACGCCGTGGAGCGGGCGATCCAGGAGGCCGAGGAGGCCGAGTGGCGCCGCACCAACCCCGAGGCGAGGGCCCGCGCGGCGGGTTTGACGGGGCAGCTCCAGGACGCCGTCGACAAGCTGCGCGGGCAGGTCGAGCAGGCGCGCGCCGCGGGCAACACCGCGAAGGCCGAGAAGCTGGAGCGGGAACTGGCCGGGCGGCAGGAGCTGCTGGACCAGGCGCTCAAGGGCCTCCACGAGTTCGGCGGCTGACGCCGCGCCGACAGCACAACGCACCCCACGCGTGGGAGAGGGCCCCGGTAGCGATTACCGGGGCCCTCTCCCCTGTCGGCGTCGACGGCGGCCGTACCGCCGACGGCCGCTCCGCTACGAGGACTCCGTGGGCCTGCGCGCCGAGGTCACGCGGTACACGTCGTAGACGCCCTCCACGCCCCTGACCGCCTTGAGCACGTGCCCCAGGTGCTTGGGGTCGCCCATCTCGAACGTGAAGCGCGAGGTGGCCACGCGGTCGCGGGAGGTCTGGACGGCCGCGGAGAGGATGTTGACGTGCTGGTCGGACAGCACCCGCGTGACGTCCGAGAGCAGCCGCGAGCGGTCCAGCGCCTCCACCTGGATGGCGACGAGGAAGACCGAGGACTGCGTCGGCGCCCACTCCACGTCGAGGATGCGCTCGGGCTCCCTGGAGAGCGAGTCGACGTTGACGCAGTCCGCGCGGTGCACCGAGACGCCCGCGCCGCGGGTCACGAAGCCGATGATGGGATCGCCCGGCACCGGCGTACAGCAGCGGGCGAGCTTGACCCACACGTCGTCGACACCCTTGACGACCACGCCCGGGTCGCTGTGCGAGCGGCGCTTGGCGCGGGTGCTGCCCTGCATGGGCGGCGAGGTCTCGGCCAGGTCCTCGTTGGCCTCGTCCTCCCCGCCCATGGCCTGCACGAGCTTCTGGACGACGCTCTGCGCCGTGACATGGCCCTCGCCGATGGCCGCGTAGAGCGCGGAGATGTCGGGATAGCGCATCTCGTGGGCCAGGGTCACCAGCGAGTCGCCCGTGAGGATGCGCTGCATCGGCAGGTTCTGCTTGCGCATCGCGCGGGCGATGGCGTCCTTGCCCTGCTCGATGGCCTCGTCCCTGCGCTCCCTGGTGAACCAGGCCCGGATCTTGTTGCGGGCGCGCGGTGACTTGACGAAGCCCAGCCAGTCGCGGGAGGGCCCGGCGCCGGGTGCCTTGGAGGTGAAGACCTCGACGGTGTCGCCGTTGTCGAGGGTGGACTCCAGTGGGACGAGGCGCCCGTTGACGCGGGCCCCTATCGTCCGGTGGCCGACCTCGGTGTGCACGGCGTAAGCGAAGTCGACCGGGGTGGCACCGGCCGGGAGCGCTATGACGTCGCCCTTGGGCGTGAAGACGAAGACCTCGTTGCGGGAGAGGTCGAAGCGCAGGGACTCAAGGAACTCACCCGGGTCCTCGGTCTCCTTCTGCCAGTCGAGCAACTGCCGCAGCCAGGACATGTCGTTGATGGCCTCTTGGCCGCCCGCCTTTCCGCCGCTCTTCGGCACGTCGGTGCGCACCTTGGAGGCGCCTGCCACGGCCTGCTGCTTGTACTTCCAGTGCGCGGCGATGCCGTACTCGGCGCGGCGGTGCATGTCGAACGTGCGGATCTGGAGCTCGACGGGCTTGCCGCCGGGGCCGATGACCGTCGTGTGCAGCGACTGGTACATGTTGAACTTCGGCATCGCGATGTAGTCCTTGAACCGCCCGGGAACCGGGTTCCAGCGGGCGTGGACCGTACCGAGCGCCGCGTAGCAGTCACGCACGGTGTCCACCAGGACGCGGATGCCGACCAGGTCGTAGATCTCCGCGAAGTCCCGGCCTCGCACGATCATCTTCTGGTAGACGCTGTAGTAGTGCTTGGGCCGCCCCGTGACGGTGGCCTTGATGCGCGCCGCGCGCAGATCGGCCTGGACCTCGTCGGTGACGACGGCGAGGTACTCGTCCCGCTTCGGGGCGCGCTCGGCGACCAGGCGGACGATCTCGTCGTACATCTTGGGGTAGAGGATCGCGAAGGCGAGGTCCTCCAGCTCCCACTTGATGGTGTTCATGCCCAGCCGGTGAGCGAGCGGGGCGAAGATCTCCAACGTCTCGCGGGCCTTCTGCTCCTGCTTCTCGCGGCGCAGATAGCGCATGGTGCGCATGTTGTGCAGGCGGTCGGCGAGCTTGATGACCAGCACGCGCGGGTCCTTGGCCATGGCCACGACCATCTTGCGCACCGTCTCGGCCTGCGCCGCCTCGCCGAACTTGACCTTGTCCAGCTTGGTGACGCCGTCCACCAGCAGCGCGACCTGGTCGCCGAAGTCGCGACGGAGCGTGTCGAGCCCGTACTCGGTGTCCTCGACGGTGTCGTGCAGCAGACCCGCCATCAGAGTGGCCGGGTCCATGCCCAGCTCGGCGAGGATCGTGGTCACCGCGAGCGGGTGGGTGATGTACGGATCGCCGCTCTTGCGCTTCTGGCCCCGGTGCCAGCGCTCGGCGACCTGGTAGGCCCGCTCGATCTGGCGGAGCGTGGACGACTCGATCTTGGGGTCGTTGCTGCGCACTATGCGCAGCAGGGGCTCCAGCACCGGGTTGAAGGGGCTGGAGCGCTGCACGCCGAGGCGGGCGAGCCGGGCCCGTACGCGGTTGGAGGAGCCCGAGCGGCCCGAGACGCCGGAGACGGGGCGCGCGGGCGTCATCCGCTCCTGCTCCGTGCGCTCTCCCCGCGGGCCGTTGCCGTCGCGCCTGACGGGCGCTGAGGAGCCGGAGGCGGGGGGTGTGGAGGGCGCGGGGGACGCGGCGGAGGCGGTGGGCGTGGGGGCGGGCGAGGAGCCGTTGGGACCGGGGCCAGGGCCGGAGCCGGAGCCGGGCTTGCCCGCTCCGCCGCTCGAAGGGGCCGTACCGGCGCGCGGCGCCTCCGCGCCGGGGCCGCCGTCCCCGGCGTCCTGGTGCTGTGCGGTGGTGAGCGGCTGGGCCTCGTCTGGCAAGAGCACTCCTCGTTGGACCCCAGGTGGAAATGCCATGGTAGCCACCCTCGTCCCGGCGCTCTCCCGGTGCCGGGGTACGCGGAGACGACGAAGGCGGTCACCCTGGTGAACGTACCGGGTGACCGCCTTATGCCGTGGCGGCGTCGTCAGACCGTGACCAACGCGTCCAGTGGTGCGCCGTCCAGCTCCGTGACCAGCCGCTCGCGCCCGCTGAGGAAGCCCAGCTCCATCAGCACGGCGACGCCCGCGACCTGCGCTCCGGAGCGCCGGATCAGCTTCAGCGACGCCTCGGCGGTGCCGCCCGTGGCCAGCACGTCGTCGATGACCAGCACGCGGTCGCCCGCGCTGAGGTCCTCGGCGTGCAGCTCCATCTCGGCGGTGCCGTACTCCAGCTCGTAGGACTGGGAGAGAGTGGCGCCGGGCAGCTTGCCCGCCTTGCGCACGGGGACGAAGCCGAGCCCGGCCCGTACGGCGGCGGGGGCCGCGAGGATGAAGCCGCGCGCCTCCAGGCCGACGACCTTGGTGGCGCCGCGCTGGGCGCAGATGCCAGCGAGGGCTTCGCTGAGGGCCGCGAACGCCTTGGCGTCGGCCAGCAGGGGGGTGATGTCCTTGAACGTCACGCCCGGCTTCGGGTAGTCCGGCACGTCCCTGATGTGGCTGACCAGCAGCTCCCTGACCTCGGGCGCCACCGGGGCGGTGCCCGCCGGGACGGGGGCGGGGGCAGGTGTCTCGCTCGTGCTGCTCACGCCGCTCACCTGCGCTTTCCTGAGGACCGCCCGCGGCTGCCGCGCCCGCGCGAGGCGGGCTGACGGCGCTGGCCGCCGCCCTCGCGCGCACTGCCGCCCGTGCCGCCTGCGCCGCCGGTGCCGACGACGCCCGCGCTCGCGCGGGTGGCGCCCTGGGAGTCCTCCACGGTCACCGGGATGCCCGTGCCGCCGGGCGCCGGGTCACGGGGGTCCTGGTCGTCCTCGTCGTCATAGCCGCCGGGACCCTCGCCGCCCTCGCGCTCCTCGGCCTTGAGGCGCTTGGCGCGGACCCGCTTGGCGAGGGCCTTCATCTGCGGCTCGCGCTCCTTGAAGTCCGCGACCAGCGGGGTCGCGATGAAGATCGAGGAGTACGCACCGGCCGCGAGGCCGACGAAGAGGGACAGCGCGATGTCGTTCAGCATGCCGCCGCCCAGGAGGCCGCCGCCGATGAACAGCAGTCCGGCGACCGGGAGCAGAGCCACGACCGTGGTGTTGATGGAGCGCACCAGGGTGGCGTTGATGCTGCGGTTGGCGATCTCGCTGTAGGTGAAGCGGGTCTGCTTGGTGACGTTCCTGCTGCCCTCTCTCAGGCCGTCGAAGACGACGACGGTGTCGTAGAGGGAGTATCCGAGAATGGTCAGCAGACCGATCACCGTGCCCGGTGTGACCTCGAAGCCCACGAGCGAATAGACGCCGACGGTGATCGTGAGGTCGTGGATCAGCGCGATGAGCGCGGCGAGCGCCATGCGCCACTCGAAGGCGATGGCCAGATAGATCACCACGAGGACCAGGAAGATCCCCAGGCCCAGCCACGCCTTGTTCGCGATCTCCTTGCCCCAGCTGGGGCCGACGAGCTGGGTGTCGATGCTGTTGGCGTCGACCTTGAGGCTCTTGGAGATCTCTTCCTTGACCTCCGTGGACTTCTTGGTGTCGACGCCCGCGATCTGGATGCGCATGCCGCCGTCGCCGAGCTGCTGCACGATCGCCTGGTGGCCCGAGGACTCCTCGGCGACCTGCGCCGTCTGCTGCACGGAGGCCGAGGTCTTGGGCGTGGTGAGAACGGCGCCGCCCTCGAACTCGATGCCCATGTTGAGGCCGCGGACCGCGAGGCCGACGATCGCCGTGATGGTGATCAGGATCGAGACGCCGTACCAGATCTTCCTCTTGCCGACGAAGTCGTAACCGACCTCACCGCGGTAGAGCCGGGCGCCGAGACTGCCGAGTCGCGACATCTCAGGCCTCCTTCGGGTCAGTGCTGACATCGGGCGAGCGCCTGCCGCGACGCAGCGGCGGCTTGGCGCCGAGCCGGGTCGGGTCCAGGCCGGACCAGGGGTGGCCGCTCGCGAAGAACTTCGTTCGCGCCAGGATCGTCATCAGCGGCTTGGTGAAGAAGAAGACCACGACGACGTCGAGGAGCGTGGTCAGACCCAGCGTGAACGCGAAGCCCTGCACCTTGCCGACGGTGACGATGAAGAGCACGAAGGCGGCGAGGAAGGAGACGAAGTCGGAGACCAGGATGGTGCGCCTGGCGCGGGGCCAGCCGCGCTCCACCGCCGGGCGGAGCGTTCTGCCTTCGCGGATCTCGTCCCGGATGCGTTCGAAGTAGACGATGAACGAGTCCGCGGTGATACCGATCGCCACGATGGCTCCGCAGACCGCCGGGAGGTTCAGCGCGAAGCCGATGGCGGGCCCGAGGAGGGTCATCAGGGTGTAGGTGAGGATGCCGGAGACCACGAGGCTCAGGAGCGCGATGAGCGACAGGCCGCGGTAGTACGCGACGAGGTAGATGACCACCAGCGCGAGGCCGATGGCGCCCGCGATGAGACCGGCTTCGAGCTGGTCGCTGCCGAGTGCCGCCGTCACGGTGGTGACGTCCGACTCCTCGAAGGAGAGCGGGAGCGCGCCGTAGGAGAGGATGTTGCCCAGTTCCTCGGCGGACTCCTGGGTGAAGCTGCCGGAGATCTCCGCGTTGCTGGAGAGGCGCTCGCTCACGCTGGGCGCGGAGACGACCTCGCCGTCGAGGACGATCGCGAACTGGTTCTGCGGCTGCTGCTTGGCGGAGAGCTTGCCGGTGATGTCACCGAACTGGTCCGAGCCCTTGTCGTCGAACGACATCTGGACGATCCACTGGGCGCGCTGCTGGTCGAAGACGGCCTTGGCGTCCTTGACGTTCTTGCCCTTGACCGCGACGGGACCGAGCGCGTACTTGATCTTCTCCTTGGCGTCGCAGGCGACGACCTCGTCACCCGGCTTGGCGCTGGCCGCCCGCTCGTTGGCCTTGGCCTTCGCCGCCTTGGAGGTGCAGTCGAGCGCCTCCAGCTTCTTCGCCAGGGAGTCCGAGACGCCCTCGGGCTGCGCGGCGGCCGACTCGGACGGGTCCGGGCTGGGGCTCTCCGACGCCTTGCCGCTCTCCGAGGCGGAGGGGCTCGGGGACTCGTCGGCCGTCTTCGCCTTGAGGCCCTCGCTGACGGCGCGGCCCTGCTGGTCCGAGTCGTTCTTGTCCTTGGAACCCGCGGACGAGGACGAGGAGGGGGACGAGGACGGGTCGGGCTGCGCCTCGGTGGTGGTCGGCGCGTAGGTCAGCACCGGCCGGAAGCCCAGTTCGGCGGTGGTGCCGACCTGCTCGCGGGCCTGCTTCTCGTTCGTACCCCGGGGGATGTTGACGATGATGTGCCGGTCGCCCTGGGTCTGTACCTCGGCCTCCTGGACGCCCAGACCGTTGACGCGGCGCTCGATGATGCCGACCGCGGTGTTCATGTTGGTCTGGTTGATCGCGTCCGGCTTGCCGGGCTGGTTCTTGGCCTCGAGCGTGATGCTCGTGCCGCCGGCGAGGTCGATGCCCAGGCGGGGCGTCTTCTCACCGTGGAGGAACATCCCTCCGGTGAGGCCCGCGATGACCAGCAGGATCAGCGTCAGGGCGCGCCATGGCTTCCCCTGGGCGCCCGGAGCCCTGCGGCCCTTTTTCGGTGCTGCCACCTTTTCGTCTCTCCCTGTCCAACCGCTGGTGCCGGCCTGGGAGTTCGGGCCGGGTCACCGCGCGGCACGCAAAGTGGTCTGCGGACGTGCTCCGCCGCCGGACCTGGTCGTGACCCGGCGGCGCCGACCTTACTTGTCGGTGTCACCGTCCCGCTTGACGTCCTTCGGCTCGGCGTCCTTCTCGGCGTCGGCCTCGGGGGCGTCCTTGCGCAGGGAAGCGGCGCCGGTCTCGGCGTCCTTCGTGTCCGTCGCGTCCGTACCGGCCTCGGGGGCTTCCTTGGTGAGGTCGGCCTTGCGGTCGGCCGCGTCCTCGTCAGCGGTCAGCGAGGAGGCGTCGTCCGGGATGACGGTGCTCTCGACGTCCAGGTCCTCGGGCTGGCCGTTCAGGATGCGGTCGAACTCCTCGGCCTCCAGGACGGCGCCGATGGCGTTCTTGGCGTAGAGCGCGTGCACGCCCGGTGCGACCTCGAGGAGGACCGTGTCATCGCGGATCTCCTTGACGGTGGCGTACATGCCTCCGATCGTCCGGACGCCGGTGCCAGGCTGCATCGAGTCGCGCATGTTCGCGGCCTGCTGCTGCTTCTTCTTGGCGGACCGGGTCATCAGGAACATGGCCCCGATGAGCACGATGAACGGGAGGAGAGTCACGATATTCACGGCGGAAGAATTTCCTTCGCACGACCGCTGCGGGCGCGGCCTGGTCTTCGGGGTGGTGGGCATGCCGTCCGGAAAAAGGGATGGCGTCGGCGGAGTCTAAGCGAGCCCTCGCCAATGGAACAACGTCAAGCATGGCACCGGGGTTCCTTCCCCGGCGAGTCTCCGCGCCGTCACGCTCCGAACAGGCCCTGCTGCCCGGGGCCGCCCGGGGTGCCGTGCGGACCCTGCTGCGGCGGGGTGAGGCCGAGGTGCGCCCAGGCCGCGGGGGTGGCGACGCGGCCTCGCGGGGTGCGCGCGAGGAGCCCTTCCCGCACGAGGAAGGGCTCGGCGACCTCCTCGACGGTCTCCCGCTCCTCCCCCACCGCGACGGAGAGGGTGGACAGGCCGACGGGGCCGCCGCCGAACAGCTTCAGGAGGGCGCCCAGGACGGAGCGGTCCAGGCGGTCGAGGCCGCGCGCGTCCACCTCATAGACGTCCAGGGCGCGGCCCGCGATCTCGCGGTTGATGGCGCCGTCGGCCTTGACCTGCGCGTAGTCCCGGACGCGACGGAGCAGCCGGTTGGCGATACGGGGGGTGCCGCGGGAGCGCCCGGCGATCTCGGCGGCTCCCTCCTCGTCCGTGTCCACGTCCAGGAGGCGCGCGGAGCGGTGGATGACGCGCTCCAGCTCC
The DNA here is from genome assembly GCF_054782395.1 of Streptomyces daliensis. Lineage (NCBI taxonomy): Bacteria > Bacillati > Actinomycetota > Actinomycetes > Kitasatosporales > Streptomycetaceae > Streptomyces > Streptomyces daliensis. The sequence goes on along the minus strand of NZ_BAAGSO010000060.1, from coordinate 271,201 downwards.
TCCGGCTCGTAGAACTCCATGTGCCCGGTGAAACCGAAGCGGTCCCGCAGGGGCGGCGGGAGGAGCCCGGCCCTGGTGGTGGCGCCGACGAGGGTGAAGGGGGGCAGTTCCAGGGGGATGGCGGTGGCGCCGGGGCCCTTGCCGACGATCACGTCGACGCGGAAGTCCTCCATCGCCATGTAGAGCATCTCCTCGGCGGGCCGGGACATGCGGTGGATCTCGTCGAGGAAGAGGACCTCGCCCTCCTGGAGGGAGGAGAGGATCGCGGCCAGATCACCGGCGTGCTGGATGGCGGGGCCCGAGGTGATGCGGATGGGGGCGCTCATCTCCGACGCGATGATCATGGAGAGGGTGGTCTTGCCGAGCCCGGGGGCGCCGGAGAGCAGCACGTGGTCGGCGGTGCCGCCGCGCTGGCGTGCGGCCTTGAGGACGAGATCGAGCTGCTCGCGCACCTTGGACTGGCCGACGAACTCGCCCAGCTCCTTGGGCCGCAGCGCGGCCTCGACGGCCTGATCGTCGCCATCGGCCTCGGCTCCGACGAGGCGCTCGGCGTCCTCGCCGGGTGCGGTGCCGGTGCTGTCGTCCCAGTTCATGAGGTCTGCCTCTGGATCTGCTGGTGCTGCTGGTGCTGCTGGATCTTTTTCGGGATGTGGCTTCGTACGAGCCGCGCCCCGGCGGGGTGGCGGCTCGCCGTCGCGCGGGCGCCGCACGCCGCAGCGGGCCGCCGCATCAGCGTGCCCGGTTCAGCGTCTGGAGCGCGGCGCGCAGCAGCTGCGGGACGGGCGGCTCGGTGCCCCCGGCGAGCGCGGCCTCGGCCTGGGGCGCGACGGCGGACACGGCCTCGTCGGCCTCGCGGGTGGCGTAGCCGAGGCCGATCAGCGCGGCGTGGAGCTGATCGCGCCAGCCCGCCGTCGCGGCGGTGCCGACGCCCTGGTGCGCGCTGTGCGTGCCGGTGCCGACGGGCTCCCCGAGGCGGTCCTTCAGCTCCAGCATCAGCTTCTGGGCGCCCTTCTTGCCGATGCCGGGCACGGCCGTCAGCGCCTTCTCGTCCCCGCTGGAGACGGCGACCCGCAGGGCGTCGGGCGCGTGGACGGCGAGCATGGCCTGGGCGAGTCTGGGGCCGACCCCGCTGGCGGTCTGGAGCAGTTCGAAGATCTGCCGTTCGTCGTCGTCGGCGAAGCCGTAGAGGGTGAGGGAGTCCTCGCGGACGACGAGGGAGGTGGCGAGCTTGGTCTCCTCGCCGACGCGCAGTCCCGCGAGAGTGCCGGGGGTGCACTGGACGGCCATGCCGATGCCGCCCACCTCGACCACGGCGGCGTCGGGGGCGAGGGCAGCGACGGGGCCGGAGACGAAGGCGATCATCGGTTGTTGCCTTTCGGTGCGCGGACGGTTCCGGCGGCCGGGGCCGCCTGCGCGGCTCCCTGGCCGGTGGGGCGGCGGGGGGCGTGGGCCGCGTGCGCCGCGTGGGCCTGCTGGAGCCTGTTGAGGCGCTGCTGCACGGGGGCGCGCCAGATGTGGCAGATGGCGAGCGCGAGCGCGTCGGCGGCGTCCGCCGGTTTCGGTGGCGCTTCCAGCCGCAGCAGGCGGGTGACCATGGCGCCGACCTGGGCCTTCTCCGCGCGGCCCGAGCCCGTGACGGCCGCCTTGACCTCGCTCGGGGTGTGCAGCGCGACGGGCAGCCCGCGCCGTGCCGCGCAGAGCATGGCGACGGCGCTGGCCTGGGCCGTGCCCATGACGGTGCGCACGTTGTGCTGGCTGAACACCCGCTCCACGGCGACGGCTTCGGGCCGGTGCGTATCGAGCCATTCCTCGATGCCGCGCTCGATGAGCACGAGCCGGTCCGGGATCTCGGCATCGGCCGGGGTACGCACCACGCCGACCCCCGTCATCGTCAGGGGGCGGCCAGCGACGCCGTCGACCACGCCGATCCCGCAGCGGGTCAGCCCCGGGTCAACTCCCAGCACGCGCACCGCGGCCCTCCCCTTCTCGCGCGCCCGGTGCGGTCCGCCGCACCCGAGCCCGCTCGCTTCGGTCACCTGTTCCTGTGTTGTCGCAGGTTAGCGGCTGGGACCGACAACGCGGGGACGGGCTGGCGGGAGCGGGCGCGATGCGCTCGTTCAGGGGAGGCGGACGGCGCCGGAGGAGCGGGCACGCGGCCCGGGGCGTGCCCCGGACCGCCGCCCGATGCCCACTCGGGCCAGGCGCCTGCTCAGGCGTCGACCTGGGCCATGACCTCGTCGGACACGTCGAAGTTGGCGAAGACGTTCTGCACGTCGTCGCTGTCCTCCAGCGTGTCGATCAGCTTGAAGATCTTGCGGGCGCCGTCCTCGTCCAGCGGGACCTGCACGCTGGGGAGGAAGTTGTTGTCCGCCGACTCGTAGTCGATGCCGGAGTCGACGAGCGCCGTACGGACCGCGACCAGGTCGGTGGCCTCGCTGATGACCTCGAAGTTCTCGCCCAGGTCGTTGACTTCCTCGGCACCCGCGTCGAGCACGGCGCCCAGCACGTCGTCCTCGGTGAGGCCGTCCTCGCCCTTGGGGACGATCACGACGCCCTTGCGGTTGAAGAGGTACGAGACCGAGCCCGGGTCGGCCATCGAGCCGCCGTTGCGGGTCATGGCGACGCGGACGTCGGAGGCGGCGCGGTTGCGGTTGTCGGTGAGGCACTCGATGAGGACGGCGACGCCATTGGGGCCGTAGCCCTCGTACATGATCGTCTCGTACTCCTTGCCGCCCGCCTCAAGACCGGCACCGCGCTTGACCGCGCTGTCGATGTTCTTGTTGGGGACCGAGCTCTTCTTCGCCTTCTGGATGGCGTCGTAGAGGGTCGGGTTGGCGGCGGGGTCGGCGCCTCCCATGCGGGCCGCGACCTCGATGTTCTTGATCAGCTTCGCGAAGAGCTTGCCGCGCTTGGCATCGATCACGGCCTTCTTGTGCTTGGTGGTTGCCCACTTAGAGTGGCCGGACACAGCCTCGCTCCTTCAAAGTCACCAACAGAATCAACGCGGCGATCCTACCGCCAGGCACGCAGCGTACAGACCTGCCCGCCGCTCCTGACCCGGCGCCGGACTCACGGCCGGGCTCAGGCGACCTCCGCCGCGGGCGCTTCGGCCGCCGCGCGGACCATGTCCACGAAGAGCCCGTGGACCCTGTGGTCGCCCGTCAGCTCCGGGTGGAAGGACGTGGCCAGCAGGTTCCCCTGCCGTACGGCGACCGCGTGTCCCTCGTACGTGGCCAGGACCTCGGTCACCGCGCCCGTCGACTCGACCCAGGGCGCACGGATGAAGACGCCCTCGACGGGGCCGCCCGCCACGCCCGCCATGTCGACGGCCGCCTCGAAGGACTCGTTCTGCCGCCCGAAGGCGTTACGGCGCACGATCATGTCGATGCCGCCGACGGTCTCCTGGCCAGAGCGCGGGTCGAGGATCTTGTCGGCGAGCAGGATCATGCCCGCGCACGAGCCGTAGGCGGGCAGGCCCGCGCGTACGCGCTCGCGCAGCGGCTCCAGCAGCCCGAAGGCGGCGGCCAGCTTGGAGATAGTCGTCGACTCCCCGCCCGGCACGACCAGCCCCTCGACCGCGGCCAGCTCCTCGGGACGGCGCACGGAAACGGCCCGCGCGCCCGCGCCGTCGAGCGCGGCGAGATGCTCGCGGACGTCGCCCTGGAGGGCGAGGACGCCGACGATGGGGGTGCGGGTACTCACGGGGTTTCTCTCTCCTCCGTACTCACGGACGTGCTCACGATCTCGCCGCGCGGTGCCGTACGGCACCGCGCGGAACCCGGCTCGAACCGCGCAGGTCACCAGCCCCGGGAGGCGTAGCGCTCGCCCTCGGGGAGCGTGTCGCAGTTGATGCCGACCATGGCCTCGCCCAGGCCGCGCGAGACATCCGCGATGATCTTGGGGTCGTCGTAGAACGTGGTGGCCTTGACGATGGCGGCGGCGCGCTTGGCCGGGTCGCCCGACTTGAAGATGCCGGAGCCGACGAAGACACCCTCGGCCCCGAGCTGGCGCATCAGCGCGGCGTCGGCCGGGGTGGCCACGCCACCGGCGGAGAAGAGCACGACGGGCAGCTTGCCGAGCGCCGCGACCTCCTTGACCAGCTCGTACGGGGCACGCAGCTCCTTGGCGGCGGCGTACAGCTCGTTGTTGTCCAGGGCCTTGAGCTTGCCGATCTCGCCCTTGATCTGACGCATGTGGCGCACGGCCTCGACGATGTTGCCCGTGCCCGCCTCGCCCTTGGAGCGGATCATGGCCGCGCCTTCGGCGATGCGGCGCAGTGCCTCGCCGAGGTTGGTGGCGCCGCAGACGAACGGGGTGGTGAAGGCGAACTTGTCGCTGTGGTTGACCTCGTCGGCGGGGGTCAGCACCTCGGACTCGTCGATGTAGTCGACGCCGAGGGCCTGGAGCACCTGGGCCTCCACGATGTGGCCGATGCGGGACTTGGCCATCACGGGGATGGAGACGGCGTTGATGATGCCGTCGATCATGTCCGGGTCGGACATGCGGGCGACGCCGCCGTCCTTGCGGATGTCGGCGGGGACCCGCTCCAGGGCCATGACCGCGACGGCTCCGGCGTCTTCGGCGATCTTCGCCTCTTCCGGTGTGACGACGTCCATGATCACACCGCCCTTGAGCTGCTCGGCCATGCCGCGCTTGACGCGCGCTGTGCCGGTCTCGGGGGTCTGTGCGGCGGACGGGGCGGGCGACGACGGGGTGGACACGGTTTGACCTCACTCGACGGTATGCGCTGCGACAGGACCACGTCAGGTCCGTACGCCTACCGTCACCGACCAGGGGCGCGGCGGAAAAGGTCCAATCCGCGTGCGGTGGCCTGCCCCCGCACGCCTCGCGAGCGGCCGACGCACGCCACCGCGCCCCGGCCCGTCGGCCCGGCCCAGTCCGGACCAGCCCAGTCCGGCCCGGTCCGGCCCGCCTCAGCGCTCCCCCGGCCTTCCCGCCGCCAGCGCCGCGGGCGGCTCGTCGTCCATCTCGAAGGCCAGCGGGAAGGGCGCGTGGCCCGCCAGCCGGAACCAGCGGACCTTGCGGTGCCGCCGCAGGGCGCGGGCCGCGCGGACCGCGTCGTTGTGGAAGCGTCGCGCCATCGGGACCCGGCGCACGGCCGCGATCAGCTCCGCCGTGGTCTCCTCGCCGCCCGGCGCCTGCCGTACGGCCTCCGCCTGCGCGTCCTCGGCGAACACCGCGCGCAGCGCCTGGCTCAGCTCGCTCTCGGCGACCTCGCGCTGCTCCTCCTCGGCCTGCCGCGCGTCGTGCGCCGCCTGGTAGAGCACGATCGAGGCGGCCGGGTCGAGCACCCCGGAGGTGCCCAGTTCCTGTGCGATGGAGGCGCGGCGCAGCAGTTGCGCGTCGAGTGCCGCCTTGGCCGCGTCGATCCGCGCGTGCAGCCGGTCCAGGCGTCCGGCGGTCCAGCTCAGATAGACGCCGATCAGCAGCAGGGCTACGGCGAGGAGGATCAGGGTGGTCATCGTGGGCATCGTTGCGGCGCTCCCGTGTGTGGTCGGCCCGTGTGTGGTCGGTCGGTACGGCGGCCGACCGGTCAGTCCCGCGCCAGGCCGAGGCGGGCGCGCAGTCCGGTGCGCTCGTCGGGCGCCACGGAGGCGGCGCCGTCGGTGACGGTCTCGTAGACGGAGAGGATCTCGGCGCCGACGGTGGACCAGTCGAAGCGGCGCACGTGACGGCTGCCCCGCTCCCGCAGCTCCGTCAGCCGCGCGGGGTCGGCGAGGAGGCGCAGCGCGGCGGTGGCCAGCGCGTCCTCGTTCTCATTGGCGAACAGCTCCCCGGCCTCCCCCTGGTCCAGCACCTGCGCGAAGGCGTCCAGGTCGGAGGCGAGGACCGGAGCCCCTGACGACATCGCCTCGACGAGGATGATGCCGAAGGACTCGCCGCCGGTGTTGGGCGCGACGTACAGGTCCACGCTGCGCAGCAGCCGCGCCTTGTCCTCGTCGCTGACCATGCCGAGGAACTCGACGCGCTCGCGCATCTCCTCGGGCAGCCCGGCGACGGCCTCCTCCTCGTCGCCGCGGCCCGCGACCAGCAGCCGGGTGCCGGGCAGCTCCTCCCAGATGCGGGGCATGGCCCGCATCAGCACGGGCAGGCCCTTGCGCGGCTCGTCGATGCGGCCGATGAAGCCGATCGTGCGGGCCTCGGGCGTGCCCTGCCACTCCTGCTTCGTCTCGGCGCGCGCGAAGAAGTCGACGTCGACGCCGTTGGGGATGACCACGGCGTCGCCGCCCAGGTGCTCGACGAGGGTGCGGCGCGCGTACTCGCTGACCGCGATGCGCGCGCTGATCTTCTCCAGCGCGGGCTGGAGGATCGGATACGCGGCGATCATCGCCCGCGAGCGCGGGTTGGAGGTGTGGAAGGTGGCCACGATGGGGCCCTGCGCTGCCCAGCAGGTGAGCAGCGCGAGGGAGGGCGAGGCGGGCTCGTGGATGTGCAGGACCTCGAAGTCGCCGTCGTGCACCCAGCGGCGCACCCGGGCCGCCGAGAGGAAGCCGAAGTTGAGCCGGGCCACCGAGCCGTTGTACGGCACGGGAACCGCGCGCCCCGCCGACACCACGTACGGGGGCAGCGGGGTCTCGTCGTCGGACGGTGCCAGGACGGACACCTGATGACCGAGGCGGATCAGATGCTCGGCCAGATCGCGGATGTGGAACTGGACGCCGCCCGGCACGTCCCAGGAGTACGGGCAGACGATCCCGATCCTCATGCGGTCTCCCCCTCTCGCGGCTCCAGGTCGGAGAGCCACAGCCGTTGCAGCATGTGCCAGTCCTCGGGGTGCTCGGCGATGCCCCCCGCGAAGGCGTCGGCGACGGCCTGGGTCATGGCCGCGCTCTTCTCCTTGCGCGTCCCCTCCGACGGCACCTCGACGGGCGCGTGCACCCGCCCCTGCATCACGGGGGACTCGTCGTACCAGAGCGTGACGGGCAGCAACAGCGCCCCCGTCTGCTGGGCGAGCATGGCGGGCCCGGCGGGCATCCGCGCCGTGTCGCCGAAGAAGGACACCTCGACGCCCGAGGCCGACAGGTCGCGGTCGGCGACGAGGCACACGAGCCCGCCCGCGCGCAGCCGCCGCGCCAGGGTGCCGAAGGCCGAGCCGCCCGAGTGCGGGAGCACCTCCATGCCCAGGCCCTCGCGGTAGGCGACGAAGCGGTCGTAGAGCGACTCGGGCTTGAGCCGTTCGACGACGGTGGTGAAGGGCGTCTTCAGCTCGGTGGTGAGGTAGGCGCCCGCCAGGTCCCAGTTGGCCATGTGCGGCAGGGCGAGGATGACGCCGCGGTCCGAGTCGATGCCGTCGGTCAGCCGTTCCACGTCGTGCACGTGGACGCCGCCGCGGATGCGCTGCTCGCTCCAGGCGGGCAGCCGGAACGACTCCATCCAGTAGCGCAGGTACGAGCGCATGCCCGCCCTCGTCAGCTCCCGCTGGCGCGCGGGCGAGGCGTCGGGCACGACGCGGGCGAGGTTGGACTCCAGCCGTCGCACGCCCTTGCCGCGCCGCCGCACCGCCGCGTCGGCGATCCGCCTGCCCATGCCCACGGCGACGGGCTCGGGCAGCTTGCGTACCCCGGCCCAGCCGAGCTGGTAGAGGGAGTCGGTGAGCCTGTCCTTGGCGGCGCTCATGCGGCACCTCCCGCCTCTGCCTCGGCCTCGGCGGCCTCGCGGCGCACGGTCACGACGCGCTGGCCAAGGGTGACGGCGCTGCCGATGGCCACCACCCACAGGGCGACGGGCAGCAGGACTCCGATGTACGGGACGCCGAAGGCGGTGAAGCCGGAGAGCCCGGCGAGGACCAGGGTGATCACCAGGCGCTCGGCGCGCTCGACGAGTCCGTTGACGTTCACGGGCAGGCCGATGCTCTCGCCCCGTGCCTTGGTGTAGGAGACGACCTGGCCGCTGGCGAGGCAGAAGATGGTCACCGCGCACATCGTGACGCTGTCGCCGCCACCCGCGTACCAGAGGGCGATCCCGCCGAAGACGGCCGCGTCGGCGACCCGGTCCAGGGTCGAGTCGAGAAAGGCGCCCCATCTGCTGGAGCGCCCCAGTTGGCGGGCCATGTTGCCGTCCACCAGGTCCGAGAAGACGAACAGGGTGATGACGACGGTGCCCCAGAAGAACTCGCCGATCGGGTAGAAGACCAGGGCGCCCGCCATGACACCGCCGGTGCCGATCAGCGTGACCGTGTCGGGACTCACTCCGAGGCGCAGCAGCAGTGCGGCGAATGGGGTGAGAACACGCGTGAAGAAGGCACGCGCGTACTTGTTCAGCATGGCCGTCCCGAAGGTCGATAGCGAGCCGGGTGGCGGTGCGGCCACCGGCGGGCCCATCGTAGCCAGGCGGCACCGGCCCGCCGCGAAGGGATCGCGGCGAGCGTCGCGGGCGCGCGCGACCGGCACCGGCGGTGCCCCCACGGGCCCGCGCGCGGCTTCCGCCCGGGCCCCGCAGCGGGGCGCGCGCGGATTCCGCTTACGCCCTCCGGGACCCCCGCACGGCGCCCCGTGACGCGACCGTGTCCCACGTATGGACGCTTGTCGACTGCGGTGGAAAGCTCGAAGAACCGCGGGGTCCGTGCACCACCGCGAAGTTCACGAACCCCGGCCCGGACATTCAGCGACATTCAGCACCGTCCAGCAGGTGCCGACCGGAAGGCGGGAACATGGGCGACAAAGCGAGCGCACACCCCGGAGCCGCCGGCAGGGCAGCGGCGGCCGACCGCCCCTCCTCCGTACGGAATGTGGTGCTGGTCGGCCACAGCGGTTCGGGAAAGACGACCCTGGTCGAAGCACTCGCCCTGACCTCGGGCGCGGTGAACCGGGCGGGCCGGGTCGAGGACGGCGGCTCCCTGTCCGACTACGACGAGATCGAGCACCGGCAGCAGCGCTCCGTGCAGCTCTCGCTCGTACCGGTGGAGTGGAACGGCGTCCGTATCAATCTCCTGGACACTCCCGGTTACGCCGACTTCGTCGGCGAACTCAGGGCCGGTCTGCGCGCGGCGGACGCGGCCCTCTTTGTGGTCTCGGCAGCGGACGGCGTGGACGGCGCGACCCGGATGCTGTGGGACGAGTGCGCCATCGTGGGCATGCCGCGGGCGATCGTCGTGACGCATCTGGACGCCGCGCGGGCCGACTTCGAGGAGATGACGGCGATCTGCCAGCGCGTCTTCGGGGGCGACGACCCCGACGCCGTGATCCCCCTCTACCTCCCACTGCACGGCGAGACGGGCCCGGACGGGCACGCGCCCGTGGCCGGACTGATCGGGCTGCTCTCGCAGCGGCTCTTCGACTACACCTCGGGCGCCCGTGCCGAGCGCGACCCCGAGGAGGGCCACCTTCCGCTGATCGAGGAGGCCCGCAACCGGCTCATCGAGGGCATCATCTCGGAGAGCGAGGACGAGACCCTCATGGACCGCTACCTCGGCGGCGAGGAATGCGACATCAAGACGCTGACCGAGGACCTGGAGAAGGCCGTCGCACGCGGTGTCTTCCACCCCGTGCTGGCGGCGGCGCCCGCGCCCGAGAACGGCACCCAGGGCCTGGGCACCGTCGAGCTGCTTGAGCTGATCACCGGCGGCTTCCCGACCCCGGAGGAGCGCGAGATCCCGGGCGTGACGACCCCGCAGGGAGCCCCGCGCCCCGCGCTGACCTGCGACCCCGAAGGACCGCTGGCCGCCGAGGTCGTCAAGACCTCCTCCGACCCGTACGTCGGCCGCGTCTCCCTCGTCCGCGTCTTCTCCGGCACCCTGCGCCCCGACGAGACGGTGCACGTCTCCGGGCACGGCCTGGACGACCAGGCGCACGAGGCCCGCCCCCTCCACGAGGCGGACGAGCGCATCGGCGCCCTGTCCGTCCCCTTCGGCAAGCAGCAGCGCCCCGTCACCAGGGCCGTCGCGGGCGATCTGGCCTGCGTCGCCAAGCTGAGCAGGGCCGAGACGGGCGACACCCTCTCGGCCAAGGAGGTCCCGCTGCTCATGGAGCCCTGGGTCATGCCCGACCCGCTCCTGCCCGTGGCCATCCAGGCGCACGGCAAGTCCGACGAGGACAAGCTCTCCCAGGGGCTGGCGCGGCTGGTCGCCGAGGACCCCACGATGCGGCTGGAGCAGAACCCGTACACCCACCAGCTCGTCCTGTGGTGCCTGGGCGAGGCGCACGTGGACGTCGCCCTGGAGCGGCTGCGCACGCGCTACGGGGTCCAGGTGGACGCCGTCCCGCACAAGGTCTCGCTCCGTGAGACGTTCGCCGAGAAGGCGGAGGGGCGCGGGCGCCATGTGAAGCAGTCCGGGGGCCACGGCCAGTACGCCATCTGCGAGATCACCGTCGAACCGCTGCCGGAGGGCTCGGGCATCGAGTTCGTGGACAAGGTGGTCGGCGGCGCCGTACCCCGGCAGTTCATCCCGTCCGTCGAGAAGGGCGTACGGGCGCAGGCCGCCAAGGGCGTCGCGGCCGGATACCCCCTCGTGGACATCCGCGTCACCCTCCGCGACGGCAAGGCGCACTCCGTCGACTCCTCCGACGCCGCCTTCCAGACGGCGGGCTCGCTCGCGCTGCGCGAGTGCGCCGCCGCCTCGCGCATCCACCTGCTGGAACCGGTGGCCGAGCTGGCCGTCATGGTCGCCGACGAGTACGTCGGCTCCGTGATGAGCGACCTGTCAGGGCGGCGCGGCCGGGTCTCGGGCACCGAACAGGTCCCGGGCGGCACGACGCTGGTACGGGCGCAGATCCCCGAGATCGAGATCGGCCGGTACGCGGTGGACCTGCGGTCGCTCTCGCACGGGACGGGCCGGTTCTCCCGTACGTACGCGTGCCACGAGCCGATGCCGCAGCAGTTGGCCACCAAGATCCTGGAGGCGGAGGGGAACGGCGGCTGAGCACCACTACGCTGGGGCAAGAGGTGTGCCGACCACGGCAGTTGGGAAAAGGGCCGGTGGTCGGCACACACGCGCACATGTCAGCGCACGGTGAAGTGGGGGTTCAGTGGCCGGATTCGACGATCGCAGCAGCGGTGAGGTGGCGTCCGACTTCCGTCCGGGCGCACAGATCCCGCTCTCCGGTTCCGGCGGGCAGACGGCGGCCACACAGGCGCTCGCCTCCGCCGCCTACCGGGACGGGCCCGTGACGGATCTGCTGAAGGCCAACGACGGCGCGTCGGTGAAGAAGCCGAGAATCTCGCTGTTCGAACCCAACCTGGGCGAGGCGTTCTCCCGCGCCGTCCAGGTGCGCATGCTGGGCGGCGCCCGCAAGGCGCTCATCCAGTCCTTCGGCATCGAGCCGCAGTCCGTGGTGGAGCACTGCCTGGCCGCCAACCGCGTCCGCAAGGACCGGGACTCCCGGCTGACGGTGATCATGGTCTTCTTCGGGCTGGTCTTCCTGCCCGGGGTCCTGGTGTGGCTGCTCGCCTTCCAGTTGCGCCGCGCCATCGCGGGCGCGCAGAACAAGCGCATGGGCGCACTCGGCATGGCGGCCATGGTCGCGCTGGGCGGCCTGGGCGTGCTCTTCCTGCTGAAACTGCCGATCTCCGGCTTCTGGGGCCTCTATCTGCGCGCGATGCTCGTCGCCCCCATCGTCGGCTGGCTGTGGGCCAAGCAGGTCTGCGAGAAGTACGCGAAGATCCTGCGCGGCCAGTGGGAGCAGCTGCTCGGCGGCGGCGGGGTCGGCGCGAAGATCCCCGAGGCGGTCCCCCAGGACCCGAACGACGCGGGCGCCGAACGCATCAGGCTCGGCCTGGCCAAGCTGTCGGCCGAGCAGTCCAGCAACCTCGTCTACTACGCGGGCCCCAAGGGGATACTGGGCATGGGCACCCGCTGGGGAAGCTGGCAGCTCGCCGAGGAGCTGACGCCCAAGGAGGCGGACACCGACATCAACCCGTTCCGCAGCTGGGACGTGGTGCGCGCCATCCACGACCAGCTCCGGCTGCTGGAGCGCAAGCCGATCCACACCGGCGGCTTCCCCACTCCCTCGATACGGCACTGGATCGTCTCGCCCATCGGCGAGGGCGCCAAGGGCGTGACGCGTCCTGAGGGCCAGGAGGTCGAGGGCTACCGCATCAAGGACTTCGAGATACAGCGGATCTGCAACGAGCAGCAGTTCGGCAGCGGCAACCGCCACTATCTGGGCGTCCAGTTCGTACTGTGGGACGGCCAACTGGTCATCACCCTGCTGACCACGGTCACCGTGCTCCACCACACCCTGCGCATCGAGGTCACCGGGCACGCGCTCGGCCCGGTGCACCCCCTCTTCACGACGAAGCCCTCGCCCAAGAAGAAGGAGGTCTCCAAGAGCGTGCGGTTCTGGGAGACCAAGTCGGTGACGCTGCCGCTGGTGGAGGCGGGCGAGGTCGTACGGCTCACCGCGCGGGCCCCGTTCACCTGGTTCCCGCCCGTGCTGGACTTCCTGGGCGGCAAGCTGAGCCTGCCGGAGCCCTTCGGGCTGCGGCACGCCTGGGCGGACAAGCCGTGGCGCCACCGCTTCATGGCCGACGACGCGCTGCGCGCCGCGACGCCCGTGCTGCGGGTGGTGCACGACGCGGCCATCCGCGTGCTCGAGGAGAACAACTGCGACACGGCGCGCTTCGGCGCCCGTTCCCTCACCCTCAGCGGGATGGTGCAGGGCGCGACGCCGGGCAAGGCGGACGACTACGGCGTCTGACGCCGTCCACGCGAACGGCCGGAGGGGCCGGCAGGGCATGTGCCCTGCCGGCCCCTCCGGCCGTCGTCCGTGGGTCCGCCGTGCGCTTCAGCCCTCGGGCCAGGCGGCGGCGAGCATCGTGCGCGTGTCGGCCAGGAGCTGCGGCAGCACCTTGGTCTGGCCGACGACGGGCATGAAGTTGGTGTCGCCTCCCCAGCGCGGCACGACGTGCTGGTGCAGATGCGCGGCGATGCCCGCACCCGCGACCGCGCCCTGGTTCATGCCGATGTTGAAGCCGTGCGCCCCGGAGGCGGTGCGCAGGGCCGTCATGGCCCGCTTGGTGAAGTCCGCCAGCTCGACGGTCTCCTCGGCGTTCAGGTCGGTGTAGTCGGCGACGTGCCGGAAGGGCAGCGTCATGAGGTGCCCGGAGTTGTACGGGTAGAGGTTCAGCACCGCGTACACGTGTTCCCCGCGCGCGATGACGAGCCCGTCCTCGTCGCTCTTGGCCGGGATCGTGCAGAAGGGACAGCCTTCGTCGGCGCCCGGACCGCTCGGCTTGTTCTCGCCCTGGATGTACGCCATGCGGTGCGGCGTCCACAGCCGCTGGAACGCGTCAGGCGTCCCGACCCCGATCTGCTGCTCCGGCTCGCTCGTCATGCGGACCAGCATATTCGTCCCCCGCTCCGGGACACGACGAGGGGCGGCCCGCGCCGGACCGCCCCTTTCTCACGCCTCCGCCCGGCTCACACCTGGACGCGGCGCTCCACGGCGTCGAGGATCTCCGCGATGGCCTCGTCACGCGGGACGCCGTTCTTCTGCGTCCCGTCGCGGTAGCGGAAGCTGACCGCTCCGGCCGCGACGTCGTCATCACCAGCGATGATCATGAACGGCAGTTTGGACTTCTGGGCGTTACGGATCTTCTTCTGCATCCGGTCCGACGAGGCGTCGACCTCCATCCGCAGCCCCTTGGCCTTCGCCTGCGCGGCGAACTCCGTCAGGTACGGCACGTGGTCGTCGCCGATCGGGATGCCGACGGCCTGGACCGGGGCCAGCCACGCCGGGAACGCGCCCGCGTAGTGCTCCAGCAGCACCGCGAAGAACCGCTCGATCGAGCCGAAGAGCGCCCTGTGGATCATGACGGGGCGCTGGCGGGAGCCATCGGCCGCGGTGTACTCGAGGTCGAAGCGCTCGGGCAGGTTGAAGTCCACCTGGATGGTCGACATCTGCCAGGTGCGGCCGATCGCGTCCCGCGCCTGCACGGAGATCTTCGGCCCGTAGAAGGCGGCGCCGCCCGGGTCCATGACCAGTTCGAGGCCCTGCTTGCCCGCCGCCGCGCGGAGGGTCTCGGTGGCCTCTTCCCAGTTCTCGTCCGAGCCGATGAACTTCTCCGGGTCCTTGGTGGACAGCTCCAGGTAGAAGTCCTCCAGGCCGTAGTCGCGCAGCAGGTTGAGGACGAAGGTGAGCAGGCTGTCCAGCTCGTCCGCCATCTGCTCCTTGGTGCAGTAGATGTGCGCGTCGTCCTGGGTGAAGCCGCGGGCCCGGGTCAGACCGTGCACGACGCCGGACTTCTCGTAGCGGTACACGGTGCCGAACTCGAACAGCCTCAGGGGCAGTTCGCGGTAGCTCCGCCCCCGCGCGTCGAAGATCAGGTTGTGCATCGGGCAGTTCATGGGCTTGAGGTAGTAGTCCGTGCCCTCGTCGAGCTGCATGGGCGGGTACATGCCGTCGGCGTACCAGTCCAGGTGGCCCGACTTCTCGAACAGCTTCCCCTTGGTGGCGTGCGGGGTGTACACGAACTCGTACCCCCCCTCCTCGTGCCGCCGACGGGAGTAGTCCTCCATGGTGCGGCGGATGATGCCGCCCTTGGGGTGGAAGACGGCGAGGCCCGAGCCGATGTCCTCCGGGATGGAGAAGAGGTCCAGCTCGGCGCCGAGCTTGCGGTGGTCGCGCTTCTCGGCCTCGGCGAGGAACTCCAGATGCGCCTTCAGCTCGTCCTTCGTCGGCCACGCGGTGCCGTAGAGCCGCTGGAGCTGCTTGTTCTTCTCGCTGCCCCGCCAGTAGGCGGCGGCGGAGCGCATCAGCTTGAACGCGGGGATGGCGCGGGTGCTGGGCAGGTGCGGGCCCCGGCAGAGGTCCTTCCAGCACAGCTCGCCGCTCTTGGGGTCGAGGTTGTCGTAGATCGTCAGCTCGCCCGCGCCGACCTCGGCCGAAGCGCCCTCGGCCGCGTCCGCCGCTGAGCCCTTGAGGCCGATCAGCTCCAGCTTGTACGGCTCGTCGGCCAGCTCCGCGCGGGCTTCGTCGTCCGTGGTGACACGGCGCGAGAAGCGCTGCCCCTGCTTCTGGATCTGCTGCATCTTCTTCTCGATGCGCTTCAGGTCCTCGGGGGTGAAGGGCTCGGCGACGTCGAAGTCGTAGTAGAAGCCGTTCTTGATGGGCGGACCGATGCCCAGCTTGGCCTCGGGGAACAGTTCCTGCACGGCCTGGGCCATGACGTGCGCGGTGGAGTGGCGCAGGATGTCGAGGCCGTCGTCGCTGGTGATGTCGACCGGCTCGATCTCGTCGCCGTCGGCCGGCTCGTACGCGAGGTCCTTCAGCTCCCCCGCGACCCGGGCCGCGACGATCGAGCGCTCGCCCTCGAAGAGAGCGGCGGCCGTAGTGCCCGTCGTCACCACGCGCTCTTCCCGCTCGGAATCGCGTTGAATGGTCACACGGACGTCTGACACCGGTCTCTCCTGACTCTCACCTGGACGCGCCGACGAGCGTCGCGCGCAGCTCGAATCGTACCGATCCCGGCGGCCTCTCCGCGAAAGGGTTCACCCGCGACGGCCGCCGTCCGGGGCGGGCGCGGCGGGCGGCGCGGGCGGGGGCGGCCCGGACGTGCCGAGGGCGCGGCCGAAGCCGTCGAGTCCCTCGCCGAGCGACTTCATCAGCCGCTCCCGCTCGGCCGCCTCCACGGGCACCGGTGCGACGCCGTGGGCGCCGCTGACCCTGCGGAAGCCGCCCCTGCTCTCCAGTTGCCCGCTGACCAGTAGCGGCAGCCCGGCCAGATGGGCGTGCACGGCGATCCGGTACGCCTCGGCCTCCAGCCACACCCGCACCTGCGCCACCTCGGCCCCGTCCCGCACGCGCAGCCGTACCGCCCCTGGCCCGTCCGGCTCGCTCCTGCGCATCCGCACCACGTCCCCGGTGAGCCGCACCGCCTGGGAGGGCTCGATGGTCACGTAGCGGTGTGCCGCCTGTTGCAGTGCCGCCTGGTCGCCGGGGGTGAAGACGACGGGCGCGGGGCGGCGCGGACAGTCCGGGGGCGGGCCGCTGAGGCGCGACCAGCCGACGGTGACGCGCACGCCCTCGCTGCCGCGCACGGACTGGAGCAGCGCCTCCATCAGCTCGTGGCTGACGCCCAGCTCGACGGCCGCGTCGAAGGGTTCCATGGCGCCGCTGGAACGGTGGAGGCTGACGGCCTCGCGCGCTGCGCGCAACGCGCGGTACAGCGCGACGGCCTCCTCCCTGCCGCCCGCGACGGGGATCCGGGCCGCGAGGGTGCGCCCGCCCACCGGGTCGGCCTGCGCCTGCGCGTCGGAAGCGCGCGCTCCCCGTGCCGCGCCCGCGCCCGTCCTGGTGCGTACGGGGGCTGAGCGGGGCGGGAGCCCTGGGGACTCGTCGAAGGTGACGCGCTCCAGGAAGGCGTCCGCTTCCTGCTCGTAACGGGCGCCGTAGAAGCCCGCGCGGGCGCGGGCCGCGAGGGCACCGGCACGCAGCATGGCGCGCGCTGCGCCGTTCATCTTCTGCCGGGCGCTCCACGTCGCCACCCGGTTGCCGTCGGGCAGCTGGCGCCACCAGTGGATCTCGTCGGTGTCCTGCGCGTCCACTCGCATCAGGGTCTCCGTCTGCGGCATGTCCCCTCTGGTCTCCTCACCCGCCCGCGCGTGCCGCAAACTGCCGTGGTTGGCCGGGCTCGTGGTGCGGTATCACCTGCACGGAGCCGTCCGGACGCGGGGGTTGGGACATGACGTTCTGGTACGAGGGTCCGCTCACCGCCTTCGCCGCGCTTCCCGGACCCTCGGGGGGCCGCGCTGGAGGCGACGCGGAGAGGGACCGGATCGCGTCGACGGCGCTGGTGGGGCAGCCGTGGGCGGGGGCGCCGGTAGCGGTGCGGCACTGGGTGGTGGAGACGGGGGTTCCCGGGCACGACACGGGCCCGGTCGTGGAGGAGCTGGCCAGGGCGATGGCGTGGCACGAGGCGTCGGGCACCCCGCTGGTGGTGATGAACGCGCCGTACGGGCTGACGCTGCTGGACCGCGAGTTGAGACGGCACAGGGGTGCGTCGCTGGCCGTCTATCTGCACCGCTCCTCGCTGTGCGTCCTGGACCCGCTGGTCCTGCACCGCCATCTGGACCGGGCGCACCGTGACCGCCGTTCACTCGACGCGCTGTGCGCGGTGTACGGGACCGCGACGTCCTCCGTCGCGACGAACGACGCGGTGGTGAGCGACGCGGTCATGGAGGCTCTGACAGCGCTTGATGTCCTACGGGCCGTGGGGCGCCGCTATGCGACGCGGCTGGCGCCGCTCAGGCCCGCCGAACTGCACACGCTCCAGGCGGTGTGGCACGCCACGCAGGCGCGGGGCCTGTCCGCCTGGTTCGCCCGCGAGGGCACGGACCACCCCGTCGACCCGGCCTGGCCCCTACGCGCCCACTGCCTGAGCGCGCTCTGACCGCTCGGGCGGGGGCGCGGCACGTGCGGGGACACGGAACGGAGGACGCACCCCGCCTCGTCCACGAACCCCCGCCCCGCCCCGCCCCGACCAGCGCGGCCACCGCCGCGAGGCGCGGAGCGGCGCAGCGGAGCCGTAGTCAGGAGCCGCGGGAGCGGCGAAGCGAGCCCGCCCCGGGGCCGGGGGCGGGGGCGGGACGACGCAGCAAGGCGCAGCCGAGCCGGAATCAAGAGCCGCAGGGCGGCGAAGTGAGGCGCAGCCGAACAAGCCAGCCCCCCAGGGCGAACCGCCCCGCAGGAACCGGGGCGGCGCCGCGAGGCGCAGCCGAGCAAGCTCGCCCACCCGCCCAACC
Organism: Streptomyces daliensis; assembly: GCF_054782395.1. NCBI lineage: Bacteria > Bacillati > Actinomycetota > Actinomycetes > Kitasatosporales > Streptomycetaceae > Streptomyces > Streptomyces daliensis. Next base: position 253,500 of record NZ_BAAGSO010000060.1, on the reverse strand, counting down.
ACCCGCACCCCGCAACGAACCGTCACCCACCACCCCGCCTCCGGCAGGGGGTGCGGGTGGCGAAGCCCCCGCCAACGCGAGGCGCAGCCGAGCACAACACGAAGCAGGCGACGCGGTCCACGCTTTCCGTGGACACACGTCGCCTGTCGACTGAATGGGCGATACTGGGTTCGAACCAGTGACCTCTTCGGTGTGAACGAAGCGCTCTTCCGCTGAGCTAATCGCCCTCGCGCCGCGTTTTCGCGGTGCGGTACGGCAGAACCATACAGTGCCGCTCACGCTTCATCCAAACCTCTTCCCAGCCGTGCCCGCAGCCCTCGCTGTCCGGCCCGCATCATCAGCGTGTGGTTGGCCAGGAACAGGGGCCGTCCGGGGACGGCGAGGAGCCGCAGCAGTGGCTTGCGGACCTCCACTTCCTGTTCGAAGAGGGCGGTGGTGCCCCGGGCGTTCGCGACGAGCGTCCAGCGGGCCCAGCCTTCCAGGTCCCCGCTCATCGTGATCTCCAGTACCCCGGTGCGGGGGTCGCGGCGCGACTCGCGGGCGGTGACGAGGAGGTCGTACGGGAGGAGGGAGCGGAAGCGCGCGGTGCCAGAGCGGGTGTCCAGGCCGTCGACCTGGCGGACCTGGGGCCACCAGGTGGGGTAGTTCTCGGCGTCCGCCAGTACGGCGAAGACCTCGTCGGGCGGCGCCGCCAGCCGCCACAGGCTGCGGAAGCGGTAGTGGTGCCACTGCCTGGTCACGGCGCTCACGGTCCTCCCTGCGCGGGGATACTCAGCCGACGTCTGAGTATCCCCGCTCATGCCGCCGGCGAAAGGTGCGCAGCACACTCCGGGCATGGAGAGGAATCACCCGCCCGTGTACTGCCCCGGCTGTCAGTGGCCGGTACCCGCGCCGGAGCAGGTGACGACGGTGTGTCCGCGCTGCGGGCTGCCGCTCGTGGGGTCGGTTCCGGTCCGGTTGCGGGAGATCGACGGCGAGCTGCGGGCGCTGGATGCGCGGCGCGGCACGCTGCTCTCCCTGCGCCACCAGCTGCTGGCCGAACTCCGTGCGGGTACCGCTCCCCCGCCCGTACCGCCCGCGGGCGGGGGCCCCGCTCGTCCGGCGGCGGCCTGGGCCCCGCCCTCTTCCGGGACTCCGGGCGCGCCGCATTCGCGCGCTCCTGGCGGGGCCGCGCCGCCGACCGCGCAGAACGTGCTGCTGACCCTCGGCGGGGTGCTCCTGGCCGTGGCCGCGCTCGCGTTCACGCTGGTGAGCTGGGGTTCCATGGGGATCGGCGGGCGCGCCGCGGTGCTCGCCGTGGTGACGGCGGGCACGCTGGCCGTGCCCGCGCTGCTGCTGCGCAGGGCGCTGAGGTCGACGGCTGAGTGCGTCGCCGCGCTGGGGATGCTGCTGCTCGTGCTCGACGCGTACGCGCTGTACTCCGTCACGTTCACCGGCGCCGACGGCTGGGCCTACGCCGCCACGGCGTGCGCGGTGATCGCCGTCGTCGGGGCCGGTTACGGTCTGCTCCTGCCGCGCCCGGGGCTGCGGCTGCCCGTGCCGGGAGCGCTGTGTCTCGCCCAACTGGCGCCGCTGCTGTGGGCCGTCGCCGCCGACGCGGGCCCGTGGGGCTTCGCGTGGACGCTGCTGGCGACGGCCGGCGGCGATGTGGCGCTGGCCGTGGTGTGCGGGCGCTCCGCGCGCGTCGGCGGCAGGGTGCCGGGGCTGGTGACGACGGCGGCCGTCACCGCCGGGGTCGCCGCCTGCCCGGCGCTGGCGCTGGGGCTCGGCCTCTCGGTCGCGGCCGTGGACGCCGCCTCGGCGGCTCGCGCGGGCGCGGTGCTCGCGGCGCTGACGGTGCTGGCCCTGTACGCGGCGCGGGCCGCGCGCTTCGCGGGGCACGGGACGCTGGGCGGCGCCCTCTCCGTCGCGGGAGGGCTGACGCTGCTCGCCGGTGCGGGCGGTCTCGTACGGGTCGCCGTGCCCTCGCCGCAGTGGTGGGTGCCGGGGTATCTGCTGTGCGCGGTACTGCTGTTGGCCGCCGTCTCTGTGCTCGCGGCGCCCGGGTCCGGGGCCCGCTCCGGGCCCGTCCCGTGGCTGCGTCCGCATGCGGACGGGCTGCGGCTGGCGGCCCTGTGCGTGCACGGCTGCGCCCTGCTGTGGACCGTGCCCGCCGTGCTCCAGGCGGTCTGGGGGCCGCTGAGCTGGGCGGGACGGGTGTGGGAGGGGGCGCCTGACGGGGTCCGTGCAGCACTGACGCCCGGCACGGACTGGGTGGGCGGCCCCGGGGCGCCCGTGGTCCTGGGCGCGACGACGGCGGTCCTGGCCCTGGCGCCCCATGTACTTCCCGCCCCGTGGACGGCGGCGGGTACGGTCCCGGAGGCCCCTGCCGGTATCCGGAACCCCGACCGTGCGGGAACCCCTGTCCACGCGGGCCCGAACCTCCACAGCACGGGCGAGGACCCTGCCCGCACAGGCGGGGGCCCTGTCCACACGGGCGGGGGCACCGGCCACACGGAAGCGGCGACCGGCCATAGGGGCGGGAACGCCAGCCGCACGGGCAAGGGTCCCGGCCACACGGACACGAGCCCTCACCGCACGGGCGAGGACTCCAGCCGCACATGCGAGGACCCCGACCGCACGGTCGGGGGCCCTGGCCACACGGGCCCGAACCCTCAACGCACGGGCGGGAATCCCGACCGCACAGGCGAGGGCACCGGCCACACAGACACGAACCCCCACCGCACAAGCGAGGACCCTGCCCGCGCGGACACGAACCCCCGTCACGCGGGCGGGGAGGACCCCCTCCGGACGGACGCCGAGGCCGCGTCCCCCGGCCCCGCGTGGGCGCCGCGTGCCGTCGCCTCGGCCGTGGTTACGGGGGCGGCGGCCGTCGTCGTGTTGCCGAGCGCGATCGGGCTGCCGTACGTCGTCGCGGTGGGCGTCTCGCTGCTGCTGGTTCTGGCGTTGCTGGCGGCGGCCGTCGTCGTACGGACGCATCCGGCCGGGCCCATCGCGCTCGGCGCGGCCCTCGCCGTGGCCGCCGGGGCGACGGGGCTGGCGCTGGCGGAGCGCGCTGTCACGCTCGTCGCGCTCGCCGTACTCGCCGCCGCCTTCGCGCTCGCGGCCCCGCTCGGCACCCCCGGCCCTCGCCGCGCCGTGACCGCCTGTGCGTCGGCGCTCGCGGCGGCCGGGCTCGCCGTGGCGGCCTCGGCGGCGCTGGGGGCCGAGGCGCATCAGGCCGCGTTCGCGCTGCTGGGTGTCGGCTTCCTGACGCTCGGGGCCGCGGCGGCCCTGCGCCGGGACGCCGTCGTGGCGGTTCCGCTGGAGGCGACGGCTGTGGCGGCCGGCGTGGGCGGGCTGGCGCTCGCCGGGGGCCGTCCGGCCGCGTTCTCGCTGGCCCTCGCGCTGTGCGGGGTGGCTGCCGCCGCCGTGGCGCTGCGGGCCGACCGCCGCCCCTGGGCCGGGTACGTGTCCGGGGCGCTCTTGCTGTGCGCGACGTGGACGCGGCTGTACGCGTCGGAGATCACGACGCCCGAGGCGTACACGCTCCCCGTAAGCGCCCTGCTGCTGCCCGTCGGCCTGCTGCGGCGGCGGCGCGACGACGGCGTCTCCTCGTGGGCGGCCTACGGGCCCGGGCTGGCCGCGAGTCTGCTGCCGAGCCTCGTCGCCGCGTGGGGCGACCCGGACTGGCCGCGTCCGCTGCTGCTGGGCACGGTGAGTCTCGGTCTCACGCTGGCGGGCGCCCGGCTGCGGATGCTGGCGCCGCTGCTGCTCGGCGGCGCGGTGCTGGGTCTTGTGGGGGTGCACGAGCTGGCCCCGTATCTCGCTCAGGTCGTCGGCGCGCTGCCGCGCTGGGTGGCGCCCGCGCTGGCCGGGGCGCTGCTGCTCGTGGTCGGGGCGACCTACGAGCAGCGGCTCAGGGACGCGCGGCGCCTGCGCACCGCCCTGTCCCGGATGCGCTGACCCTGCCCGTCGACGTCGAAGCGCACACGGGGTGCCGGGACGGGGCAAGCCCCAAGCCCCCTCCCGGCACCCGGTCGCGTCACGGCATGGCGTCCCCGATCAGCGCCAGGTTCTGGATGGCCGCGAGCCCGTACTGCGCCGTGGTGTTCGTGGACACCCACGTGGCCTCTTCGGCGGGGTTGAGCACGTCGGGCCCTTCCCGTCGCTCCGCCTTCCACGGCAGGCTCGGCGCGTAGCCGTCGCCCGTGTCGAACTCCCGCCAGGCGCGCTTGGCGAGGGCTTCGTCGTCGAGCCGTACGGCGGCGTACGCGGTGAGGCGCGAGTGGCCCTGGCGCAGGATGAGGTTGCCGAAGTCCTGCCCGTACTCGGCCTTCTGCTCGGCCTTGGAGGCGTTGAAGTAGCGGCAGTAGGCCAGCCACGCCTTCTCGAACTCCGGCATGTCCACGAGGCCGATGACCTCGGCGCACATCTCCACGAGCCCGAAGACGGCGGAGAGGTGGGAGACGGAGACCTTCTTCTCCTCCGGGACGGCGAACTTCCCGGTGTCGATGTCGTAGAGTCCGCCGCCCGCGACGAAGCCGTTCGGGGTCGCCGCGATGGTCTCCATGGTGCCCAGCAGCTTCTTCCTCGCCGCCTTCCACTGAGGCCCGCGCCGCTCCCACTCGGTGAGCCACGCCGCTGCCAGCCCGCTCCAGTCGGTGCCGAAGCCGATCGACAGGGCGTGCGGGTCCGGCTCGTAGTCGGTGTCCTCGCGCACCTTGCGCAGCGGGTCGAGCACCAGGAAGGTCTTCTCGGAGTCCCACAGCGCGTGCATGAGGTCGCCGGTGCGTTCGTCGGCGGTGAGGTAGTAGAAGAAGCGCCGGTAGGCGGCGGTGGAGATGCGCTGCTGCTTGGCGCTGTCCGCGTAGTGCTGGACGCCGTGCCGGGTGCCGAGACCCGCCCATTTGCCCAGGTGGTAGACGTCGACCTCGCCTGTGTGCCGCGTCATGGCCTCGGCGAAGCGGTACACGTCCGCTCGGCCCGAGCGCAGATACGCGTACCAGAGCCACAGGTCGGGCGACAGCTCGGAGTTGTCCCAGGCGTAGCCGCCCACGTCGTAGCGCCAGTTGTGCCGGTCCTCGTCGTAGGTGTGCATGATGTCGCCGTGGTCCCAGAAGCCGTACCAGCGGCGGGAGTCGACCTGGCCCTTGTGGAAGTCGAAGAGGAAGTCGAGGTGGTCCTCGACGGCCTTCTTCGCGGGCGTGGAGCGGTCGACGGGTGACCAGAGCCCGCCGAAGACGCCCGCGCCGTGCAGCTGCTCCGGCGGCGCGACGAGCTGGGGCGGCGTGCGTACGGCCGCTGCCTGTTCGACGAGCGTCGCGGCCGACGGGGTGGACTCGTTGGCCCAGAAGAGGAGTTCGCTGGTGCGGGCGATGCCGTACGGGGTGCCGAACCCGGGCTCGTAGTCCTCGTAGGTGATCTCCAGGCCCTCCAGTTGCTCCGCGTAGGTGTCCTGGCCCATGCCGTCGTGGTAGAAGCGCAGGTCCATCGGCCGGGCCTCGGGCGACCAGAGCCAGAGGGTGACCTCGGCCTCCGCTCCCCCGGCGCCGCGGATGTCGAGCTGGGTGGGGTGGCGCTCCCAGAAGTCGCGCAGCCCGAAGGAGAGTCCGCCGCTCGGCCCGCCGACGTAGCCGAAGCCCCCGGCACGCCCGCCGCCTCCCGCGGGGATCCAGCCGTGGCCCGCCTTGGTGCGCTTGCGCAGCGTGAAGCCGTCGGCGGAGAGCTGCGCGAGGGTGTAGTCGTTCCACTCGGGGATGAGGTGCAGCCGCTTGGTGACGCGCTCGTCCCAGGTGGCCGGGTCCGGCAGCTTCACGCCCTTGACCTGCGCGGCACGCACCGCAGCGCCGGGGTCGCGGCGCAGCCCCGTCACGCCCTTGACGGCCTCGGTGAGGAATCCCTTGCCCTCGCCCGCGATACGGATGTGGCGGTCGTAGCTCTCGTCACGCATCGGGACGGTGAAGCGGACGCCGAGGCCGCGGATGAAGTCCTTCTGCTCGTCGCCGTCGAAGGTGATCGTGTGCACCATGCGGAACGCGTCGGAGCCGGCGGTGAAGTACAGCCTGACGCTGAAGGGCAGCCAGCCATGCCCGCCGCGTCCGTCACGCCCGCCGCGCCCTCCGCGCCGGTGCTCGCCGTCGAGGCGTACGACCGCGCGCACCGGGCCCTCCTGCTCGACGGTGGTCTTCGTGACGGCGCTCTCGAAGTCCTCCCACGCCTCCGAGCCCTTGTCGCCCTCGCCGACGCGGCCCTGGCGCAGCAGCACGAGCCTGCCGCTCGAAGCGATCCGGGTACCGCTGCGGGTGACGCTGCGCACGAGGGCGCTGCCGCCGGTGCCGAGCCGGGCGACGACGGTGCCGGTGTCCACGACGACGGCGCCGTGCTCGCGGGTCACCTTGACGGCGTGTGCGGGCTTCGCCGGTTCGCCCTGGGCGAGGGTGAACCGCTTCGCGCTCCCGGCCTCCGGGCCGACGGCGTGGGCCGTCCACTTGAGGGTGCCGTCGGGCCAGTAGGCGGTGGGCCAGGACTGGAGCGGCACCTTGGCGCCGTCGGCCGCTGTGAGCGCGAAGGCGGTGCCGGCGCGCACGCTGCCCTGCGGCCAGGGGACGCCGAAGGTGCTGCCGGGGGCGCGGCCGAGACCGCCGTCCTCCAGCCAGCCGATCTCGACGGGCTCCTGGGCTTCGCGCCGCGCCCGCGCGGCGTGCGCGGGGGCGCCGCCCAGCAGCCAGGACGCCTGACCGGCCGTGGCCGCTGCGGCCGTGACGGTTGCCGTCCTGAGCACGCTTCGCCTGGGGATCGGGGACATGTCGGCTCCACTTCTGGTGTGTGCGGGTGGCGGGGTGCGGGGTGCTGCTGTGTGACGGGTGTGGTGTGCCGCGTGCTGTGTACGGGCACGGGTGAGGGGCCGGGGGGGGGCGGGTCCGGTCGGTCTCAGCCCGTGCCGTCGGTACGGGACGCGGCGGGCTCGTCCGGGGCGGGCATGCGCGGCACGCCCGTCGAGCCCGTACGGCGGTCCACCGCCACCGCACACGCCGCCAGGCAACCCAGCGCCGGGATCAGCAGCGGCGGCAGCATCCACCCCGCGACCGCCACCACGGCCAGCCCTCCGGCCAGCAGCCAGGAGCCGCCCCTGTCCTCGGAGCAGGCCCGGCGCAGCGCGTCGGAGAAGCCCGTGCTCCCCCAGTCGCTCCGGCGGCCCGGTCCCGTACGGGGTGCCGACGGATCGCCGGGACGCCAGGCCGACGCGGCACGCAGCCCCGCCACCACCACGACCAGCCCGCCCAGTACGCTGACCGCCGCCAGCGCGGGCCCGCCGGGCAGCAGCCCAGAGGCGGCGATCCGCCAGTCGAGGCCCAGCAGGGCCAGGGCGCCCCACCACAGCAGCGAGAAGCGCCAGCCCTCGCGTGTGGCGTCCCGGAGCGCCGCGGCGAACTCGCGCCGCCCCGCCGGTTCGCCGTCGAGGTACCGCCTCAGATGCGTGCAGGCGGCGGCGTACGAGGGCAGCAGCGTGACCAGGGGCAGCGCGCCGAGCACGAGCCAGAACCCGGCGAGCACGCACTCGGCGAACAGCGCGAACCGGCCCTCACCGAACCGCACCCCGGCTCCGGCTCCGACTCCGGCCGCCTTCGTCCCGGCAGCCCTCATCCCTTGAGCCCCGAGGTCGTCGCGCCCTCGACGAGAAAGCGCTGGAAGGCGAGGAAGAACAGCAGCACGGGCAGCAGCGCCATCAGGGACATGGCCATCATGCCGCCGTAGTCGGCGAGCGTGCCCTCGTCCATGAACATCTTGAGCGCCATGGAGACCGGGTAGTTGCCGGGGTCGTTGAGGTAGATCAGCGGACCCATGAAGTCGTTCCAGGTCCAGATGAAGGTGAAGATGGCGCTGGTGATCAGCGCGGGGCGGCACAGGGGCAGCACCACGGACCAGTAGATGCGCCCGTGCCCGCAGCCGTCGAGCCGCGCGGCCTCGTCCAGTTCCAGGGGGACGCCGCGCATGAACTGCACCATCAGGAAGATGAAGAACGCCTCGGCCGCGAGGTACTTGCCGATCAGCAGCGGTACGTAGGTGTCCACCAGCGCGAGCTTCTGGAAGAGGATGTACTGCGGGATGAGCATGACGTGCACCGGCAGCAGCAGCGTCGAGATCATCATCGCGAAGAGCACGTTCCGTCCGGCGAAGCGGATGCGCGCGAAGGCGTAGGCGGCGAGCGAGCAGGAGAAGAGCACGCCGAGCACGGCGCCGCAGGACAGCATCGCGGAGTTCACGAAGAACGCCCACAGGGGGTAGCCGCCGAGCCCTTCCGTCAGCCGCTCCAGGTTGTCCAGTACCGGCTGTGCGGGCAGCAGCTCGGTGCTGCCGATGATCTTCCTGCCGTCCTTGAACGTCGCGCCGACCACCCACACGACGGGGTAGAGGACCACGCACAGGATCAGCAGCGCGCCCGCGTGCCAGCCCAGCGAGCGCGCCGCGCGCCGGGGGTCGCGCCGCCACCGCGCGCGGGAGGGGGCCGAGGGGGCCGCCGCCGTGCCGGGTACCGCGCCGTGGGCCGTCATCGGGTGTCCCCCTCGTAGTGCACCCAGCCGCGCTGGGTCCTGAACAGGAGCACGGTCACCAGGCCGACGCCGAGCACCAGCATCCAGGCCATCGCGGAGGCGTAACCCATCCGCTGCTCGGAGAACGCCTTGAGATAGAGGTAGAGCGTGTAGAATAGCGTCGTGTCGTCCGGGCCTCCCTTGCCGAGGCTGACCACGTACGACGAGGTGAAGACCTGGAAGGAGTGGATGAGTTCGAGGAGCAGGTTGAAGAAGATGACCGGCGAGAGCAGCGGCACGGTCACCGACCGGAACCGGCGCCACGCGCCAGCGCCGTCCAGCTCCGCCGACTCGTACAGGTCGCGCGGTATCTGCTTCAGACCGGCCAGGAAGATGACCATGGGCGCGCCGAACTGCCACATCGTCAGCAGGACGAGGGTGTACGCCGCCAGGTCGACGTTGCCGATCCAGCCTCCCAGCTCGACGCCGAACAGGCGCAGCCCCTTGTCGACAGCGCCGTCGTCCTGGAAGAGGGCGCGCCAGACGATGCCGACGCCGACGCTCGCGCCGATGAGCGAGGGCGCGTAGAAGGCGGCGCGGTAGAAACCCTGGCCCTTGCGCGGCCTGGCCAGCAGCAGGGCCACGCCCAGCGCCGCTGCGAGCTTGAGCGGGGTGGCGATGACCGCGTACTTCACGGTGACCTCGACGGAGGTGAGCCAGCGCGGGTCCTCGAACAGCTCGCGGTAGTTGCCGAGCCCGATCCAGCGGGGCGAGGCGAAGAGGTCGTAGTCGGTGAAGGAGAGGTAGAGCGAGGCGGCCATGGGGCCGAGGGTCAGCAGCAGCATCCCCAGGCACCACGGCGTCAGGAAGACGTATCCGGCGAGGCTTTCGCGACGGGCGCGGCGCTTGCGCGCGGCTTCGCCCGGTCCGGCACGGCGGGCCCCGCCGGACTCGCCCCGCACGGCACCCCGACCCTTGACAGCCGGGGCGCCCGTGGCGGCCGGGAGGGTGGTGGTCACGGTCTTCACGTCAGGACCCCAGCGCCTGCTCGGCCTCCGAGAAGAACTGGTCGACGCCCTCGTCCACGGACTTCTTCCCGTGCGCCACGTCCTGCCAGATGCGCAGCAGCGCCGCCTCGACGACGTCGGTCCCGTCGGGCTGCGGCGTCATGGGCTCGATGACGCCCGCCTTCTCCACCTTCTCCTCGTACTCCGCGATCATCTTGTCCGGACCCGTGGGTTCAAACGCGTCGTACTGTTCTTCGGTGGCGAGAATCCCCCGGTTGTATCCCATGATTTTCCCGACCTCTGGATCGTGCACCATGAAGTCGATGAATTTCGCGACCTCTTCGGGATGACGGGTCTTCGCGTAACCGCTGAGGAAGAGCGAGGAGAGATACTGCCCGGTCTTCTTTCCATCGGTTGTGGGGAGGGGAGCGAGCGCGAATTTCCCCTCCTCCTCCGCCTCGGCGGAGAATCGCACGATGAAATTGTCCCATTGGTACTCGGACTTGGAGAATCCAGCGCTGAGCAACGCCTTGGGCGCGATCTGGTCCGCCTTCTTCTGCGGGACAAAACGGCCGTCTTCGATGCCCGCGTACTGCTCTTTCCAGTGCGCCGTCAGATCCGCCTTGCCGAAGCCCAGTTGGCCGTCTTCGGTGAAGAACTGCTTGCCCTGCTGACGCAGCAACAGATCGTAGTGGTACATGACCCCGGCGGGAGTCGTGGCCTGGAACCCCTCGGCCTTGAGCTTGTCGACGGCCTTCTCGTAGTCGTCCCAGGTCCAGCCCATCCCGGGCTCGACCCCGATGCGCTCGAACGCCTCGACGTCGTAGATGAGACTGAACGTGTTGGCCCCTACGGGCACGCCCCAGAGCTTCCCGTCCACCTCACCGGCCTTCTCCAGACCGGCGCGGAAGCCCTTCATGTCGAGGTTGCCCTTGTCCACCTGCGACGACAGGTCGAGCAGGGTCTTCCTGTCGCCGTACTTCCGCATGAAGGCGGCGGCGTTCTGGAAGACGTCGGGGGCGCCGCCGCCCGACGCCTGGGTCGCGAACTTCTTCCAGAAGTCCTCGTACTCCTGGAACTCCGGCTTTACATTGATGCCGGGGTGCTCCTTCTCGAAGAGCGCGATGCTCTTCTTGATCATCTCGGCCCTGGTGGCGTCGCCCCACCACGCGTAGCGGATGGTGACCTTGCCGCCCGCCCCGTCGTCTCCCCCGCCCCCGACACCTCCGCACCCGGCGGCCAGCAGCGCCATCGTGGCCACCGCCGCGACCGCCGTATACCGTCTCCGACCTGCGCCGGAACACATCCGGCCGCTCCCGCTACGCAACGCACCCATGACTCGCCCTCCCCAGGCAGGAGGCGCCTGCTCAACCCTCGCGCACCACTGCCCCGGCTAGATTGAAACGTTTAACGCAAGCGCTTGCCGGGAGAATCTAAGGACGCGCCCGCAAGCCGTCAACGGTTGGGACAGGATCGACATGAAGCGCTTCCCCGCCGGGGGCGCAGCGCAAGATCCATGGTGCACCGCCGCCCTCCGGCACGGGGCAGCGGGAGCCGGAGCGGTGGGCGGCGCGAGGCGCTGCGCGGCGCAGCCGAGCAGGCCCGGACCGGGAGCCGCCGGGGGGCGCGGCGAGGCGGAGCCGAGCAAGCCCGCCCCGCACCCCGCGACGTACCGGCACCCGCCACTCCGCTCCCGGCGGGGGGTGCGGGTGGCGAAGCCCCCGCCGACGCGAGGCGAAGCCGAGCAGAACACGAAGCAGGCGACGCGGTCCACGCCTTCCGTGGACACACGTCGCCTGTCGACTGCGTGGGCGATACTGGGTTCGAACCAGTGACCTCTTCGGTGTGAACGAAGCGCTCTTCCGCTGAGCTAATCGCCCGGGTGCGGCGACAACATTACCGCATGTCAGAGCGTGGTCATGACCGCGTGCGCCCCTCGCGGCGCGCGGCCCGTTCGGCGCGGCGCCGCTTCGCCAGCGCGGTCCACTCGTGCAGCTTCCGCTTCGTCCAGCGCAGCACGCGCTGCGCCCAGGGGAACTCCGTGGCCCACACACCGATACCCGCGAAGATGATCAGCCAGCCGGGCCCCGGCAGCGGCAGAAGAATCACGCCGCCCACGACGACGGCGAGTCCGATCAGGAAGATCACGATCTGCCAGCTCACATGCAAGGGCCTCGAAGACTTGATGAACCGCGGCGCTCGGGAACCCAGCGGTTTTTCGCTACTCTCCGCACTCATACCGCAAAGGTACCGGAACCAGACGCCTTCACCGGAATGGCCGTACGCCACAAAATTGTGATCCGCCGTATGAAGGACTTCATCTCCCACAAATCGGTCGGAGGGGTTTACAACCCGCCCGTATGTGGCATGTCGATTTCGCCGACGTGCGAATCCCCGAGCGCACACTGAGCGAAAGGCCCTGGCGCTTATGAACACCACGGTCAGCTGCGAGCTGCACCTGCGCCTCGTTGTTTCGAGCGAGTCCTCACTGCCTGTACCCGCGGGCCTGCGGTACGACACGGCCGACCCCTATGCCGTGCATGCCACCTTCCACACCGGAGCCGAGGAGACCGTCGAGTGGGTATTCGCCCGCGATCTCCTCGCCGAGGGGCTGCACCGGCCCACCGGCACCGGAGACGTCCGGGTGTGGCCCTCCCGCAGTCACGGCCAAGGAGTCGTGTGCATCGCCCTCAGTTCGCCCGAGGGTGAGGCTCTGCTCGAAGCCCCGGCGCGGGCCCTGGAATCCTTCCTCAAGCGAACCGACGCGGCTGTGCCGCCCGGCACGGAGCACCGCCACTTCGACCTCGACGCGGAACTCTCACACATCCTCGCGGAGAGTTGAGAGGCTGACAGCAACAGAGCAGCCGGTTCACCGCAGCCGTCCGACTCGGGGCGACGGCTTCGGCCCGGAAAACCGTTCACGGCACACAGGGACACCACAGAGACACACAGGGAAGCCGCCTCCGCCCTTCTGGCGCGGGGGCGGCTTCCCTGTGCCGGGGAACGACTAGTCTCTGCGCATCGGACCCTACGGCGCACGCCCAGGAGCGACCTGTGCAGATCAATCACGACACCCGCTGCGCGCTCGACGACGTGGTCGACCTGCTGAACACCTGCGCCGACGGTGAGGCACCGGACACCCTGGCCTCCGTGACCGACCTCCGCGCCTACGTCGAGCGCAACGACGTGAGCGACGTGGGCACGCTCACCGAGGCCGATCTGCGGGCCGTGCGGTCGGTACGGGAGCGGTTCGCGCGGGTCTTCGCGGCGGAGGACGCGCGTACGGCGTCGGAGCTGATCAACGCGCTGGTCGCCGAGGCGGGGACGACTCCGCAGCTCACCGACCACGACGGCTACGACTGGCACGTGCACTACTTCGCGCCCGGCGCCTCCGTCGCTGACCACTTGGCGGCCGACGGCGGGATGGCCCTGGCCTTCATCATCGTCTCGGGCGAGCGGGACCGACTGCGGCGCTGCGGGGCCCCGGACTGCGGGCGCGCCTTCATCGACCTGTCCAGGAACCGTTCGCGCCGCTACTGCGACAGCCGTACCTGCGGCAACCGTCTGCACGTGGCCGCCTACCGCGCGCGACAGCGCGAGTCGGCCGCGACCGCCGAGTCCGCGGGCGGCTGAGCGGCCCTCCGCTCGCGGGCTCACAGCAGGAACAGGTCGTGCGCGCCCGTGATGGCGAACAGGACGGCGATGAACGCGAGGAAGAACATCAGCGGGGGCTGCGAGAGCGCGTAGAGGCAGCCACGCGCTTCCTCGGCCTCCGGGGCCGGGACCGGGGCCGGAGACGGGACCGGGGGTGGCGGCGAAGGCGCGAGGTCGGTCTCAGCGGGGAGCGCGAGAGGCGCGAGGGGCGGCTCGGCCGGGGTCAGGAAGGGGTCCGGCGGGAGCGTGCGCTGCGGTGCTTGATGCGGCAGGGATCGAAGGGACGGCAGGGGCACCGGGGTCACCGCGGGCACTGGCGGCGCGAGGGGTGCGGCGGTGGGCTCGTCGAGCGCGAGCGGGGAGTTCGGCGGCGTCGTGTCCATCTCGTCGCGATGATGACGCAGCCGGACCCGCTCAGGTGTCCCAACACACCCTTTCCGGGAACGAGTTCCTCACATTCCGTGGTTTCTCCTGGTTACCGGCCCGTCAGCGCTCCGGAGCGGCTAGGCCGAGTCGTCCTAGATGCCGTGCTTCTTGAGGATCGCCTCGATGTCGGAGAAGTCCTCGCCGTCGCCCGCGGAAGCGGACCTTCCCGCCGGTTTCCCCGCGCCGCGCGCGGGCGCCGCCTGGGCCGTCGTGCCGGGGGCCGGGGCGCGGGAGCCGCCCAGCGCGGGGGCGCCCGCCGACGGCGCGACGGAACCGGCGCCGCTCGCGCGCGCTGCGGCGCGGCGCTCCTTGCGGGTGGCCCGGCTGCCGCCCGCGAGCCGCGCTATCACGTAGAGCACGACGGCGAAGGCGAGCACCCCGAAACCGGCCCAGACGGTGGGCTTCAGCACCAGATCGGAGGCCCACGTGCCGACGGCCTTCCCGATCTTCCCGGCGAGACCGACCAGACCGGCCATCGCCAGGCCCACGGGCAGCAGGGAGAAGGCCGCTATACGGGTGGCGGCGGCATAGCGGCGGCGGAAGGCCGTCAGGAAGGCGACGGCCAGACCGGCCGCCGAGAGCGCGGCACAGACGGTCGTGGTCAGCATCCCTCCATCCTGCACCGTTACGCGCTGATGGGGCCATGTCCGCCGTCACGGTTCAGGGACATCTCCGGGTCGGGTCCGGGTCCGGCGTCGTTCGCGAGGAGGGGAAGGTGGCTGAGAGACTGTGGGGCATGAGCGATGCCCCGACCTCCCGCCCCGTGCTCGACTACTGGTGCGAGCTTCAGTGCCCCGACTGCCACCGGGCCCAGGACGACCTGCGTGCCCTGCGCGAGCGGTACGGGACACGGCTGGAGATCCGGCTGCGCCACTTCCCCCTGGAGAAGCACAAGCACGCGTTCGCGGCGGCCCAGGCCGCCGAGGAGGCGTACATGCAGGGCAAGGGCGACACCTATGTGGAGGCCGTGCTGGCGCGCAACGCCGAGCTGGCGACGCGGGGCGAGCCCGTGCTGCTGGAGGTGGCACGCGAACTGGGCCTGAACGCCGAGGAGTTCGACACAGCGCTGATCGACGGACGGCACCTGCTGATGGTCGACGCCGACCAGGCCGAGGGCAAGGCACTCGGTGTGACGGGCACCCCGACGTATCTGATCGGCGGGGAGCTGCTGGACGGCAGCAAGAGCCAGGAGGGGCTGCGGGAGCGGATCGAGGAGATCACCGACGGTCTGCTCGCGGGCTGAGCCTCGCCTGACCGGGCCTCGCTGGGCCTGGCCGCCGGGCCTCGCCTGCCCTGGCCCCGTCCGACCGGACCGCCGGGCCTAGGGTCTGTTGCGAAAGTGCTGGTCACAGCCACTCATTGAGGGTTGCGACCAGCACGGTCGCTTCGTAGCGGACGGCGAGTTTGTCGTATCTGGTGGCGACCGCGCGGTGCCGCTTGAGTCGGTTGATGCCGCACTCGACCGCGTGCCGCTGCTTGTAGTCGGTCTTGTCGAACGCCGGGGGCCGTCCGCCGTGCGAGCCGCGCTTGTGCCGGTTGCGGACGCGGTCCGCAGGGACCGGAACCGTCGCTTTGATACCGCGCCTGCGCAGGTAGGAGCGGTTCTGGCGGGAGTCGTACGCCTTGTCGGCGCGCACGCGGTCCGGCCTCGTGCGTGGCCGCCCCCGGCCACGCCTGGGCACCCGGATGGCTTCCAGTACCGGTTGGAACTGAGGGGAGTCACCCCGCTGCCCGGCAGTGATTACGACGGACAAGGGCTTCTGCCCCTGTTCGACGGCGAGGTGGATCTTGCTGGTCAGTCCGCCTCGGGAGCGTCCGAGTCCGTGGTCGCCCGGCTCGGCGGTGATCCCACCGGGCGGTTCCTTTTGGAGATCCCCCTTTTCGCCGCACCGGCGGCGTGCTGGTGGGCCCGGCAGACCGTGGAGTCGACGTTCACCTCCCAGGTGATCAGGCCCTTCGCGTCGGCCTCGGTCTGGAGCTGGGTGACGATCCTCGCCCAGGTACCGTCCCGCTGCCAGCGCCGGAAGAGGTCATAGACCCGGTCCCACGGCCCGTACCGTTCCGGCACATCACGCCAGGGGGCACCCGTCCGGGTCCGCCACCGTATGCCGTCTATCAACTGCCGCCGCGTCCACACCTGCGGACGGCCCGACTTGATGCCCCGCGGCAGCAGCGGCTCAAGCCGGGCCCACTGCTCGTTCGTCAGATCCCCACGTCCCACAAGACATGATCATCAACGAACAAGATCAACTTTCGCAACAGGTCCTAGCCGAGCGGCTTGACGAAGTGGTGTTCCACGGGCCGGTAGCCCAGTGACTCGTAGAGCCGCAGGGCCGGAGTGTTGTCGGCGTAGACGTTGAGTCCCAGCACCCGTCCGCCCGCGGCGAGCGCCTCGTGCTCGGCGACGCGCATCAGCGTGCGCCCGTGCCCCTGCCCGCGCCGCTCCTCGGCCACCTCGACCGTGAACACCCAGGAGTCCACGTCCGCCCGGGGCGCGAGGCCCGAGGCGACCCAGAGCGTGCCCACCTTCGCACCCTCGTGGACGAGCACGCGCAGGGCCGCCCCCGTGCTGGCGGCGCCGCGCGGGAGATAGCGGCGGTAGACCTCCTCCGACCGCGCCGCGGCCTCGTCGTCCGGTACGCCCTGCTCACGCAGGAGCAGGAGCTGTTCCCGGCGCTCGCGCGCGAACCAGTCCCCGAACTCCTCCTCCGTCATCGGGCGCGCCACGCTGCCCCGCGACAGCCGGGGCTCGTCGCCCAGCTCCTTGAGCATGTTCCGGCTGCGCTCCCGGTAGCCGAGCGCGGCGGCGAGGTTCAGCGCCGCGCGCGCCCTGGCGGGCACGCCCGCCTCGACCCTGCGGCAGCCCCAGCCGCGCAGCACTTCCTCCGCCGCCAGCGCGGCGACGGTGCCCCGGCCGCGCCGCTGCTCGCGCTCGTCTATGACGAGCTGCTCGACCCGGCCGACGGCGGTCCCGGCCCCGTGCCGGACGTCGGCCGCCAGCCGGATGACGCCGACGGGCCGGCTGTTGACGCAGACGTCGTACGAGCGGGAGCGGGAACCGTCCTCGGCGCGCTCCTCGGGCCCAGTGGGGCGCAGGGTGGTGGTCACCGCACGATTTCTACCGGCTGAGGGCCGCCGCGTCACGCGATTACGGCCCCGGAACGCCTTTTCGGAGCGTGGTCTCCGGGGCCTTCGGAGGCTCTCAGGGGTCGATGTCGGCGGCGGCGCGCTCGTCGAAGACCCGCATCGCCTTCGCCGTCACCGGGCCGGGGGCACCGGGCAGTTCGCGCCCGTCGACGCGCCGCACGGCCTGGACGTCGCGCAGGGTCGAGGTCAGGAAGATCTCCTCGGCGCTCTCCAGCGCTTCCATGGGCAGGTCGGTCTCCTTGGCGCCCGTCCACTCGACGGTCAGGGCGCGGGTGATCCCCGCGAGGCAGCCCGAGGCCAGCGGCGGGGTGTGCAGCTCGCCGTCGAGGACGACGAAGACATTGGTCCCGGTGCCCTCGCAGAGCCGTCCGCGGGTGTTCGCGAACAGCGCCTCGCTGGCGGCCTGCTGGTGCGCGCGGGCGAGGGCCACGACGTTCTCGGCGTACGAGGTCGTCTTGAGCCCTGTCAGCGCGCCACGCTCGTTGCGGGTCCAGGGCACGGTGATCACCGAGGTGGCGTCGGGGCGCCGCGTGGCCTCGCCGAGGGCGACGACGAGGGTGGGCCCGGCCTCGCCCCGGTCGGAGCCGAGCGGGGAGACCCCGCCGGTGTAGGTGACGCGCAGCCTCCCGAACGGCACCGGGTTCGCCTCGGTGACCGCCTCGCAGGCACGGCGCACCTCGTCGCGGTCGGGCTCGGGCAGGCCGAGCCCGCGCGCCGAGGCGGCGAGCCGGTCGAGGTGGCGCGAGAGCGCGAAGGCGCGCCCGTGGGTGGTCTTGACGGTCTCGAAGACGCCGTCGCCGACCGTCAGCCCGTGATCGAGCACGGAGACGCGCGCGCTCTCCGCGTCCCGGAGTCCGCCGTCGAGCCAGATCTTCAAGGGGCTCTCCTTCCGCTCGCGCTCTCACTCGTACCGCTCGTGTACTGCCGCGCGGCGCCGGTGTCCGCCGCGTACGCTCCCGACGCTACCGCGAGCAGCCTGGACGCCTTCAGTTCGGTCTCCGCCCACTCCCGCTCCGGGTCCGAGCCCCAGGTGATCCCGGCCCCGGTACCGAAGCGCAGCACGGACCCGCCTGGCACGTCGCGCTCGATCCAGAAGGTGCGGATGCCGACGGCCAGCTCGCCCGTGCCGCTGTCCGCGTCGACCCAGCCGACACCGCCGCAGTACGGGCCGCGCGGCGCCGTCTCCAGTTCCCCGATGACGCGCAAGGCGCTGGGCTTGGGCGCTCCGGTGACCGAGCCGGGCGGGAAGGTGTCCCGCAGCAGCTCGGGCCAGCCGGCACCGGGGGCCAGCTCGCCCCTGACGGTGGAGACGAGGTGGACGAGCCCCGGGTGTGCCTCGACCGCGCAGAGTGCGGGGACGGTGACGGAGCCGGTGGCGCAGACGCGGCCCAGGTCGTTGCGGACCAGGTCGACGATCATGACGTTCTCCGCGTGGTCCTTCTCCAGCAGATCGTCCGCCGTGCGCCCGGTGCCCTTGATGGGCCCCGAGGTGACGGTGCTCCCCTCGCGGCGCAGATACAGCTCGGGGGACGCGGTGGCGACCTCGACGCCGTGTGCGGGAAGCCGGACGGTGCCCGCGTAGGGCGCTGGGTTGCCCTGCGCGAGGAGGGCGGCGAGGTGGTCGATGTCGGAGGCGTGGGGGCGCGGGTCGGGCAGCGGCGCGGTGAGGACGCGGCAGAGGTTCGCCTGATAGACCTCACCGGCCGCGATGTGCTCGCGTATGCGCCGTACTCCCGCCGTGTAGGCGGCGCGGTCCAGTGAACCGCTCCAGTCCTCGGGCGCGGGCCCGTGCCATCCCGTGCGCGGCCGGGCGGCGGCCCGGCCGCCGTGCGACCCGTCGCGCACGGTGCCCCGTACGTCGCCGAAGCGGGCGCAGACCAGCCCGCCCTCGAAGTCCGCCACCACCGCCCACCAGCCGGAGGACTCCAGGGCCGCGGGGTCGCTGGTGACGTCGCGCAGGTCCGTGGCGACGAGTCCGCCGAAGCGGGCGAGCGGAGAAGGGTCGTGCACGTGAACGAGTCTATGGGGGCCGCGGACGTCCACGCGGAGGTGGATGAGGGGTTGCTGACCGGCCACGCTGCGGAAACGGAATTTGAGCTGGCCCCAGAATCCGCTAGAGTTCAACACGTCGCCGGGACGCGAGAGCGGGCCGGAGACACGTGCGGACGTAGCTCAGCTGGTAGAGCATCACCTTGCCAAGGTGAGGGTCGCGAGTTCGAATCTCGTCGTCCGCTCTGAGTGGGGGTCTCCGGATCCCCCCTCGGTGGAGTGGCCGAGAGGCGAGGCAACGGCCTGCAAAGCCGTCTACACGGGTTCAAATCCCGTCTCCACCTCCAAGGACGATTAGCTCAGCGGGAGAGCGCTTCCCTGACACGGAAGAGGTCACTGGTTCAATCCCAGTATCGTCCACTGGTCCGCAAGGACCTTGATCCGCAAGGATCCCCGCGCGATTAGCTCAGCGGGAGAGCGCTTCCCTGACACGGAAGAGGTCACTGGTTCAATCCCAGTATCGCGCACGCGAAGGCCCCCTGACCGGGGGCCTTCCGCACGAGAGAGCACGAAGAGCAGGACCCGAGGACGATTAGCTCAGCGGGAGAGCGCTTCCCTGACACGGAAGAGGTCACTGGTTCAATCCCAGTATCGTCCACACCCACCGAGGGCCCGGCCGCACAGCGGCCGGGCCCTCGGCTTTGCGCGCCCCCGATGCTGTCCCGCGAGGGCTCAGGAGGAGAACAGCATGTGGCCGAAGCTCTTCTTGTGACGGTAACCGTGGGGTCCGTGGTGGCCGTGCTGCCCGTGCTGGCCGTGGTGCGCGGCGCCCCAGGCCGGGCCCGCCGGGTACGCCTGCGGCGCCGGTCCGCCGTGCATCGGCGCACCACCGGGCGGGGGCGGCGGGGCTGCCTGCTGCGACCACTGGGACTCCAGCCGGGCCAGGGCCTCCAGCTCGCCGTAGTCCAGGAAGATCCCCCGGCAGCCGCCGCACTGCTCTATCTGAACTCCGTTGCGGTTGTACGTCTGCATGAACGCGCCGCACTTCGGACACTGCATGATCTGTACCTCTCCTCGCCGATCGGCCCTACGGCTCGCGGTTCGTTCGCCGCGGGTGCCTTCGGTCGTGTCGCTGGCCCACCACCCTACGGCCCGCCGGTTCAAGGCAGTTCGGCGACGGCGGCGATACGGGCGCAGGCGTCCACGCACGCCTCCTCATCCCCGTCGAGGGGGCGGCGGGCCGCGTACGCCTTGGTGAGGGCGAGGGCGGCTATCTGCGCCGTCAACGCGCGGGCCGGGGCGTCGAGACGGGGCCAGGGGTCGCGGCCCGCGGTGCCGTTCGCCGACTGATAGGCGCCCAGGAAGCGGTCCCACTCGGCGGGCGGCAGCACGCCCGCCGCGTACCAGGCGGCGGGGCGCGCGAGGTCCCAGGCGGGGTCGCCGAGGCCCACGTCGTCGACGTCTATCAGCTTCCAGGGGCCGTCGGGCGCGGGGTGGCGCACCAACTGGCCGAGGTGGAAGTCGCCGTGACACAGGGCCAGGGGGGCATCGGGCGCGGCGGAGCCGTCCGAGGGGGCCGCGTGGCGCGGGTCCGGGATCCGGGGCGCGCCCTCGGGCTCCTGCGCGCGGCACCAGGCGGGAAGCCCGGCCCAGGCGCCCGCGACCGCGCGCGCTGCCGGGTGGTCCGGCGGCACCGTCGCCCGCATCCGGGCCAGGGCGCGGGCGGCCTTCACGGGGCCGCGCATGGGCGGGAGCGGTCCGGTGAGACCGGCAGAGAGGGCGAGGGGCGGCACGGCGTGCAGCCGCGCGAGAAGAGCGCCCGCCTCCTCCCAGGGCGCGGCCGACGGGTCCTCGGGGTCCACCGGGGAACCGTAGGGCCACAGGCTGGCGGCGCGGCCGTCCGGCAGCGGGGACGAGAGGGGCGTGGCGGACCGGTACGGGGTGGCGGGGGTGGCGGGCAAGGGGGCGAGCAGCACGCTCGCGAGGCGCGGGTGCGCCGCGGCCTGGAGCCGGACGGTCAGAGCCGCGGGGTCCGAGTCCGAGGCGTGGGCCTTGGCGACGACATCGCCGAGCCGTACGACGGTGCCGTCCGGGCGGTCGGCCAGCACGGCGGGCTCCGCCGCGGTGCTCCCCCGCGCTCGCCCTCGGTGCGGGTGCGGGTGCGGCGCGGGGCGCCGTGGTGGCGAGGGCGCCGCGGCACGGGCCAGGACGGCCAACTGTCCGGCGAGCGTCGGATGCACGGTCCCCCTTCGTACGGGCGGAGTGGGCCGCACCGCCGTGCTGGTGTCGGCCCCGCCTCCGCGTTTACCTGCCGCGATCGTACGCAGCCGCACTGACAACGCCCGACGGGCGAGGGTCACGGCGCGAGGCGCGAGGCGCGAGGCGCGGGGGCCGGGGGATGTGCTGGCGCGGGGCGGAAAAGGGCGAGGTCCGGGCAGCTCCCCAGCTGCCCGGACCTCAATGCCGTCCGCCGCACCCCCGTCCCCACGGGGCTGATGGCCGGATGTCCCCGACTCGGGCCGCTCTCCCGAGCCCGGGGCACCGCTCAGTGCCCCAGCATTCCAGCCACGGACGACGCCTGTGTGGCCACCATTTCCACCGCGCCGAAGGCGACGGCGAGGATGATGGCGAGAGGGAGGACCATGGCCGCCGCCACCAGCGGATGGCGACGGCCGCCCGGACGGGTGCCGAAGGCCGCGACAGCCGCCAGTCGTCCCTGCTCCCGAGGTGCCGTGCGCCCTGCTGTGTGCGCCATGGTCTGCTCCTGTCATGTCTGGGGCGGCGGGCGTCTGACCTCGGGGGACGAGTGCTGCACCCGCCGCTTGTCCACAACATTAGGCGCGGGGCGCGAGCCCGGCGTCATGCCCGCGTACCGACTCGATGGCCTCCCGCAGGATGACTCCGGGACCCCACGAATACTCCCCAGGGTGGAGGCCCGCTCGTACATCCCAGGGTCTTCCCCTACAGGGGACCGGCCCCCGGGGCCGGATGCCTGGTCAGCGCACCGCCTCGACCGCGTCGTCCTGGCGCGGAACGGGATGCTCCACCAGGGCCAGCACACGGTTCGCCATGAAGCGCGCGGTGCGCACGACCGAACCACTTCGGGTGACTTCGCTCACTTCCACCACCCCCCTGCGCACCTGTGTCTCGATCCTCCGGCCCGCTCTGGCGGCCACCATTTCGTACGTACGAGTCGAGTCACCGGCGTCCACCACTATCTCCACCCAGTCACCTTTCACTCCGTCAATCCCCCTTCCGTGACGGCGCATTGGCACTGCGGAGACCTGGCACGCCCCGCCACGGCGCGCCCTGTGCCCATGACTCCAGGATCCCACCGGGTACTGACAATCCGTCCTGCGCCGCGTGCGCGGCCTATCGTCGCTACGCGGCAGCAGTCCGTAAGCTGTGCCTCGTCAGACGGACCAGCAGCGGAAGGGGCCTCCCCCGGAGGAAGGGGCCTCCCACCGGAGGTAGGGGAACGACATGGCGATGATGCGGCTCCGACGCGAGGACCCGCGTGTCGTCGGCTCGTTCAGGCTCCACCGGCGCCTGGGCGCCGGCGGAATGGGCGTGGTCTATCTCGGTTCCGACCGGCGCGGGCAGCGCGTCGCGCTCAAGGTGATCCGGCCCGATCTGGCCGAGGACCCCGAGTTCCGCTCGCGCTTCGCCCGCGAGGTGTCAGCGGCCCGGCGCATCCGCGGCGGCTGCACGGCGCGGCTGGTGGCCGCCGATCTGGAGACGGACCGGCCGTGGTTCGCGACGCAGTACGTGCCAGGCCCCTCGCTGCACGACAAGGTCAACGAAGGCGGCCCGCTGCCGCCCTCTCAGGTCGCCTCCATCGGCGCGGCGTTGGCCGAGGGCCTGGTGGCCGTGCACGAGGCGGGGGTGGTCCACCGTGACCTCAAGCCGTCGAACATCCTGCTGTCGCCCAAGGGCCCGCGCATCATCGACTTCGGAATCGCGTGGGCCACAGGCGCGAGCACGCTGACGCACGTGGGCACGGCGGTCGGCTCGCCCGGCTTCCTCGCGCCCGAGCAGGTGCGCGGGGCGCTGGTGACGCCCGCGACGGACGTGTTCGCGCTGGGCGCGACGCTGGCGTACGCGGCCACCGCCGACTCGCCCTTCGGACAGGGCAGTTCCGAAGTGATGCTGTACCGCGTGGTGCACGAGGAACCCCACTTGCAGGGGGTGCACGCCGCGCTGGCGCCGCTCATCCAGGCGTGCCTCGTCAAGTCCCCCGAGGAGCGTCCGAGCACGCTCCAGCTCTCGCTGCGGCTCAAGGAGATCGCCGCGCGGGAGGCGAGGGGGCTGCCCGATGCCGCGCCGCTCGCCGGGGCGCCCGGGGCGTCCGGGGCTGCGGGGCAGGGGGCCGTGGCGCCCAGCGGTACGGGGGCGCCGCGTCGACGGCCGCAGGGTGAGCGGCCCAGGGGGCGGAGCGCGGAAGAGTACGCGCGGCAGCACACGGAGCGGGGTGAGCGGGTTGAGCGGGACTCAGCGGGGGGCTCGCCGAGCGCGCCGCGTGCGTCGACGCCCCGTACGGGGGCGCGGGCCCGTGGTGGCGGTGACCGTCCGTCGAGGCCGTCGGGGAAGCGGCCGGCTTCGCGTGCGGGGGCGACGGGGGCGCGTCCTGGTACGCGTAACGCGGCTGGCAGACGTCCAGGGGCGAACCGGCGGCTGCTGCGGCAGCGGCTGGTGGTGTTCGTGACGGTGACGCTGCTGGTCGCGCTCGGTATCGCTGCGGCGCAGGGCTGCCAGGGCCCCTCCCGCGGCCTCGGCACCCCCCACCCCGCTCCCCCTGCGGCGCCCACGTCTCCGTCTCCCCTCCACGCTGACGACGACTGACGGCCCCTTCGCGGGGGGGCGGAAGGAAACGGGGATGCTTCGTTCGTCGGGGGTGTTGCGCGGGACGGTTGCCCTGTGTGGTGGGTGCCGTAGGGTCCCGCGCTGATTTTTGTGCCCCTGTCCGGGGGTGCCGTCGTGTGGCGGGGCGCCGTGTTCGGGTGCGGGCCGGTGGCTTCGGCGCGGCGTATGGACCGGTACGACGCGGCTGGCGCCGCGTGATTCATGGCTCGGGCCGGTGGTTGTGGGGTGCCTGGGTGGTTGGGGGTCGGCGCCGCGCCGGGGTGTCTCCTCGGCGTGAAGGTCTCGTTATCGGCTCTCCGCCGGTGACTTTCTCGACCTGCGGGGACACCCCACCGCACCACCTCCCACCCGGTGGCCAACAGCAGGTCGGTGCCCCTCCGCCTGTTCCCATGCTGTGGCCCGGTGCCTCATCGGCACCCATGCGCCCACCCCCGTACCGCGCCGGAGCGGCCCCGGCCGCCCTTGTTGTGGGCAAGCGTCCCGCTCGGCGAGGGGGCACCTCCCAGCGGTAGCTGGGGGAGGGTGGGCACAACCCGTGCCACCGGCCCGCCACACGCGAACGAACCCCCAAAGGGGCACCCACACCAGGCGCACCCCCACGAGAAACACGCACCCCGTGTGACCTTCACCCCGCACCCCGTGAAGGGGCACACCAGCGTGCAGGGGGAACCCTGCGTTTCATAGGGCGATGGCGTAGAACGCCACCGCCGCCGCCGCGCCCACGTTCAGGGAGTCCACGCCGTGGGACATGGGGATGCGGACCCACTCGTCGGCAGCCCTCAGTGCCTTCGTCGAGAGGCCGTCGCCCTCGGCGCCGAGCATCAGGGCCGCGCGGTCCATGCGCCGCGGGGCCGCCTCGTCGATGGGGACGGCCTTGGCGTCGGGGGTGAGCGCGAGCAGGGTGAAGCCCGCTTCCCGTACCGTCTCCAGGCTCTGCGGCCAGGCGTCGAGGCGGGCGTAGGGGACGGAGAAGACCGCGCCCATGGAGACCTTCACGGAGCGCCGGTAGAGGGGGTCGGCGCAGTCCGGGGAGAGCAGTACCGCGTCCATGCCGAGCGCGGCGGCGCTGCGGAAGATCGCGCCGATGTTGGTGTGATCGTTGACGGACTCCATGACGACCACGCGGCGGTTCTCCGCCAGGAGTTCGCCTGGCTCGGGCAGCGGCTTGCGCTGCATGGAGGCGAGGGCGCCCCGGTGCACGTGGTAGCCGGTGACGCGTTCGGCGAGTTCGGGGCTCACCGCGTAGACGGGTGCGGGCACCTCGTCGATGACGTCGCGCATGACGTCGACCCACTTGGCGGAGAGGAGCATGGAGCGCATGTCGTAACCGGCGTGCTTGGCGCGTCGGATGACCTTCTCGCCCTCGGCGATGAAGAGGCCCTCCTCGGGCTCGCGCTTCCGGCGCAGCTCGACGTCCGTCAGGCCGGTGTAGTCGCTCAGCCTGGGGTCGTCGGGGTCGGTGACGGTGATGAGTTCAGCCACAGGGTGATATTGCCTTGTCCCGCTTGAAGTGCCAATGCGTTCCCGCTGCCGGGCTACTCGCCCACGGCCACCACGTCGCCGATGACGATGACGGCGGGCGGGCGTACGGCCTCCGCCTCCGCGCGCTCGCGTACCGTCGCGAGGGTCGCGTCGACGCGGCGCTCGGTGGCCATGGTGCCCTCCTGGACGATGGCGACAGGGGTGTCGGCCGCGCGCCCGTGCCGCATCAGGGTGTCGGCGATGGCGCCGACGCGCTCGACGGCCATCAGCAGGACGAGGGTGCCGCGCAGCTTGGCGAGCGCTTCCCAGTCGACGAGGGAGCGCGGGTCGTCGGGGGCGACGTGGCCGCTGACCACGGTGAACTCGTGCGCGACGCCCCGGTGTGTGACGGGGATGCCGACGGCCCCCGGGACGCTGATGGCGCTGGAGATGCCGGGGACGACGGTGACGGGGATGCCCTCGTCGGCGAGCTGCTGGGCCTCCTCCATGCCGCGTCCGAAGACGAAGGGGTCGCCGCCCTTGAGGCGTACGACGGACTTGCCGGCCTTGGCGTGCTCGATCAGCGCGTTGTTGATGGCCTCCTGGGCCATCGCGCGGCCGTACGGGATCTTCGCGGCGTCGATGACCTCGACGTGCGGCGGGAGTTCGTCGAGCAGGTCGCGGGGGCCGAGGCGGTCGGCGACGACGACGTCGGCGTCGGCGAGGAGGCGGCGGCCCCGCACGGTGATCAGGTCCGGGTCGCCGGGGCCTCCTCCGACGAGGGCGACTCCGGCGGTGCGGGCACGGCGGTGCGGCGCCGCGAGGGTGCCGTCGCGCAGGCCTTCGACGACGGCGTCGCGCACGGCGGCGGAGCGGCGCGGGTCGCGCCCGGTGAGCACGGCGACGGTGACGCCCTCGCTGCGCCCCGTCGCGGGGGTCCAGGCGGTGGCGGCCTCCGCGTCGTCGCTGCGCACGCACCACACGCGGCGGGCCTCGGCCTCGGCGGAGACGGCGGCGTTGGTGGCGGGGTCGTCGGTGGCGACGAGCGCGTACCAGGCGTCGGCCAGGTCGCCCTCGGCGTAGGCGCGCCGCTCCCAGGCCAGCTCGCCCGCCTCGGCCATGGCCTCGACGGAGGGGGTGGCGGCGGGGGCGACGAGGGTGACGTCGGCGCCCGCCGCGAGGAGCGCGGGCAGCCTGCGCTGGGCGACCGTGCCGCCGCCGACCACAACGACGCGGCGTCCGGCCAGTCGGAGTCCTACGGGGTAGGCGGGGTGCTCGGTCTCGGGCATGACGCGTGCGGCTCCTTGCGTGGCGCGGGCCGCTGCGGCGGTGAAGCGGCGTAGACGAACGTGCTGGTGTGCGGGCGTGCGGTGTCGGCGTGCGGGTGTGCTGGACAGCCTAGGCGTGCGACGCGTCCGGCGCTGTTTCCCGGATCACTGGCAGGCTGCGGGGTGCGGCACAGGTGGGCCCCGTCCGTTCCGGTGTGCGGAAACACGCGGAACGGGCGGGGCCACCGGCGGGTGCGGGTCAGTTCTTCTCGGTCACGCCCGCCGAGTCAAACGTCGCGACCTCGTGCATGGCGCGGGCCGCGCTCTGGACCATCGGGAGGGCGAGCAGCGCGCCCGTGCCCTCTCCGAGCCGCAGGTCGAGGTCCACCAGCGGGCGCAGGCCCAGCTTGGTGAGGGCCGCGACATGGCCGGGCTCGGCGCTGCGGTGCCCCGCGACGCACGCGGCCAGCGACTCGGGCGCGAGGGCCCTGGCGACCAGCGCTGCGGCGCCCGCGCTGACCCCGTCGAGGATCACGGGCGTGCGCAGGGAGGCGCCGCCCAGGATCAGGCCGACGAGCGCGGCGTGCTCCAGGCCGCCCACGGCTGCCAGCAGGCCGATGGGGTCGGCAGGATCGGGCTTGTGCAGCTCCAGCGCACGGCGGACGACCTCGACCTTGCGGGCGTGCGTCTCGTCGTTGATGCCGGTGCCGCGCCCCGTCACCTCGGCGGGGTCGGCGCCGGTGCAGGCGGAGATGAGCGCCGCTGACGACGTGGTGTTGGCGATGCCCATCTCGCCCGTGAGCAGCGCCTTGTTGCCCGCCGTCACCAGATCACGCGCTGTCTCGATGCCGACCTCGATGGCCTGCGTGACCTCCTCGCGGGTGAGCGCGGGGCCCGCCGTCATGTCGGCCGTGCCGGGGCGCACCTTGCGCGGGAGCAGGCCTGGGGTGGCGGGCAGTTCGCCGGCGACGCCCACGTCGATGACGCAGACCTCGGCGCCGACCTGGTTGGCGAAGGCGTTGCAGACCGCGCCGCCGCCCAGGAAGTTGGCGACCATCTGCGCCGTGACCTCCTGCGGCCAGGGGGTGACGCCCTGGGCGTGCACGCCGTGGTCGCCCGCGAAGACGGCCACCGCTGCGGGCTCCGGGATGGGCGGCGGGCACTGCCGGGACAGGCCGCACAGCTGGGCCGAGATGATCTCCAGCATGCCGAGCGCGCCGGACGGCTTCGTCATCCGCTTCTGCCGCTCCCACGCCTCGCCGAGCGCCTTCGCGTCCAGCGGACGGATGGCGGCGACGGTCTCGGCCAGCAGGTCGTGCGGCTCGGAGCCGGGCAGTACGCGACGGCCGTACGACTCCTCGTGGACGACCCACGAGAGCGGACGGCGCTTGGACCAGCCCGCCTGCGCCAGCTCGGGCTCGGGCGGGAACTCGTCGACGTAGCCCACGCAGAGGTACGCCACGACGTCCAGGTGCTCGGGCAGTTCGAGGGCGCGCACCATCTCGCGCTCGTCGAAGAAGCTGACCCAGCCGACGCCGAGGCCCTCGGCGCGCGCGGCGAGCCACAGGTTCTCCACGGCGAGCGCGGAGGAGTACGGCGCCATCTGCGGCTGGGTGTGCCGCCCGAGGGTGTGACGGCCGCCGCGGGTCGGGTCGGCGGTGATGACGATGTTGACGGGGGTGTCGAGGATGGCCTCGATCTTCAGTTCCTTGAACTGCTTGGCCCGCGCCTTCGGCAGCGACTTCGCGTACGCCTCGCGCTGGCGCTGCGCCAGCTCGTGCATGGTCCGCCGGGTCTCCTCGGAGCGGATGACCACGAAGTCCCACGGCTGCGAGTGTCCGACGCTGGGCGCCGTGTGGGCCGCTTCGAGGACGCGGAGCAGGACCTCGTGCGGGATGGGGTCGGAGCGGAAGCCGTTGCGGATGTCGCGCCGCTCGCGCATCAGCCGGTGCACGGCCTCGCGCTCCGCCTCCGCGTAGCCGGGGGCGGGCTCGCCGACGCTCTCGGCTGGCGGCTCGGCGGGCTGGTCCGACGGTTCGGCGTCCGGGCCTGCGGGCTCGGTCGCCGCCGCTGCCGTTTCCGTGGCCTCGCCCGCGTCTTCGCCTTCGCCGGTGGACGGCTCCGCGCCGTCCTCGGCGGTCTCCGCGGCCTCGGCGGGTTCCGCCGCGGCCTCGTCCCCGGCTGCTCCGGCTTCCACGGTGTCCCCTTCGGGCGCGGACTGCTCGGGCTGCTCGGGCTGCTCCGGCGCGGCGACGGGCTGGGCCGCGGCGTCGACCGTCTCGTCCGGCGTGGCGGGTTCCGCGGGCTCGGCCTCGGCCTCGGCCTCGGTCTCGGCCGAGGGCTCGGGAGCGGGTTCCGTGGTCTCGGGCGCCTCCGGAGCCGCCGGGGCCTCGGCGGTGCCGGGTGCTTCGGCGACCCCGGGTGCCTCGGCAGCGTCAGCGGCCTCGGCTCCCTCGGGCAGGCCGGGGGCCTCGGGCGCGGACTCCTCGGAGCCGGTCCGCTGCTCCGGCTCCGTGTTCTCGACGGCGGCCTCGGCGCCCTCAGCGGCTTCGCCGGTTTCCGGAGCGGCGGACTCGGCGCCGTCCCCAGGGGTGCCGTCGGTGGACGGCGCGGCTGCTGCCGCCGAGCCGTCCTCGCTTATCAGGGCACCGGATCCGTTCTCGGCGGGCGAGGCGGCCGTGGCCTCCTCGGGCGCCGGGACGGGCGCGTCGACGGTCTCCCCCGCCGTTTCCCCGGCGGCGGGCGCCGCTTCCTGGGCCGCCAGCTGTTCCTGTTCTGGGGCCTGGCCCTGTGCGGGCACCTGACCCTGGTCCACGGCCTGTTGTCCGGGCTGCCCTGCCGCCTCGGGCTGGGGCATCGGCTGCGGTTCCGGTTGCGGCTGCTCCTGCGGCTCGGGCTGGGCCGGAGCCGGGATCTGGGCCTCGGCCTGTTCGGGGGCCGGGTTCTGGTTCTGGTGCTCGTCCACGTGCGGTTGCCGCTGCTGTTCCTCGTCGTTCCCGGCCTGCTCCGGCTGACCGGCCTGCTCCGCGACCGCGCCGTCCTCGCCGCTGGCGGGAGCCGCTTCCTGTGCCGCTACGGGCTGCTGCGGCTGCTCTTCCGCTACGGGTACGGGCGCGGGCAGCGGCTCGGCAACGGGGGCCTCGGCCTGCTGCTGCGCGGGGATCAGTCCGCTCGCGGCTGCGCCCGAACCGTCGGCGTCCAGGGCGCCGTTGCCACCCGTCGCGGCGCCGTCCTCGGGCACGGCGGCGGGCATGGGCGCGGACTGTCCCGGCTGACCGGCTTGTTCCGGCTGCTCGACGGGCATAGCCCCCGCGGGGTCTGCCGGAGCGGCGACGGAAGCGGAGGCCACCGGAGCCTCGGGGGCGGGCTCGGGAGCGGTTCCGGGGACGGCCTCGGGCGCGGGCTCCGACGGCTCCGCCTGTCCCGGCTGCCCCTGCTGACCCGTCTGACCCGGCTGCTCCGTTTCCGGAACCTGATCGACCGTTTCTGCTGCCGCCGTCTGCTGCCCCTGGGACGTCCAGGCGTCGTTCTGCGGCGGGAGTTCACCGAGCTGCGGCCCCGGAAGGGAGTCCGGGCCCTGGTGGGCGACGTCGAGATATTCGGGACCCACCGTCGGCGGGCCCGCGTGCCGCGCCTGCGAGGGCTGCGGCGGCGCTGCGGGGTTCGGCGCCGGGCGGCTCGGTCCGCGGTCGGACAGCGGGCGCACGGCCCCCGACTGCTCGGGCACGGGCGGCCCGAGGTGCAGCGGGCGGCGCGGCACGTTCGTACCGGAAGGGGGCGTGGCGGAGACGCCGGGGGCCGGGGTGCCGGAGTGCGGCGTGCGCACCGCGCTGTAGTCGAGGGAACCGGAGTCGCGGCCGTCCGCCTCGTGCGGGCCGGGGAAGTGCCCCGATCCCTGTGCGGGCGCGGGCTGCTGACCCGTCGTCCGGTCCGCCGTCTGGCCCGTCGTCCGGGCGTACGCGTCGGCCTGGGCCTGCGCCTGGTAGTGGGCCTGCTGGTCCTCGGGCGAGAGGTACTGGGCCTGCTCCGGCTGCCCCTGCGGCTCAGCCTGCTGCTGTGCCTGGGCGGCCTGCGCCTGCTGCGCCTGGAGCTGCGCCTCGTACTGGTCCTGCGCCTGCTGGGCTGCGGCCTGGGCCGGGTCCTGTGCGAAGGGCACGCCCTGCGCGTACTGCTGTTCCTGTACGTACTGCTCCGGCGCGTACTGCTGCTGGGGCTGCGCCTGCGAAGGATGCGGGGCCTGCTGGGCCGCCACCTGCTGCGGTTCGCCCCACGCGCCCTGCGCGCCGGGCATCAGCAGGTCCTCTTCCTCGGCCGGTGGGCCGCCGACGCCGTCGTCCGGCCCCGCGAAGGTGTACGTGCCGGGGGCCGGAGCTGCCGGTTGCTGCCCCTCCGGCTGTGCGCCTGCGTTCTCCGGCAGTCCCTCACCTGGGACCTGGCCGGTGTCAGTCATGCGTACCCCTCGCCCATTCGGTAGTGCTCCTTCCAACCCGGCGCAGACCGCAGCGCCCGTTGATGAAGAACGAGCATGCGCACGGCGGGCCGCGTGCCTCCGCCTTCGCCATCCCGGACAATGACGGACGAACCGTCAGCACGGAAAGGCGGCACAACGATCCATCAGCCTACCCGGCATGGAGCGCAGCGCAGGCCACGGGTGGGCGACAAACCGCACTTCGTCGCGGTTCGTCACGCAGCGGATCACAGAGTTTCAGATCCGGACACCCGAGAGCAGGAAAACAACCGCGCGTTCACTTTCCACCCACCGTGTGGTGTCCAGTTCAACGGACTGGAGCAGCGCGCACTCCACCGCGTAGCCACCCTCCGAGAGGGCTCGGCCGATCGCCTCCGCCTCGTCGCGCGTCGCGGCGTGCGTCACGATACGTCCCGGTCTACGGTCGGCCACCGCGATCACCGTGGGCACTCCGCCACCGCCGACGCGTACGACGTCGGGCTCGGGAAGGTCCTCCAGTACGTGGGGGGCCGCGCCGTGCACCGTCTGGAGCTGTACGCCGAGGCGCCGCGCCGCCGCTGCCGTACGGGCGCATGCCTCGGGGTCGCGGTCGACGGCGATGACGGCGGCGCCGAAGCGGGCCGCCTCGACCGACAGCGCGCCGCTGCCGACGCCGATGTCCCACACCAGGTCGCCGACGCGCGGGCCCAGCTTGGCGAGCTGCGAGGCGCGCAGCACCGGCGACTCGCTGGCCTTGGCGCCCCGTGCGTCGCGCGCGGCCCCGGCGGCTCCCCCGTGCGTCTCCGCGGCGCCGTCGCCGCCCACGGGCGCGTCCTGACCTGTCTCCTCCGCGTACGCGGAGACGGGCAGTGCCCAGCCGCGCGGGCCCGAGGGGTAGCCGGGCTCGCGTCCCGCGATCCAGCCTCCGCCGCCGCTGCTGCCGCCCGTCCAGGGTGCGGCTGCCGTGGGTCCTGGTCCGGCCGCGGCCCCTCCCCCGACGACGATCACCACGCTGGGGTCGCGCCAGGTGTGGTCGGCGACCTTGTCCGAGGTGATGACGGTCAGTTCCTCGCGGTCCGTGCCGAGTGCCTCGCAGATGACGAAGGTGCGGTGCACCTGGCCGAGCAGCAGGGCGAGTTCCGCCGGCCCCGCGCCGGGCGAGGTGATCACGGCGACCTTGGTGTGCGCGCGGCAGACGTTCACGGCGCGGCGCAGGGTGCGCGAGTTGGCGACGACGAGCTGTGCGTCGTCCCAGGGCATCCCGGCGCGCGCGAAGGCCGCCGCGACGGAGGAGACCGCGGGGACGACCTCGACCTCAAGTCCGTGTTCGGGTGCGCGCAGCGCCCGTACGACGCCGAAGAAGCCAGGGTCGCCGTCCGCCAGTACGACCGCGGTACCCCGGTGGCGTGCGATGCGGCGCGCCGCGAGCGAGACGCTGCCGAGGCGGATGCGCTCGGCCCGCTCGGGCACTTCGGGCAGCGCGAGATGGTGGGCCGCCCCGGCGACGAGGGTGGCCGCGCCGAGGGCGGAACGGGCCGCGCCGGTCAGCGGCGTACCGTCCCATCCGATCACGGTGACGCGGTCGGCCATCGGCGGGTCTCTCCTGGGCTCGTCGCAGGTCGTGGGCCCACTGAGAGTACCCCTGTTCCCGGAGGGCGCGGCGGTGGGGTGCGCTCAGTTCCAGTCCGGGTACGGGGCGTATCCGCCCGCCTCCGCCATCTGCTCGAACGCGCCGTCGAGGTCCTCGGGGAGGAGGCTCCAGACGATGAGGTCGGTGCGGATGTCGGCCCAGCCGCCGTCCTCGGTGCGGGTCCGGGCTATCCAGGCGTTGCGCAGGACGCCCTCGCTGATGCAGCCGAGCTTCTGTGCCACCTGCTGGGAGGCGGTGTTGTCGGCGGCCGTGCGCAGTTCCAGGCGTTCGAACTTCTGGTCCTGGAAGAGCCACTGGGCGACGGCGAGCATCGACTCGGACGCGTAGCCCTCGCCTCTCGCCCAGGGCGCGGTGATGTATCCGGCCTCGGTGGAGAGGATGCGCCAGTCGGTGCCGGAGAGGTGGACGACGCCCACGAGGCGCTGGGTGAGGAACTCGGTGACGGCGAAGACGATGCCCTCTCCGGCGGAGCGCACCGTGGGCGCGCGTCTGGTGACGAAGTCGCGGGCCTCGGTCTCGGTGTACGGGCAGGGCACGGACGTCCAGGCGGTGACGAGTTCGTCCCCCATCATCTCGGTGAGCGCGGGGATGTCCGCTTCCTCGAACGGGCGCAGCACGAGCCGGTCCGTGCTGATCGAGATGTCCGGGAAGGTCGATGTCATGCGCCGCTCCATACCAAGATCGGGGGTCTGGGGCCGGCCGGTCGGCCCCCGGAGAAGTGCAGTCACAGGGGGTCTGGCGCGCAGCCCAGAGGATTGCAGCAGTGCACAGCATGCAGCATCGGCCGCCCGATGTGCAGCGCCGGGCCCCCTTCAGAAGGGGTGCCCGGCGCTGTAAACCGACTTGTCGATACGGGGACCTACGGAGGCCCGAAGCGGCGCCGCCGTCGGTCCTCGCACCTCACTTCGCGGACTTCACCTTGCCGAACGAGGGCACGATGGCGCCCTCGTACTTGTCCTCGATGAAGGCGCGCACCTCGTCGGACTGGAGCAGCCTGGCGAGCTTCTTGATGCGGGGGTCGTCCTGCTGCCCGTCCTTCACCGCGAGGAAGTTGGTGAAGGGGTTGTCCTTGGAGTCCTCCGCGACCAGGGCGTCCTTGGAGGGGTTGAGCCCGGCCTCCAGCGCGTAGTTGCCGTTGATGACGGCGGCGTCCACGTCGTCGAGGGAGCGCGGCACGGAGGCGGCCTCCAGCTCCTTGAACTGGAGCCCCTTCTTGTCCTCGATGTCGCCCAGCGTGGCCTCCTGCCCGACGCCCTTCTTGAGGGTGATGAGGTCGTGCTCGGCGAGGAGGTGCAGCGCTCGGCCCTCGTTCGTGGAGTCGTTGGGCAGCGCGACGGTCTGGCCGCTCTTGACGCCCTTCAGCTCCTTGACCGTGTTCGAGTAGAGGCCCAGGGGCTCCAGCTCGACGTTGGCGACGGGGACGATGTGGGTCCCCTTCTTCTGGTTGAAGTCGTCCAGGTAGGGCTGGTGCTGGAAGAAGTTGGCGTCGACCTCGCCGCTCTCGGTGGCGGTGTTGGGGAGCACGTAGTCCGTGAACTCCTTCACCTGGAGGTCGAGGCCCTCCTTCTTCGCCAGGTGCTTCTGGACGTACTCCAGGATCTCCGCGTGCGGCGAGGGCGAGGCGGCCACCGTCAGGGACTGGTCGTCGTCCTTGGCGGTGAGCCCGTAGCCGAGCAGGCCGACGGGGATGACGACGGCGGCGCCCAGTGCGACCGTCCTGCGGCCCCCGAGACGCGCGAGCCGCCCGGAGGGGGTGCCGCTCGCGCGGCTGTGCCGGGCCAGGCCGCGTACGACGGCGTCGCCGATGAGCTGCACGAGGGTGACGAGCACGATCAGCAGGGCCACGGTCGCGAGCATGACGCTGGTCTCGAAGCGCTGGTAGCCGTAGGAGAGCGCGACGCTGCCGAGGCCGCCGCCTCCGATGGCGCCCGCCATGGCCGAGTAGCTGATCAGCACGATGACGGTGGTGGTGACGCCCGCGACGAGCGAGGGCAGGGACTGCGGGAGCAGCGCCTTGAAGACGACGGTGGGGGTGCCGCCGCCCATGGCCTGCACGGCCTCGACGAGCCCGCCGTCGACCTCGCGCACCGCGGTCTCCACGAGCCGCGCGAAGAAGGGGATGGCGCCGATGGCGAGCGGCACGATGGCCGCCGTCGGGCCGATGGCGGTCCCGGCGATCAGCCGGGTCAGCGGGATCAGCGCGACCATGAGGATGATGAAGGGCAGCGAGCGGCCGACGTTGACGACGGCGCCCAGCACCTTGCTGACGGCCGCGTTGGCGAGCAGGCCGCCGCGGTCGGTCAGCACCAGCAGTACGCCCAGGGGCAGGCCCACGAGCACGGCGATCAGGGTGGAGAAGACCACCATGTAGAGCGTGTCCAGGGTGCCCTGGACCAGCAGCGGCTGAATCTCGGACCAGCTCACTTGGCGACCTCCTCGGCCCGCGCGGTCTGCTGCCCGGCGGCGGGGGCGGCCTCGCCGTCCGTCCCGCCGTCCGCGCCCTTGTCGACGGTGTCCTCGGCGCCCGTGGTGTCCACGGCTTCCGTCGCGTCCGTCGCGTCCTCGGGGGCCGCCGCGACGTCGGCGACGTCGACGGTCAGGCCCTGCTCGCGCAGGTAGCCGATCGGCACCACGTTGTCCTCGAAGCTGCCGGGCAGCTCGATCCGCATCCGGCCGACCTGCTTGCCGCCGACGGTGTCCATGGCGGCGCCCAGGATGGAGATGTCCACGTTGTAGGTGCGCGACAACTGCGAGATGACCGGCTCGGTCGTCGTCTCGCCGTGGAAGGTGACGTCCACGACGGTCCGCCCCTCGGACGAGGGGCGCCCGCCGACGGGGAACAGCTCGCGTGCCAGCTCGGAGCCCTGCGTGGACAGCAGCTCGGCGACGGTGCCGGACTCCACGACCCGTCCCTCCTTCATCAGCGCGGCCGAGTCGCACACGGCCTTGACGACGTCCATCTCGTGCGTGATCAGCAGCACGGTCAGGCCGAGCTGGCGGTTGAGGTCGCGCAGCAGCTGGAGGACGGAGCGGGTGGTCTCCGGGTCGAGGGCCGAGGTGGCCTCGTCGGAGAGCAGCACCTTCGGCTCGCCCGCGAGCGCGCGGGCGATGCCGACGCGCTGCTTCTGGCCGCCGGAGAGCTGCGCCGGGTAGGAGCGCGCCTTGTCGGCAAGCCCGACGAGGTCCAGCAGCTCCAGCGCCTTGCGGGAGCGCTCGCGCCCGGTGAGGCCGAGGATCTCCAGGGGCAGCTCGACGTTGCCCTGCACCGTGCGCGAGGAGAGCAGGTTGAAGTGCTGGAAGACCATGCCGATGCGGCTGCGGGCGCGGCGCAGGTCGGTGCTCGCGCGGTTGCCGCCTCCGGCGAGCGCCGTGAGGTCCTGGCCGTCGACGGTGACCGTGCCGGAAGTGGGGCGCTCCAGGAGGTTCACGCAGCGGATGAGGGAGGACTTGCCGGCGCCGCTCTGGCCGACGACGCCGAAGACCTCGCCCTCGCGGACATGGAGATTCACGCCGTCGAGCGCCGTGATCTCGCGGTCTCGGGTGCGATAGACCTTGGTGAGGTCCGTTGTCGTAATCACAGGATTTCCGTCGCTTCGGGACTGGTCGGAGGCACGGCGCACGCGGTGGCGGCGCCGGGCACGGGGGCATGCCTTGCGGAAGGCGTCACGAGCAGGCCGCTTCGTGCGCGGGGGCGCGCACGTATCCGGCACACGTGGCGTCGCACGGGGCACTGCGGGGTGAGTGAGCGCGGGCTCAGAGCTCGCTTCGGGGCGCGAGCCCGTGGTGGTGGCGGCTCAGACAGGGGCCCTCAGAGGGCACACATTCGCCGCACGCCGCGCTCGGGCATGCGCGGACAGCGAGCACCGGGCGTCAGATACGCCTCGGTCGCGGAAGTGCGGTCGCTCGTCGTGTCCATGTGGATCAGTAAACCAGACAGGCGCTACGACACCCCAGAGATGTCCAGCTCCGCGTCCGCATACTGGACACTCGCCGGTGCCCCGCTCGTCCTTTTCCGCCGGGGTCAGCCCCGCGCCTCCAGCTCCACGCCCTCGGCGGTGACCTGCGCGGATACGCCGGACAGATCGTCGACGACCACATCGGCGCGCAGCTCGTGGCGCTCGTGGGTTGTGGCCAATGCCACGGTCCGCATGCCGCCCGCGCGGCCCGATTCGAGACCGGCCGGTGCGTCTTCAAAGACCACGCAGCGCGCCGGGTCGGCGCCGAGCTTCGCGGCGCCCAGCAGATAGGGCTCGGGGTGGGGCTTGCCGTGGGTGATGTCGTCGGCGGCGATGAGCAGCGGCGGCTCGATGCCGACCTGGCGCAGCCGCGCCTCGGCCAGCGCGCGGGTGGCCGAGGTGACGACGGCCCAGCTCCCCTCGGGCAGGGAGGCGAGCAGCTCGGCGGTGCCGGGCAGCAGCACGACGCCGCCCTCGCCGACGTCCTCCAGCTCCAGCCGCTCGATGCGGGCCCTGGCCTCGGCGTGCCGCTCGGGCGGCAGCAGGTCGGCGATGATCTCGGACGCGGTGCGGCCGTGCAGCTCGACCTTCGCGAAGTCCTCCGCCGCGATGCCGTACTCACCGGCCCACCGGGTCCAGCAGCGGATCACGGAGTCCAGGGAGGAGATGAGCGTGCCGTCGTTGTCGAACAGCAGGGCAGCGGCGGAGATCTTCATGATGTGCCAGCGTACGTGGCGTTCCGGAGCCAAACGCTCCGGGTGCGCTCCGGGTGCGCTCCGGGGTTTTCGCGCCTCCAGGGGCCGCGCGCCACGGGGTTCTCCCGCCCTCATAGACTCGGGTCCATGCTCACCCCGCTCACCGTCACGCTCGCCGTGGCCGCGCTCGCGCTGGCCGCCTGGTGCGGCTGGGCGGCGTACCGCGATCAGCCCACCAAGGACTGGCACTTCATCGGCATGGCGGTGGTCTCACTGCTCGCGCTGGTGCAGCTCGTCGTGGGGATCGTGCAGCTCGCGCGGGGTGAGAAGCCCGCCGACGGGGCCGTGATCTTCGTCTCGTACCTCGTGGGCGTCGTGGCCTGTGTTCCGGTGGTGGGCCTGATCTCGCTGACGGAACGGACGAAGTGGGGCTCGCTGACGGTGGTCGCGGGCGCCGTGGTGCTGGCGGTGCTTCAGGTGCGGCTGCACGACATCTGGGGAGGCGGAGCCGGTGCGTGACGCCGACGAGAACGCGACGACCACACCCGCGGCGACGGAGCCGGAGCCGGGACAGCGCGGCGGCATCGGGACCGGACCGGGAAAGCTGCTGGTCACGCTCTACGGGATCTTCACCGTCGGCGCCGCCTCACGCTCGATCGTCCAGCTCTCGACGCGCTTCCACGAGGCGCCGCTCGCCTATGTGCTCTCCGCCGTGGCCGCGCTGGTGTACGCGTTCATCACCGTCTCCCTGGTGCGGGGCGGCGAGCGTGCCCGTAAGGCCGCGCTGGTCTGCTGCTGCGTCGAGCTGCTCGGGGTGCTGGCGGTGGGGACGTGGACGCTGGCCGAGCCGTCGGCCTTCCCTGACGCCACCGTGTGGTCGGACTACGGGATGGGCTACCTCTTCATCCCGGTGATCCTGCCGGTGACAGGGCTGCTGTGGCTGCGGCGCGCCCGTACGGCGCGGCCCGCCTGACGCCCGAGCCTCTGCCCCCCTGAGACGCCGCCGCCCGGCCCCGGAACCCGGGACCGGGCGGAACGCGGCACGCGCGGCGAGCCGCGCGGACGGGACAGCGGTCACGCGCTGGTGGCGAACGCTTCCTTGGGCGCTTCCTTCGTCATCTCCGTGAGCGTGACCTGACGGTCCCGCTCGGTGCCCACGGCGGTGTAGCCGTACTTGCGGTAGAGACGCAGGTTGCCCTCGCTGCGGTGGGCCGTGATGACGAGGCGGTAGCGCTTCGGGGCCCGCTCGCTCGCGGCCCTGGCCTCTATGGCGGCGAGCAGGCGCCCGCCGAGTCCGTGCCGCTGGAGCCGGGGGTGTACGCAGAGCCTGCTGATGCGGGCCGTGCCGTCCGCGTCCACGGTGGCCCGGACCGAGCCGACGACCTCCGTGCCCAGCCGCGCCACCATGACGCAGCCCGACTCCAGCTCGGCCCGCAGTTCGTCGAGGGTCTGGGTGAGGGGTTCGATGGCGTAGTCCCCGTATGCCTCCGCCTCGCTCTGGAAACAGAGGTACTGGAGTTTGAGGATCTGCTCGGCGTCCTGCTCGCCCGCCGCTGAGATGGTCACGCTCATGCCCATGCGCGCATGCCTCCCATGTCGTGTGCGTCCGGACACGGTGAGGTGAGGGTTGCCGTGCACGGACCGTCTGCCCTGATGACGCCGGTTGCTTATCGCACCATTCCCCGCGGTTCATGTGCCGCAACCTCCGCCGTGAGCATTCTGCGCAGGCAACCCAGACAACGGGAACGTACCGGTCCAAGGCTCCCCTGTGACATTCCCAACTCGCGGGCGATTTCGGGGTATGTGGGGTCCCTTCGCGACAGCAGAGCGGTGAAGAGCGCGGGGCAGGGCCCCGGGAGCCGTCCGATGGCGGCCCGGAGCGTGTGGCGGCGCTCGGCCGCGAGGAGCGGCGCCTCGGGGTCCGAGGCCGCGTCGTCCACCCCGTCGTCGGCGACGACCAGCGCCGTCCTGCCCCACGGGGCGCGGGCGCGGTACGACGCGTGCTCCCCGTCGCCGAGCGGCACCTCGGCCGCGCGGCGTGCGCGTGCCGTGCGGGCCTCCTCGCGTACGGCGGCGCGCAGCCAGTCGGCCGCGCCGCGCGGCGGCGGGCCGCCGCCTCGCGTCCCCTCCAGCCAGCGCAGCCACACGCCCTGCTGGAGGTCCTCGGGCTCGACGCCGCCGCCCGCCGCCTCGGCCGCGCACTCGGCGGCGAGCAGCGCGAGCAACGGAGGCGGGAGCGCGGCCGGCCCGGGTGGCCCGGACGGCTCGGGTGGCCCGGGTGGCCCGGGTAGCCCGGACGGCTCGGGCGGTAAGGCCCCTGGGGAAAGATGCTCACTCATGTGCCGCGCGACGCCGCACGCGCCCCGGCGGTTGCCGGGGCGCGCCGCGACCACACGGGCGGGTGACGCCGCCCCGTACCGGCCCCCTCGCCCGGTACCTCGCTCAGCCCTTCTCGCGGAACTCGGCCGCCGCGAGCAGGGCCGTGTCCGGGTTGTCGGAGAAGATGCCGTCGATGCCGGTCTCCAGATACGCCTTGAAGGCGCCGAAGGCGTCCCCGTAGGCGTTGGGGTCGGTGCCCCTGCGGAAGTTCGCTGGCAGGAAGCTGTTCTCGTTCCGCATCGTGTACGGGTGCAGCACCAGGCCCGCGGCGTGCGCGTCGCGCACCAGCGTGGAGGGCTCGCCGAGGCTGCCGTCGGCCTTCCTGGGGATGACGAGGTCCAGCGTCGGGCCGATACCGGCGGCGAAGCGGGAGATCCACTTCAGGCCCTCGGGCGTGATCAGGTCCTTGACGGTGCGCGGGTCGCCCGCCTCGACGAAGTCCCACGGGCGCGAACCCGCCGTCGAGAGCAGCACGACGCCGGGGCAGTCCACCAGCTCGCCCAGCTTCTCGATGCTGCTGGGTTCAAAGGACTGCACGAAGTTCGGCGAGTGCGCCTTGTGCCGTCCGTACTGGCGCAGCAGGCGGGCCAGCGGCTTCTCCAGGCCGAGGCCGAGCTTCCGGAAGTAGGTGGGATGTTTGGTCTCGATGTGCAGCCAGACCGGACGGCCACGCCTGCGGCCCTCGCGCTCGGCCCACTTGAGCACGTCCTCGAAGCTGGGCACCTGCCAGCGCCCGTCGTAGAGGGTGTTGTGCTGGCGCTGCTTGGGGATACGTTCCTTCGCCCGCAGCGTGCGCAGCTCGGCCAGCGTGAAGTCCTCGGTGAACCAGCCCGTCAGCTCGACGCCGTCGACGGTCTTCGTCGTCTTGCGCCCGGCGAACTCCGCGTGGTCGGCGACATCCGTCGTCGCGGTGATGTCGTTCTCGTGCCGGCAGACGAGATGGCCGTCCTTCGTCGGTACGAGATCCTGCTCGATGACGTCCGCGCCCATGTCCAGCGCGAGCTGGTACGAGCCCAGTGTGTGCTCGGGGCGGTAGCCGCTGGTGCCACGGTGCGCGACGACGAGGGGCACCGGGAGTTCCCTTCCCCTCCCGCGCGCTTCCTCGGCCCGTGCGGCCGTTGCGGGGCCCAGCGCCGCCGCGCCCGCAGCGGACAGCACCGCCGCTCCGAGCACGGTTCTCCGACCTGGCTGCTGCTCCTGTGCCATGGGCCCCTCCTCGTCCGGGTGGTGCCGGGGTGCGTCGGGCACCCCGGCGAAAGACGCGCCGATCGTAGATCCGCACGGGCGACGGAGGGGAGACATCATCCGGAACACAGGGGAAACACGTACGGAGGGTGGCGACGCATCCGCCGCAAGACGGGCGTAACCCACGTCAATTCTGCGTATCGGTGCAATGAACCCGGTGTGCGACTCACCAGTAGCGGCGAGTATCGTCCTCACCTGCGCAGGCGTGCGCACATCCATCACCGACCGGAGGACCCGTTGTCCCGTTTCCTGCTGATCAAGGCACTGCTCGGCCCGCTCCTGCGCGTGCTGTTCCGCCCGCAGGTCGAGGGAGCGGACCGCATCCCGGGTTCCGGCCCCGTGATCCTGGCCGGGAACCACCTCACGTTCATCGACTCGATGATCCTCCCCGTGGTCACGGACCGTCAGGTCTTCTTCATCGGCAAGGACGAGTACGTCACAGGGAAGAGCCTCAAGGGCCGCCTCATGGCCTGGTTCTTCACCGGTGTCGGCATGATCCCCGTCGACAGGGACGGCGGGCGCGGCGGTGTCGCCGCGCTGATGACCGGCCGTCGCGTCCTGGAAGAGGGCAGGGTCTTCGGCATCTACCCGGAAGGCACCCGCTCCCCCGACGGCCGTCTCTACCGCGGCCGTACGGGCATCGCGCGCCTCGCCCTGATGACCGGAGCCCCCGTCGTCCCGTTCGCGATGATCGGCACGGACGCGGTCCAGCCCGGCGGCAAGGGCATCCCCCGTGTCCGGCGCGGGCAGCGGGTCGCGGTGCGCTTCGGTGAGCCGCTGGACTTCTCGCGCTACGAGGGCATGGACCGCGACCGCTATGTGCTGCGCGCGGTCACGGACGAGGTCATGAGCGACGTCATGCGTCTCTCGGGCCAGGAGTACGTGGACATGTACGCCACGAAGGCGAAGGCCGCGTAGTCCGGTTCCGCCGCGTAGTCCAGTTCCTGGGTGGTGTTCCGCCCGCACGCCGGGCGGGACACGCCACCCTTCCCGGACACGCCGCCCTCCCCTCAGCTCTCCTCCAGCTTCTGGCCCCGCAGCAGGCGCCAGGCGAGCACCGAGGCGGCGAGCAGGATGACCGAGCCGACACCGGCCGCCGCCCTGAGCCCGTCCGTGAACGACTCCTGGGCCGCCGTCAGCAGCCGCGCTCCCATGTCGTCCGGCAGCGTCGCCGCCGTCCGCACCGCGCCGCCCAGCGACGCGTGTGCCTCGTCCGCCGCGCCTGCCGCGACCCCGTCGGGCACGGGGAAACCCCGGTAGAAGCCCGTCACCACGGAGCCCAGCAGTGCGATGCCGAGGGCCGCGCCCAGTTCGTAGGCCGTCTCGGACACGGCGGAGGCCGCGCCCGCCTGTTCCTTGGGCACGCTGGAGAGGATGACGTCGGCGGTCACCGTGAAGGCGAGCCCCGCGCCGATCCCCACGACGAGCAGCACGCTGCCCAGCAGCCAGTACCCCGTCGCGGCCTGGAGCCCCACGCACGCGCCCAGCGCGACGCCCACGGCGGCGAGCCCGCCGGAGACCGCGCCCCGCACCGAGGTGCGGCGGGCCACGTACCCCGCGAAGAGGCCCGCGCTCACCGCGCCCACCGCGGCGGGCAGTTCGGCCAGGCCCGCCTGGAGCGGGGTGCGCATCTGCACCATCTGGAGGAACTGGGAGAGGAAGAAGACCAGTCCGGACAGCCCGAGGATGGTCAGCAGGTCGGCTATCACCGCGCCGGTGAAGCCCTTGTGCTGGAAGAGCCGCACGTCGAGCAGGGGCGAGGGCAGCCGCAACTGCCGCCGTACGAAGGCGGTGAGGGCCAGCAGTCCGACGGCGGCGGCGACGCCGATGTCCCAGCGGATGCCGTAGGCCGCCGCCTCCTTGACGGCGTAGACGACCGCGACGATGCCGATCATGGACAGGCCCACGCTCACCAGGTCCCAGGGGCCAGGCGCGGGGTTCTTCGACTCGGGCAGCAGCTTGACGCCGACGACCACGAGCACGGCCATCACCGGCAGGTTGATGAGGAAGACGCTCCCCCACCAGAAGTGCTCCAGCAGGAACCCGCCGACCACGGGCCCCACGGCCGCGCCCGCCGAGGCCATGGCGCCCCAGATGCCGACGGCGAGGCTGCGCTCCCTGGGGTCGGGGAAGATGTTGCGGATCAGCGCCAGCGTGGAGGGCATCAGGGTGGCACCGGCGACGCCGAGCAGCGCCCGCCAGACGATCATGGCCTCGGGGCTGTGCGCGTACGCCGTCAGCGCGGAGACGGCGCCGAAGGCGACCGAGCCCACGAGCAGCAGCTTCTTGCGTCCGATGCGGTCGCCGAGGCTGCCCATGGAGACCAGCAGTCCGGCGATGACGAACGAGTAGACGTCGCCGATCCACAGCAACTGGGTGCTGGAGGGTTGCAGGTCCTCGCTCAGGAACGGGGTCGCGAGCCCCAGTACGGTCGCGTCGACGCCGACCAGCAGCACCGCCAGCACGAGCACGGCGAGGGCCAGCCACCGGGAGCGCGCGGCTCTCGGCGCGGGCTGCGCGGGATCCAGGGTCCTGCTGCTCATCGCGCCCGCTCCTGACCCTTACCCTGCTCCCGCTCCTGCTCCCGCTCCCGCTCCTGCTCTCGCCGGACGCCGCCCAGCAGGAG
Organism: Streptomyces daliensis; assembly: GCF_054782395.1. NCBI lineage: Bacteria > Bacillati > Actinomycetota > Actinomycetes > Kitasatosporales > Streptomycetaceae > Streptomyces > Streptomyces daliensis. Next base: position 210,173 of record NZ_BAAGSO010000060.1, on the reverse strand, counting down.
TTCGGTGGCCATCCGGCCGGAGTCGCGTGCCGCGACGCGGCCGTCCTGCACGGCCCAGGCCGAGGCGGTGATCAGCGCGTACAGCGCCTCCGTCAGCCAGGCCGAGGTCAGATCGATCCGGAAGACGCCCTGTTCCTGGCCGCGCCGGAACAGGGCGCCCACGCGCTCGTCGACGCGGACCCACCCCTCGTTCAGCTCACCGGGCTCGAAGAGCTGGTTCTCGGTGACCAGGAAGGCGAGGAACCCGGCGACGGGCTCGGCCTCGGCGACGAGCCGCCGCACGGCCTCCTCCGGGTCCCCCTCCTCGATCCTGGCGGCGTCCAGTACGGCCGTCAGCCGCCTGATGCCCAGCTCCTCCAGCGCCCTGACGAGCGTGTCCCGGCTCGCGAACAGACGATGGAGGGTGGCACGGCTGATGCCCGCCGCCCTGGCGATCTCGTCCGTCGACGCGGTGGGCTTCCGGGTGAGCAGCTCGGCGGCCTTGCCCAGCACTCGTTCACGATCCTGGCTCATGAGACCACGCTACCTCGTATGAGACAGTTACGTCTCATCGAGGGGTGGCCCGAGGACGGCCCGAGGGTGACCGGGGCGGCCTCGTTCACTCACTCACGCCAGGCGCAGCTCCCCACTCCGGCGCCCTTCTCGATCAGCCGCTCCGCCGTCTCCGCGCCGGGCACCCTGGTCTTCCCGCCCACGCAGACGGCCGTGCGGTCCGCGTACCCGGCGAGGTCCAGCAGGATCTGGTCCCAGTGCCGGTACTGCACGTCGTGCCCGGAGTCCTCGTAGCGGCGGACGGTCGGCTTGCCCGGCAGCTTCTCGCTCCACAGCTTCTGCGCGGAGGGCGGCACGGTGGTGTCCTTCATGCCGGTGTAGACGTACGCGGGCCCCGCGAACCCCGAGAGGTCAGGCCCTGGCCGCTGGCAGTAGAGCCGCTGCTCGTGGACCTGCGCCGAGGGGTCGCCCTTCTGGCCCCGCAGGTAGTACGAGCGGGCGCCGTCCTCCTCGGCGTTGTCGGTGAAGCCGGGGATGTCCGCGACGGGGCTGTCCTCGTCGAAGGCCCACCACTCGCGCGGGTCGCGGATCTGCTCGGCGACCTGCGCACGCTGCTCGTCCTCGCCGAGGCCGCAGAAGGACGAGGCGGGCCCGTAGGGCGGCGAGGCGGCGGCGAGATGGAGCGCGGAGACCCGCTCGGGGCGCTCTGCGGCGAAGTGCGCTGCGTAGGGGCCGCCGCCGGAGATGGCGATCACGGGGGCCTTCTCGACGCCGAGTTCGTCGAGCACGGCCGCCACGTCGCGGGTGTAGTCGGCGAAGCCGAGCGACCCGTCGTACTCGGTGTCACCGAAGCCGTTGCGCTCGACGGAGATGAGTCTCAGCTTGAGGTTCTCGCGGGTGGTGCGCAGGAAGTCCGTCATCCCGGAAGCACGCGCCGTGGTTCCGGTGCCGCCCATGAACAGCACGGGCTTGCCGTCCCGTTCGCCGGTGTCGCTGAAGTGGACGGTGCGACCGTCGCGGCGTATCTCGTGCATCGGCGAGCCGAGCGGGTCGAACGCGTCCTGGACGACGGGCTCGGGACGCTTGTCGGCGACGGCCGAGGTGACCGAGGACCCGGTGACGCCGACGGCTCCAAGCACGAGGGCGGCTACGACGAATGATGCCTTTTTCATTTTCTGGTGTCTCCAAGGTGTGATCGTGCGCATGATCACCTGCCCCGGACACCGCCCGCCATGCCGCGCCGCCCCGTCAACCGCCGCGCGCCCGGACCGTCAGGCGCGGCGCCGCACGAGCGGCAGTGCCGCCCACTCCCGCTGGTGCGCCAGGTCCGACTTGATCTCCGCGAGCTGGACGGCGACCGCCGAGGGCGCCGTGCCGCCGCGCCCGTCCCGTGAGGCCAGGGCGCCGGGGACGTCGAGGACCGTGCGGACCTCGGGCGTCAGATGCGGGGAGATCTCGGCGAACTGCGCGTCCGTGAGCTGGTCCAGTTCGATCCCCTCGCGCTCGCAGACCTTCACGCACTCCCCGGCGACCTCGTGCGCCACCCGGAACGGCACGCCCTGCTTCACGAGCCACTCGGCCACGTCCGTGGCCAGCGAGAAGCCCGCGGGCGCCAGTTCGGCCATCCGCTCGCGGTTGACCGTCAGCGTCGCCATCATCCCCGTGAAGGCGGGCAGCAGGATCTCCAGCTGGTCGCAGGAGTCGAAGACGGGCTCCTTGTCCTCCTGGAGGTCGCGGTTGTACGCGAGCGGCAGCGCCTTGAGCGTGGCCAGCAGCCCCGTGAGGTTGCCGATCAGCCGCCCGGACTTGCCTCGGGCCAGCTCGGCGATGTCCGGGTTCTTCTTCTGCGGCATGATCGACGAGCCGGTGGAGAACGCGTCGTGGAGGGTGACGAAGGAGAACTCCTTCGTGTTCCAGAGGATGATCTCCTCGGCGATCTTCGAGAGGTCGACCCCGATCATCGCGGTGACGAAGGCGAACTCGGCGACGAAGTCCCGCGAGGCCGTCCCGTCGATGGAGTTGGCCGCGGAACCGTACTCGAAGCCGAGGTCGGCGGCGACGGCCTCCGGGTCGAGGCCGAGCGAGGAACCGGCGAGCGCCCCCGAGCCGTACGGCGAGACCGCGGTGCGCGTGTCCCACTGCCGCAGCCGCTCGGCGTCCCGGCCCAGCGCCTGCGCGTGCGCGAGCACGTGGTGCGCGAACAGCACCGGCTGCGCGTGCTGGAGGTGGGTGCGCCCCGGCATCGCGACGTCGGGGTGCGCCTCGGCCAGCCCGACGAGCGCTTCCTGAAGCTCCGTGAGCAGCCCGCCGATCAGCCGGGCGTGGTCCCGCAGGTACATGCGGAAGAGGGTCGCGACCTGGTCGTTGCGCGACCGGCCCGCGCGCAGCTTGCCGCCGAGGTCAGGGCCGAGCCGCTCCAGCAGGCCGCGCTCCAGGGCCGTGTGCACGTCCTCGTCGGCGATGGTGCCGGTGAAGGAGCCGTCGGCCACGTCCCGTTCGAGCTGGTCGAGACCGGCCAGCATCCGCTCCAGCTCGTCGGCGGTCAGCAGCCCGGCCTTGTGCAGCACGCGCGCGTGCGCGCGGGAGCCCGCGATGTCGTACGGGGCGAGCCGCCAGTCGAAGTGGACGGAGGCCGAGAGCTTGGCCAGCGCCTCGGAAGGACCGTCGGCGAACCGCCCGCCCCACAGCCGTACGTCGTCGCCGCCGCCGGAGGTCTGCGGGTCCTGGGTCATCGGGGGCTCCTTGCGGGTGCGTGCTGGAACTGGCTGGAAGGTGCGTCAAGGCGCTGAGCGCGACAGGGCATAAGTATGCATTCCACTGCATGTTTCGTCAACGCGCTCGTGCTCCCCGGCTGGCGCGCGGAGAGAGGGTGATCACACTGGACAGGGAGGCCGCAACAGAGGTTTCTCACGCCGTCTCCCACGCCACAGGAGGTCACAGGCATGACTGGACAGGACCTGCCGCTGCCCGACTACGACGAGCTGCCCGCCGCGAGCATCGAGCACCGCGTCAGGCCGCTGTCCCGGGAGGACGTGAACCGGCTGCTGGAACACGAGCGGGGGCACGCGGGCCGGCCCCAGGTGACCGAGGTGCTCGCGGCCCGGCTGCGCGAGCTGGACCGGGGCGCCGAGCCGACCCCGGGCGACGCGGAGGGTGCCAGGCCCGACCGCCCCGGGCCCGCCAGTGGCGGCTCCCCCGTCTCCCCCGACAGCGCGCGCGAGCCCTCGAAGCCGTTCCGGCACGGCGAGCGCGAGATGTGAGGAGACGCGCGAGGTGACACACGAGGTGAAGCGCCACCGGCCTCGCCCGGTGGCGCGGCCGGTCCCGGCCGGGTCGGCCCCTTCGGAGACCGCTCAGTCCGCCTCGCCGAGCTGTTCGGCCAGCACGCCCGCGTGCCCGTGCGCGAGGTCCTTCGTCGCCGTCAGCAGGGTCAGCGGGCCCCGGCCCGCGCGTTCGCGCAGGCGCCGCAGCGCCTCCTGCCCCTCGGGTTCGGACAGCTCGGCGCGGTAGCGCTCGGCGAACTCCTCGAAGCGCTCCGGGTCGTGCCCGTACCACTTGCGCAGCTCGGTGGACGGCGCGACGTCCTTGTCCCAGGCGTCCAGTTCCGCTTCCGCCTTCGCCAGGCCGCGCGGCCACAGCCGGTCCACCAGCACCCTGACGCCGTCGTCAGCGCCGGGCTCCTCGTACACGCGCCGCACCCGCACCCGCGGGCTCTTCTCGCTCATGCCCCCAGCGTGCAGGGCGCGCGCGGAACCCGCACCCCCGACGGCTCTGGCATGGACGGGAGGCGCCCGGCGCATACTCGCGTCATGGGAAAGACCTACACGCGAATAGACCACCGGCTGCGGTCCTTCATCGACGAGCAGCCCGTCTTCTTCACCGCCACGGCCCCGCTGGACGGCGACGGAACCGTCAACCTCTCCCCCAAGGGACTCACGGGTTCCCTCGCGGTGCTGGACGAGCACACCGTCGCGTACCTCGACTTCGCGGGCAGCAACGCGGAGACCATCGCGCACCTGCGCGAGAACGGCCGCATCACGCTGATGTGGTGCGCCTTCCAGGGGCCGCCCAACATCCTGCGCGTGCACGGGCGCGGTGAGCCCGTCTTCCGCGACGACCCCCGGTTCACGGACCTGCTCGCGCACTTCCCCGGCATCGACCCGTCGCGGCACGGGCTGCGCGCGGTCATCGTGGTGAGCGCCGAGCTGATCCGGGACACGTGCGGCTTCGCTGTGCCGTTCATGACGTACGACGAGGACAGGACGCTGCACGGCTCGCGCTTCGCGCGGGAGACGGACGAGACACTGGACGCGTACTTCCAGAAGAAGGAGCACATCGCCACGAGCATGGACGGGCTGCCGGGGCTGCCGCTCCCGCTGCCGCCCACGCCGTAGGACAACGGCAGGCCCCGCAGAGGGCCGCATCGCGAGACGAGCTTGCACAAAGGCCCTCATCAGGCGTTCCATCGCGCGGTGCGAACCGACCAATCGAGCCAAGCCTCCGATAACCCAGACACCCCTGATACCTCCGGCGACGGCCGCTCGGCGCGGCGCGCCGTCACCGTCTTCCCCCTGCTGGTACTCCTCGCCGGAGCCGCCGGGATGATCAGCCCGGGCACCTTCTCCGGCGGGGCCGAGGCCGTCCCGTATCTGCTGGGCGTGGTCATGTTCTGCATGGGCGTGACCATGACGCCGGAGGACTTCAAGGGCGTGGCCAAGCGCCCGTGGGCGGTCGGGCTCGGCCTCGTCGCGCACTACGTGATCATGCCGGGGCTGGGGTGGCTCGTCGCCACGGGGCTGAATCTGTCGCCGCAGCTCGCCGCGGGAGTCATCCTGGTGGGCTGCGCGCCGAGCGGCACCGCGTCCAACGTCGTGACGTACCTCGCCCGCGGCGACGTGGCGCTCTCCGTCTCCGTCGCGACCGTCTCCACCGTGCTGGCCCCGCTCATCACCCCGCCGCTGACGCTGCTGCTCGCGGGCGAGTTCCTGCCCGTCGACGCGGGCTCGATGGTCACCGACATCCTCAAGACCGTGCTGCTGCCGGTGCTCGCGGGGCTGGTCGTGCGGCTGCTCGCGGGCCGGTATGTGACCAAGGCGCTGCCCGTGCTGCCGTGGCTGTCAGCGCTGACCATCTCGGTGATCGTCACCGTGGTGGTCGCGGGCAGCGCGGACGCCATCAAGTCGGCCGCGGGGATGGTGTTCCTGGCCGTGGTGCTGCACAACGGGCTGGGGCTCGCGCTGGGCTACGGCGCGGGACGGATCAGCCGCCTGGGCGAACCGGCCAGCCGCGCGATGGCCTTCGAGGTCGGCATGCAGAACTCCGGGCTCGCCGCGTCGCTCGCCACGGCCCACTTCAGCCCGCTGGCCGCGCTCCCCGCCGCCGTCTTCTCCGTCTGGCACAACATCTCGGGCGCGCTGGCAGCGGCGTGGTTCTCGCGCAAACGCTGACCGGGCCATGAGCCGAGGGGCGGTGGTGCCCGGCGACCTCCCGGTCGCCGGGCACACGGCCGCCGGGCACACGGCCGCCGGGCAGCGGGCCTCTGACCAGCGTCGACGGCGGCACGGCGCGAGACCGTACGTCGCGCGACGCGGCACGGCGCGAGGGCGCGAGGCCGCACGGCCATCGGCCGCTACCGCTCGTTCTGCGCCAGGCTCAGCAGGTGCTCGGCCAGGGACCGGCCGCCGTCCGGATCGCGGCTGATCAGCAGCAGCGTGTCGTCGCCCGCGATCGTGCCGAGGATCGCGTGCAGCTCGGCCTGGTCGATGGCCGAGGCCAGGAACTGCGCCGCGCCCGGCGGGGTGCGCAGGACGACGAGGTTGGCCGACGCCTCGGCCGAGATGAGCAGCTCGCCGGAGAGGCGGCGCATCCGCTCCTCCTTCGCCGACTCGCCGAGCGGCGCCTGCGGGGTGCGGAAGCCGCCCTCGCTGGGCACCGCGTAGATCAGCTCGCCGCCCGTGTTGCGGATCTTGACGGCGCCCAGCTCGTCCAGGTCACGCGAGAGCGTGGCCTGGGTGACGGTCAGCCCGTCGTCGGCGAGGAGCTTGGCTAGCTGGCTCTGGGAGCGGACGGGCTGGCGGTTGAGGATGTCGACTATCCGACGGTGCCGTGCCATGCGCGTCTGCGGCACGGCCTGGCCCGCCTGATGTCCGTTCCCCGCCTCCGGATCGGTGTCGGTGCCCGCGTCCGGCTCGGGTCCTCGGCCGCTCTCCCCGCTCGTCATCCCCGTTCCCCTTCGACTTGTCGGTCTCCGTCGGCGGCCGCGTCGAGGATGCCGGGCAGGGCGCGTACGAGCGCGTCCACCTCGTCCTCACCGATGATCAGCGGGGGCGCGAGCCGGACGACGCCGGGCGCGACCGCGTTCACCAGGAAGCCCTCGTCCTGAGCCACCTGCTGCACCCTTGGTGCGACGGGCTCGGTGAGCACGATACCCAGCAGCAGCCCCGCACCGCGGACATGGTCCACGAGCGGGTGTCCGAGCGCCGTGACCGCGTCGCGCAGCCGGGCGCCCATGCGCTTGACGTGTGCCAGCAGGTCCTCGTCGGCGATCGTCTCCAGCACGGCCAGCCCGGCCGCGCAGGAGACGGGGTTGCCGCCGAAGGTCGTGCCGTGCTGGCCGGGGGTGAACAGCTCGGCCGTCTCGCCGAAGGCGAGGGTGGCGCCGATGGGCAGCCCGCCGCCCAGGCCCTTGGCCAGGGTGACGACGTCGGGCTCGACGCCCTGCGCCTGGCAGGCGAACCAGTGGCCCGTGCGGCCGATGCCGGTCTGGATCTCGTCGACGACGAGCAGCGTGCCCGTCGCCCGGGTGATCTCGCGGGCAGCGGCGAGATAGCCCTCCGGCGGGACGACGACGCCGTTCTCGCCCTGGACCGGCTCGACGATGAACAGCGCGGTCTCCTCGGTGACCGCGGCCCGCAGGGCCTCGACGTCGCCGTAGGGGACGTGGGTGACCTCGCCGGGCAGCGGCGCGAAGGGCGCCTGCTTGCCGGGCTGACCGGTCAGTGCCAGGGCGCCCATGGTGCGGCCGTGGAAGCCGCCGTCGGTCGCGACCATGTGGGTACGGCCTGTGCGGCGGCCGAGCTTGAAGGCGGCCTCGACCGCCTCCGCGCCGGAGTTGGAGAAAAAGACCCGTCCCGGCCGCCCGGCCAGCTCCAGCAGCCGCTCGGCGAGGAGGACCGGGGGCTCGGCGATGAAGAGGTTGGAGACATGGCCGAGGGTGGCGACCTGGTCCGAGACGGCGCGGACCACCGCGGGGTGCGCGGTGCCCAGCGCGTTCACGGCGATGCCGCCGACGAAGTCGGTGTAGGACTTGCCCTGCGCGTCCCAGAAGGTGGCGCCCTCGCCGTGGGTGAGGGGGACGCGGGGGGTGCCGTAGTTGTCCATCAGGGTGGACTGCCAGCGGCGCGTGAGCGCCGCGTTGGCGCCGACGCCCGCGCCCACGCCTGCACCCGTACCCGCGCCCGCACCAACGCCGGTTCCGCGTCCGGTTCCGCTTCCGCTTCCCGTGGTGGTGTTCATGCCGCCTCGTCCCCCTCTGCCGGCTTGCCCGGCGCGTCCTTGTCCGGCACGACCATCGTGCCGATCCCCTCGTCGGTGAAGATCTCCAGCAGGATGGAGTGCGGGACGCGCCCGTCCAGGACGCGTGCCGTCCGTACGCCGTTGCGCACCGCGTACAGGCAGCCCTCCATCTTGGGCACCATGCCGCTGGCCAGGCCCGGCAGCAGCTTCTCCAGCTCGGTGGCCGTCAGCTCGCTGATCACGTCGTCGCTGCTGGGCCAGTCCGCGTACAGGCCCTCGACGTCGGTGAGGACCATCAGCGTCTCGGCGCCCAGGCCCGCGGCGAGCGCGGCGGCGGCCGTGTCGGCGTTGACGTTGTAGACGCCCGTGTCCCCCTCGTCGGCGCTGCGCGCGATGGAGGAGACGACGGGGATGCGTCCGTCGTCGAGCAGCGCCTGTATGGCGCCGGTCTCGACGGAGGCGATCTCGCCGACCCGGCCGATGTCCACCCGCTCGCCGTCGATGTCCGCGTAGTGCTGGGTGGCCGCCATGATGTGCGCGTCCTCGCCGGTCATGCCGACGGCGAGGGGGCCGTGCTGGTTGAGCAGGTTGACCAGCTCGCGCTGGACCTGCCCGGCCAGGACCATCCGTACGACGTCCATCGTCTCGGTCGTGGTCACCCGCAGCCCGGCCTTGAACTCCGACTCCAGGCCCAGCTTCTCCAGTTGCGCGCTGATCTGCGGCCCGCCGCCGTGCACGACGACCGGGCGCAGTCCGGCGTGCCGCAGGAAGACCACGTCCTGCGCGAAGGCGGACTTGAGATCCTCGTCGACCATGGCGTTGCCGCCGAACTTGATGACGACGGTCTTGCCGTTGTGCCGCGTCAGCCAGGGCAGCGCCTCGATGAGGGTGCGGGCCTTGGGGAGGGCGGTGTGTTTGCGTGTGCTCATGAGCTGTACGCGCTGTTCTCGTGGACGTAGTCGGCGGTGAGGTCGTTCGTCCAGATGACGGCGGACTCGGACCCCGCGGCCAGGTCGGCGGTGATGCGGACCTCGCGGAAGCGCATGTCCACCAGCTCGCGGTCCTCGCCGACGGAGCCGTCCTTGCAGACCCAGACGCCGTTGATGGCGACGTTCAGCTTGTCGGGCTCGAAGGCCGCCGACGTCGTGCCGATCGCGGAGAGGACCCGCCCCCAGTTCGGGTCCTCCCCGTGCAGGGCGCACTTGAGGAGGTTGTTGCGGGCGATGGAGCGCCCCGCCTCCACGGCGTCCTCCTCGCTGGCCGCACCCACGACCTCGACGCGGATGTCCTTGGAGGCGCCCTCCGCGTCGCGGATGAGCTGCTGGCCGAGGTCGTCACAGACCGTGCGGACGGCCTCGGCGAACTCGTCGTACCCGGGGGTGACCCCGGAGGCCCCGGAGGACAGCAGCAGCACCGTGTCGTTGGTGGACATGCAGCCGTCCGAGTCGATCCGGTCGAAGGTCGTACGGGTGGCGGCGCGCAGCGCCCGGTCCAGCTCGGGCTGGTCCAGCTCGGCGTCCGTGGTCAGCACGACGAGCATGGTGGCCAGTCCAGGCGCCAGCATGCCCGCGCCCTTGGCCATGCCGCCGACGGTCCATCCCGCGCCCTCGGCCACGGCGGTCTTGTGCACGGTGTCGGTGGTCTTGATGGCGATGGCCGCCTTCTCGCCGCCGTGCGCGGAGAGCGCGGCGACGGCCTTGTCCACGCCGGGCAGCAGCTTGTCCATGGGCAGCCGGGTGCCGATCAGCCCCGTGGAGGCCACGGCGACCTCGCCCGCGCTGTGCCCGAGCGCCTCGGCAACCTTCTCGGCGGTGGCGTGGGTGTCCTGGAAGCCGGGGGCTCCGGTGCAGGCGTTGGCGCCGCCCGAGTTGAGGACCACGGCCGAGACCTGGCCGCCCTTGAGCACCTGCTCCGACCACAGGACCGGCGCGGCCTTGACGCGGTTGCTGGTGAAGACGCCCGCTGCGGCATGGCGCGGCCCGTTGTTGACGACGAGGGCGAGGTCCGCCCCGCCGCTGTCCTTGATTCCGGCCGCGATGCCCGCCGCCGTGAATCCCTTCGCCGCTGTCACGCTCACTGTGCTTCTCCGTTCGCTGCTCCGGCCGCGACTGCTCCGGCCGCGGGGTGCGGCGGTACAAGGCCGCTCGTCGTACGGGTGCCGTCGGACACGGGGGTGCCGGTGTTCACGGGGCGACCCCGACCGTGGGGAGGCCCAGGCCCTCGGGGAGGCCGAGGGCGAGGTTCATGCTCTGCACCGCGCCGCCCGCCGTGCCCTTGGTGAGGTTGTCGACGGCGCTGATGACGATGAGGCGTCCCGCGTCCTCGTCGTACGCGACCTGGAGGTGAACGCTGTTGGAGCCCTGCACCGAGGCCGTCGCGGGCCACTGGCCCTCGGGGAGCAGGGTGACGAAGGGCTCGTCCTGGTACGCCTTCTCGTACGCGGCCCGCAGGCTCTCCCCCGTCACGCCAGGCCTGGCCTTGGCGCTGCACGTGGCGAGGATGCCGCGGGACATCGGCGCGAGGGTCGGGGTGAAGGAGACGCTGACCCGCTCCCCGGCCGCGGCGGAGAGGTTCTGGCTCATCTCCGGGGTGTGCCGGTGCACGCCGCCGACGCCGTACGGGCTCATCGAGCCCATGACCTCGCTGCCCAGCAGATGCGGCTTGAGCGACTTGCCGGCGCCCGACGTGCCCGTCGCCGCGACCACCACGGCCTCGGGCTCGGCGAGCCCGGCACCGTAGGCGGGGAAGAGCGCGAGCGAGACGGCGGTCGGGTAGCAGCCGGGGACCGCGACGCGCTTGGCCCCCTGGAGCGCGGCTCGGGCCCCGGGCAGCTCGGGGAGGCCGTACGGCCAGGTCCCGGCGTGCGGGCTGCCGTAGAACTTCTCCCAGTCGGCCGCGTCCGTCAGCCGGAAGTCCGCGCCGCAGTCCACGACGAGCACCCCGTCGCCCAGCTCCTCCGCGACGGCCGCCGACTGCCCGTGCGGCAGCGCGAGGAAGACGACGTCGTGCCCGGCGAGGGCCTGCGTGGTGGTCGGCTCCAGCACGCGGTCGGCGTACGGCGTGAGGTGCGGCTGGAGCGCGCCGAGGCGCTGGCCCGCGTTGGAGTTCCCCGTCAGGGCCCCGACCTCGACCTCCGGATGCCCCGCCAGCAGGCGCAGCACCTCACCCCCCGCGTAGCCACTGGCTCCCGCTACCGCTGCTCGCACTGCCATCGAACCCTCCTCGTCGATGGCATGACTATACGTAGCACAGCAGTTTTATGCAATGAGGGGCGCAAGGGGCACCTGAGAGCTGTTGTGACTGAGCGCGCTAGTCGGCGGGTCCGGCGTCCTCCCCGTCGGGACCGGAGGTGGCCTGTCCCAGGCCCCGGCGGATCGCGGTCTCTACGGGTGAGTACGCGCCGTCGGCCCGCTCCAGTTCGTACGGCGCTGCCGGCATCAGCGGCGGCTGGGCCATGAAGCGCGGTCGCGCCCCGTGGTGCGGCTGCGCCGCGTGCACCAGGAACGGATGGCACAGGAAGACGTCACCCGGGGAACCGGTGGCGAGGGCGAGCGGCCGGTGGGCGGATGCCGCTACGAGGTCCGGCGCGATGGCCAGGCCGCTCGCGCCCTCCTCCCCGTACGGCTCCAACACCTTCGGCACGTCGAGGTGGGAGCCGACCCGGATCCGGGTCGGGGCGTCCTCTTCGCCCACCTCGCTGAACAGAAACAGCATCAGCAGGGCCCGGCCGCGTGAGCGGAGATTGGTGAAGGGCCAGGTCTCGCCCTCCACCGCATAGCTGCCCTCGATGTGCCAGCCCGCGTCATCGGGCTCCTCGTCGTGCGGAAAGCGCAGCGGGAAGGTGCCGAGCGAGTAGCGCTGCTCCCAGCGCCCGGCGCCGGCCAGCAGGTCGTACGCCCGGTGCAGGACCGGGGAGTTGGGTGCGGCGGCGAACGGTCCCTGTGCCATCCCGCCGACCCGGTGCACGGGCTGCGTCCACGTCTCCGGGTCGTCCGGGTCGCAACCCGTCTCCCGCCACAGCAGCCGCGCACAGCTCGCGGCCACGCGGGGCGCGACGGCGCCCTCCAGCTTGACGAAGCCGTCGCGGAGGAAGCGGGATACCAAGGTCGTGTCGTCCATGGCTCTATCGTGCGGCGCCGCCCGTACCGGTCACCCGACACTTGCCGCACCGCCTTTCTCGGGTGCGGCGTTCAGGGCCGCCTGATGGAATCGATGGCCGGGATCTTGGAGGCGAGCGTGCTGGAGCGGATCAATCAGGCCATGGAGCACATCGAGCGGCAGCTCGACAGCTCCGTCGACGTAGGCGAGCTGGCGCGGATCGCGGCCACCTCGGAGTACCACCTGCGGCGGATGTTCTCGGCGCTCGCGGGGATGCCGCTGTCGGAGTACATCAGGCGCCGACGGCTGACCGTCGCGGGCGCGGAGGTACTGGCCGATGAGTGGACGCTGCTGGAGATCGCGGTGCGGTACGGATACAGCTCGGGAGAGGCATTCGCGCGGGCGTTCCGCGCGGTGCACGGCGTGGGGCCCGGCGAGGCGCGGCGCACCGGCGCGGCGCTCAGCTCCCAGCCCCGGATGGCCTTCCGCCTCATCGTCGACGGGAGCAGCAGCATGCGCTACCGCGTCGTGCGCAAGCCGGAGTTCAGCGTCGTCGGGGCGAAGGCCCGGGTGCCGCTCGTGCACTCGGGGCCGAACCAGGCGATCATCGATTTCGTCCGCGGGACCGGCGACCAGGCAAGGAAGCTGCTGGAGACGCTGTCCGACCAGGAGCCGCACGGCATCCTCGCGGTCTGCGACGACCTCGATCCCAGCCGGGCGGAGGGCACCGACCTCGACTACTACCACGGGGTCGTCACCTCGGCGTCCGCGCCGGAGAGCATGGCCACGCTGCCCGTGCCGGCCGGGACATGGGCGGTCTTCACCACCTCGGGGCCGGCGCCGGAGGCGGTCCAAGCGCTGTGGCGTGATGTGTTCACCGAGTGGTTCCCGTCGAACCCGTACCGGAGCCGCCCCGGGCCGGAGATCCTTCGCACGCGAATGTCGGCGGACGGCGGCGAGGCCGATGCCGAGCTGTGGCTGCCGGTGGAACGGGAGGCCGATTGATTCCGGAATCCCTCCCTGCCCCTGTTCGCCGGGGCCGGTGTGACGGTGCGACGGTGTGCGCTCCGCCGGCCTGACCGGCCGCCGCGTCATGGGTTTTCTCGTTATCGCACAGCGCGGCCGATGAGTATGTGGCTCGCGGCCGGTCCAAGCTCGTGACACCCAAGGACTCGTGACCCCCAAGGAAGGGGAACCGCCATGTCGGAGCTTCTCGTCGACTTCATCACCTCCCTCGACGGCTACGCATCAGGGGAGGGATGGCCCGGGTTCTGGGGCCTCGAGGGCCCCGAGTACCTCGCATGGCTCGGCGAGCAGCCCGAGGCCACCTACCTGATGGGAGCGAACACCTACCGCCTGATGTCGGGCTTCGCCTCGGGCGAGGTCCCGAGCGGCCAGGACGAGTTCAGGCCCGAAGAAGAGGCGTCTGTCGACGAGCTCACGCAAGCGTCCAAGGTGGTGTTCTCCTCCTCGCTCGGGGAGCCACTGAAGTGGGCCAACTCCACGCTCGTCCGCGACGACGCCGTCGAGGCGGTCCGCGCCATGAAGTCGAGCGGCTCGGGGCTCCTCAGCACGATCGGCAGCCTCAGCCTGTGCCGGTCCCTGCTGCGGGCCGGACTCGTGGACCGCTTCCGGGTCGTGATGTTCCCGGTGATCACCGGGGCCACGGGTGAGGAGCGCATCTACGACGGCTATCCGGACGTCGCCCTGGAGATGATCGAGCACCGCACCTTCGACGGCCGCCTCCAGCTCGTCGAGTACAGGCCCCGCGTGCTCGAACACCCGCCGCTCGGCACCCCTGCGTGACGGCGCCCCGTCCGCCGGTCCGGACGGCGCGGCAGCGGCATCGGCCCCTTACGGACGGGTCGGGTGGGTCGGGCGGGTCGGGCGGGTCGGGCGGGTGAGGATTTCGGCTCCGTCCTCGGTGATGGCGATGGTGTGCTCGCTGTGCGCGGTCCGGCAGCCCGTCGCGCTGCGCAGCGTCCAGCCGTCGGCGTCGGTGACGAGCGTGGCGGTGTCGGCCATGACCCAGGGCTCCAGGGCGAGCAGCAGTCCGGGGCGCAGCTTGTATCCGCGGCCGGGCCGTCCGGTGTTGGCGATGTGCGGGTCCTGGTGCATGGTCGAGCCGATGCCGTGGCCTCCGAACTCGGTGTTGACCGGATAGCCCGCCTCGCTGAGGACCGTGCCGATGGCGTGGGAGAGGTCGCCGGTGCGTGCCCCGGGCCTGGCGGCGGCGATACCGGCGGCGAGTGCGCGTTCGGTCGCCTCGATCATCGCGACGCTCTCCGCCGGCCTGGCCTTGCCCACCAGGAAGCTGATCGCGGCGTCCGCGGCGACCCCGCCCCTGACCACGGCGAGGTCGAGAGTCAGCAGATCCCCGTCCGCCAGCGTGTAGTGGTGAGGCAGCCCATGGAGCACTCCGTCGTTGACGGCCGTGCAGATGTAGTGTCCGAACGGGCCGCGCCCGAAGGAGGGCGCGTAGTCGACGTAGCAGGACTGCGCCCCCGCCTCGGTGATCATCTCCTTGGCCCACTGGTCGATGTCCAGCAGATTCGTCCCGACCGTGCTGCGCCGCTTCAGCGTGTCCAGGATGTGCCCGACCAGGGCGCCGGTGTCCCTCGCCCGCTCGAGCTGCGCGGAGTTCAGGATCTCGATCATGGGGGCCTCTCAGGTGCGTCCAATAACTATACCGGTCAAACTATACCGGCATTAGAGTGGGGCCATGGTCAGGTTGCCGCTCACCCCCGCCGAAGTGGAACGCGGAGAGCGCCTCGGCGCGCTGCTCCGCCGGGCCCGGGGCTGCCGTTCGATGCTGGACGTGGCGCTCGCCGCACAGATCTCGCCGGAGACCCTGCGGAAGATCGAATCCGGCCGCGTGGCCACCCCCGCCTTCCCGACCATCGCGGCGATCGCCGACACCCTCGGCCTGTCACTCGACGCCGTCTGGGCCGAGATCAGCCAGGCGGAGCGAACCGACGCGGGACGAAGCGTCGAGGAGCGAACCGTCGCGGATCAGCCGGTCGCGTCCGTCGCACGGCAGCCGTCACTGGTTTCCTGACGCCGCACCCCGCGAAGGCCCCGTCGGGCCGGTCGGGGTCGGGCCGTGCCCGATGGGGCAGGGCCGCCCCGGCTCAGCCCTGCGCGTCCATCAGAGCGGTGACATAGGCGTCCAGCCGCTCCTCGGCGGCTCGCGCCGTCAGCTCCGTCCTCCCCGCCTCCCGCCACGGCTGCGACACCAGCCGCACCTCTTCCGAGGACGCCAGGGCATCCCGCACGCGCCAGTACAGCCGCTCGCTCGCGGTCGCGGCCAGCACCCCGCCCGCCCGCTCGTACGCCTCGGCGAACCGCAGACCCCACGCCGGGCCGTGCAGCAGCGCGAGATTGACGGAGCAGTGCGCCACGTCGAGATCCGCCGGACCCCAGGACGCCCCCGCCCAGTCGACGACGCCGGTGAGCCGGGCACCCGCCGACCCCGAGGGCGGCACGTCGAACAGCACATTGCCGGGCTGGAAGTCCCTGTGCAGGAAGCGCCCCTCGTAGGGCGGCGCGGGCCCGCGGATCATGTCGATCGCCGCGGCCCATGCCGCCGCGTCGGCGCCCCTCGGGACCACGACGGTGTCGGCGGTCGTCAGCGCCGCGTACTCCTGGGGCCGCTCGGCTGGCCGCACCGCGTGGATCGCCACGAGCTGACGGGCCAGCAGAGGGACGCGCGTCTCCAACCCCTCGCCGTCGAGGACCGGCCGGCCCGGGAGATGCGTCATGAGAAGCGACGGGTACTCGCAGTGCTCGGCGACGGGATCGACCGCGACGAGCCCGGGAACCGGCACACCGGTCCCCACGAGCCGGGTCAGGGCACCGGCCTCCCTGTGCAGCCGGTCCTCGGCGTGCTCCACGTCGACGAAGGTCCGCAGCACCAGATCACGCGTGCCCCCGTCCCGCCCGCCGATGGTCAGCCTCCGCATCTCGGCGGTGATGCCGCCCCGCAGCACCTCGGCTCCGAGGACCCGCTCGCCTGGTTCCAGGTGCCGGTTCACCCAGGCCAGGGCCGAAGGGCGGACGGCCGCCGCCTCGTCCGCCTCATCCGCCTCGTCGTGGTCATCCGCCTCGTCGTGGCTGGTCACCGCGCCGCGCCCTGGCCCTTCCTGGCAGGGTCCGCAGCGGCGCGGGTGCGGTCGAGGAGCTGCGACTCGATGCGCCGGAGCGTGGTGATCACCGCATCCGCCTCGGCGGCGTCGGGCACGGTCTCGTCCAGAAGGCGGCTCCAGGCGTCCTGGAGATACCCCAGGTTCTCGCCCGCCTTCCGCGTCGGATACAGGCGCACGCGCCGGGCGTCGTCGGGGTCGGCCTCGCGGCGCACCAGCTCCTTCTGCTCCAGCTTGCGCAGCGCCCGGCTGAAGTTGCTGGAGATGAGCCGCGTCGCCTCGGCCGCCTGACTCGCGGTGGCGCCCGGCTGATGGTCGATGTAGCGCATGACCGCCGCTTCGAGCGGCGTCCATGACTCCGCCGCGTCCGCCTTGGCGGCGTGCAGGTGCCGACTGATCGCCAGGATCAGGTCGGCCAGCTCGAACAGTCTGGCCTTCTGTGTCTCGTCCACTCCTTCAGTGTATTTTACCTGTCATTCGATAGTTATCACTTGACAGGTAACAGGGTGTCGCTTAGCTTTGCCCATGTATGGCGGGAAACATCTCGTTCGGGGCCCGGGTGCCCGTGGCCCCCGCCACCCCTCCTCCGCTCCCCCATTCCTCCCGAAGGAACGCTGACCATGCCCCTCATCGGCATCGAAGAACACTGGATGCTGCCGGAGCTGACCTCCGCCCTCGAAGCCGTCGTCCACCCGGACGAGAGCCTCGCCTTCAACAAGCGGGGTGACACCGGCCGGCGGCTCGAAGACCTCGGCACCGGCCGGATCGCCACCATGGACGCCCAGGGCATCGACGTCGCCGTCCTCGCCCTCACGCCGCCCGGAACCCAGTCGCTGCCCCCCGAGGAGGCGGTCGCGCTCAGCCGCCTCGCGAACGACACCGCCGCTGCCGCGGTGAGCGCCCACCCGATGCGGTTCAGATCACTGTCGACGCTGCCGATGTCGTCCCCGCGCCACGTCGCCGCCGAACTCGAACGCGCCGCGGTCCAGGGCCACGTGGGAAGCATGGTCTACGGGCGGTCCGGCGAGCGCTTCCTGGACGATCCCGTCTACGACGACTTCTTCGCCGCTGCCGCCGCACTGCGCCAGCCGGTCTTCATCCACCCGCAGATCCCCTCCGACGCGCTGCGCGACGCCGCCTACCGTGGCTTCGACCCCATGACCGATCTGGCTCTGGCCACCTTCGGCTGGGGCTGGCACCTGGAAGCGGCGACGGCGGCACTGCGGCTCGTCCTGCGCGGCACCTTCGACCGCCACCCCGGCCTCCAGATCGTGCTGGGCCACTGGGGCGAGCTGCTGCTCTTCTGGCTGGACCGGGCCGACAGCCTCTCCCGCCTCGCCGGTCTCGAACGCCCGGTCTCGGACTACGTCCGCACGAACGTCTTCGTCACGGCCTCGGGAATGCTCAACCCCGCCCTGCTGCGGCACGCCCTGACGGTGACGACGGTCGACCGGCTGATCTTCTCCACCGACTACCCCTTCCAGCAGCCCGGCCGGGCGGAGATCGACGCCTTCTTCGGTCACCTCGCCACCGACACGGACCGGCACAAGGTCCGCTCGGCCAACGCCGCCGCCCTCTTCGGCATCGACCTCGCCACACCCCACTGACCTCTGCCTCCCCTGACCTCTGACCTCTGCCCCTGACCCGACCAGCGCTACGGAGACGACGCGACATGACGCAGCAGCCCAGCGCGCACGAGCACACCCCCACCGCCCTGATCGTCGGCGCGTCCCGCGGGCTCGGGTGCGCCATGGCGGCCGAACTCGCCGACCGGGGATGGTCGGTCATCGGCACCGTCAGGGGCACGGCCCGCACCCCGCTGCACGACCTCGCCGACCGCCGCCCCGAACAGATCCGCGTGGAACACCTCGACATCACCGAACCCGAGCAACTCGCGCCCCTGCGCGAGCGCCTGGCCGGAACGCGGCTCGACGTCCTGTTCGTGAACGCGGGCACCACCAACAACGAACAGGCACCCATCGGAGACGTCCCCACGCAGGACTTCATCGAGGTCATGGTCACCAACGCGCTCAGCCCCCTGCGCGTCATCGAGGCGCTCGACGGCCTGGTGAGCCCCAGCGGCCTCATCGGCGTGATGTCCTCTGGGCAGGGCAGCGTCGCCAACAACACCACCGGAGGGCGCGAGGTCTACCGCGGCAGCAAGGCGGCCCTCAACATGTACATGCGCAGCTACGCCGCCCGCCAGGCGGACACCGACCGCGCCCTGCTGCTGATGGCGCCGGGCTGGATACGCACCGAACTCGGCGGCGAGGACGCGCCGTACACCGTGAAGGAGAGCATCCCGCTCCTCGTGGACGTCCTGCTCTCCCGCCTGGACACCAAGGGCCTGGCATACCTGGACCGCTTCGGCCGGCCCGTCCCCTGGTGACCGCACCGACGGCCCGGAGCCGGAGCCGGAACCGGAACCGGACCGGGGCCGCTCCCCCCGGACCGTCGCGATGATCATGATTGGTAGCCTCCCGGGATGACTGCGACCTTCGACGAAGCCGTCCGCGCCCGCCTGAAAGCCCCCCTCATCTGGTACGTCGGGACCGTGTTCCCCGATGGAGCGCCGCAGGTCAGCCCCATGTGGGTGGACCTGGAGGGCGAGAACGAGCTGACGTTCAACACCTCCGTCGGCCGGGTGAAGGAGGAGAACCTGCGCCACGACCCCCGCGTCTACCTCTCGCACGCGGACGCCGCCAACCCCTTCGACCGCGTACAGATCAGCGGCGAGGTCGCCCGCTTCATCGAGGGCAAGGAGGCGCACGAGCGGATGGACCGGCTCGCCCAGAAGTACCTGGGCAGCGAGCGGTTCGAGTGGATCATGCCCGGCGAGGAGCGCGTCGCGGTGGTCGTGCGCCCGACCAAGGTGCGGCACATCGTCGGGGTGGAGCGGTTCCGTCCCGGCGGCCCGGTCCCCGCGTCCTGACCACCGTCACATCAGCGCGCCGCGCCGCCCGCGTCGGCGAGGGCGCGGACCTCGGCCGTGACGGTCTCCCACGCGGGCGCGGGAAGCTCGTGGCCGACGCCTGGCAGGAGGACCAGGCGCGCGCCGGGAACCCGGGAGGCGATCGCGCGGGCCGCGGCGGGCCTGATGAGGGGGTCGTCCTCCCCGTGCAGCACGAGTGCGGGCCGGGTGAGGGCGCTGATCGGCGGGCCGTGCCAGCGGGCGCCGATCTGGCGGCTCTGCGCCCGCTGGTCGTGCACCCCGCTGTCCGCGTTGCGCTCGGCGGCGGCGCGGGCGGCCCGCTCGTCGAAGGGCCGGTTCGGCGAGGCGAGGAGGCGGGACACGGCGACGCCCGCCTCGACGGCACCTTCGCGCGTGTCCGGGAACCTCAGCCGGGCGAACTTCGCCAGCGTGCCCGCGCGTACGTACCGCAGGGTGCGCGGCCCCGCGATGTCTCCGGGAACGGCCGCCATGGACGTGAGCGAGCGGACGCGCTCCGGGTGGCGCAGCGCCACGCGCTGGGCGACGGCGCCGCCGAGCGAGACGCCCAGGAGATGCGCCGACGGCCACCCGAGCGCGCTCATGACCGCGACGGCGTCGTCCGCCATGTCCTCGGCCGAGTAAGCCTCCGCGCGCCGCCTGGTGAGCAGCGCGGAGACCGGGGAGCGCGTGGAGGTGGGCGGCAGATGGGCCGACTCGCCGCCGTCGCGCTGGTCGTACCGGGCGACGGCGAAGCCCCGCGCGGCCAGCATCGCGCACAGCCCGTCGGGGACCCAGAACCGGTTGACGCCCAGACCCGTGACCAGCAGCAGCGGCTCACCGTCGGCGCCCTCCGTCAGCCGGTCGAAGGCCAGCCGCACCGAGCCGTTCGCGGCCCAGCGGACCGGGCTCCAGACGGGCGCGCCAGGTGCGGCGGACGAGACGGATGCGGCGGATGCGACGGGTTCCGGTGACGATGCCACAGGACCACCTCCCCTTGCTCTTTTACTGCGATCAGCGTTCGCAGTTTTACTCTAGAGGCCCCGCCCCGGGACCGGAAGAGGCGGGTGGAGGAGGCTGGGGCACGATGGCGGGCGGAATGGCGGACGAGACGACGGACAGGGCGGCAGCCAGGGCGGCGGGACCGGTGACGGTCTGGGACCGGCCCGAGCGCGGCGCCCGCGGCCCCGCCGCAGGTCACAGCCGCGCCGAGCTGGCCGCCACTGCCGTCGGGCTGGCCGACCGGCGCGGACTCGCCGCGGTGTCCACGCGCCAGGTGGCCAAGGAGCTGGGCGTCGGCCAGTCGTCCCTCTACCGCTACATCTCCAGCCGCGAGGACCTGCTCGACCTGATGACGGACGCGGTGACGGGCGAGACCGACCTCGACGTCCCGCTCAGCGGCGATCCCGTCGAGGATCTGCTGGCCCTGGCCGTCAGGACCAAGGACGTGCACCTGCGGCACCCCTGGTTGTCCGACGTCCCGCCGGAGCCCCTCCGGCTGGGCCCGCGCGGCCTGGCCTATCTGGAGTACGCGCTACGGGCCATGGCTCCGACGCGGCTGCCGGGACCGGCCAAGCTGGAGGCGGTCGCCGTACTGAGCGCCCTCGTCGCGCAGTTCGCGCGCGCCGAACAGGCTGAACGGCTGGGTGCCCGCGCGGGCACCGGCCGCCAGGCGGCGCAGGCCGCGTATCTGCGCGCGGCCGCGGCACAGGGCGATCACCCGCACCTCGCGGCGGCCCTGGCCCCCTCCGGCCCACCGGAAGCGGACCCGGACCCGGACTCGGACCAGCCCCAGCTCCAGGCCCAGCCCCAGGACGCGGAGTCCCTGTTCCCCCGCACGATGCGACGGGTCCTCGCCGCGCTCGTCTAGCAGCACGCGCGCTCGTACGCTCGGCGGACGGGTCCGCGCGGCGCGGAAAAAATTCCGGGGAGAATTTCCGGGGAGCTGTCGATCCGGGCGACTCCCGTTCGACGCAAGGGTGAGAGGCGGGGAACACGCCCCGCCCTCCCGACCGAGGAGTCACCATGCCGCGCTACCTGACGATGATCCGTATGGACGAGCAGAACGCCCCCACGGACGCTCCGGGCCCCGAGTTCGACGAGCGCATGGGTGCGCTGTTCGAGGAGATCACCAAGGCCGGGGTCATGCTGGACACGGCCGGGCTCGGCCCCAGCGCCGAGGGCACCCGGGTCACCTGGTCCGGCGGCAGGCTCAGCTACACCGACGGCCCGTTCACCGAGACCAAGGAGGTCGTCGGCGGCTACTCCATCATCCAGGCGAAGGACAAGGCCGAGGCCGTCGAGTGGACCAACCGCTTCCTGCGGATCCACCCGGAGCACTGGAAGATCACGGCCGAGGTCCGCGAGATCGTCGAGGGCCCGGACGTGACCGCGAGCTGATCCCGGCCGCCTGCCGGCCCGCCTGCCAGGAAGGCGCTTGCCGCTCCCCCGGGCTGCTGCTCTGATGTGCCCGTGACGGCAGAGAGCACGGAAGAGCACACGGCGCGAAGCACGGCGCAGGGCACATCCGGGGGTACGGCGGGAAGCACGGCCGAGGCGGTCGAGGCGGTGTTCCGGATCGAGTCCGCGCGGATCATCGCCGGGGTCACCCGCATCGTGCGGGACGTGGGCATCGCCGAGGAGCTGGCGCAGGACGCGCTGGTCGCCGCGCTGGAGCGGTGGCCACGGGCGGGCGTCCCGGACAACCCGGGCGCCTGGCTCATGGCCACCGCGAAGCACCGCGCGATCGATCTCGTACGGCGGCAGGAGACCTACGCGCGCAAGCTGGCCGAGGTCGGGCGCTCCCTGGAGGACGTGCCGCCGCCGGGCGCGGGCGACGCCGTCGAGGACGCCGACGGATTCGACGGTATCGACGGCATCGACGACGACCTGCTGCGGCTGATCTTCACCGCGTGCCACCCCGTGCTGTCGACGGAGGCCAGGGTCGCGCTCACCCTGCGCCTGCTGGGCGGGCTGACCACGGCCGAGATCGCCCGCGCCTTCCTCGTCGGCGAGGCGACGGTCGCCCAGCGCATCGTGCGCGCGAAGCGGACGCTGGCCAAGGCGGCGGTCCCCTTCGAGGTGCCCTACGGGGCCGACCGCGCTGGCCGCGTCGCCTCCGTCCTGGAGGTCATCTACCTCGTCTTCAACGAGGGTTACTCCGCCACCGCGGGTGACGACCTCGTCCGCCCGGCGCTGTGCGAGGACGCGCTCCGGCTGGCCCGCGTGCTGGCAGGGCTGATGCCCCGGGAGCCCGAGGTGCACGGGCTGGTCTCGCTCCTGGAGTTCCAGTCCTCGCGCATCGCGGCCCGTACGGGCCCGGACGGCGAGCCCGTGCTGCTCGCCGACCAGAACCGCGCGCACTGGAACCGTCCGCTCATGCGCCGGGGCGCCGAGGCTCTGCTGCGCGCGGGGCGCGGCCCGTACTCCGTGCAGGCCGCCATCGCCGCGTGCCATGCGCGGGCGCTCCGCTACGAGGACACGGACTGGGCGGCCATCGCCGCGCTGTACGGCAGGCTGATGGCGCTGACCCCGTCCCCTGTCGTGGAGCTGAACCGCGCGGTCGCCGTCTCCATGGCCGAGGGGCCCGAGGCCGGGCTGCGCGTGGTGGACGTGCTGGCAGGGGAACCGGCGCTGAAGGACTACCACCTGCTGCCGAGCGTCAGGGGCGACCTCCTGGAGCGGCTGGGCCGACGGGGCGAGGCACGCGCGCAGTTCGCGCTGGCGGCGTCCCTGGCCCGCAACGGACGCGAGCGGCAGCTCCTCCTTGAACGGGCGGAACGAGCGGAACGGACCGCTCGCGCGGCGGCCGGGCCCGACGGGTCCTGACCAGCGCCACCGACCGGAGGACGGCGCCGGGGTGTTGAACCGCACCCCGTACACGGGACCGCACTCACCCCGCACACGGGGCCGTATGCGAAATCCCTCCGCATACGTGAACCTTTGCCGCCGGGCGACCGTCATACCTCGTGTCCCGTACACGCGGAGCCGTCTGGTCCGGTCCGGCGCTTCGCGCGCGGCCTCCGAAGCCGGAGGCCGAGGGGAGCACACGCCCCAGGCACGGTGCTCGACACGTCACGGCTCCGTCGACGAATCCCCTTGGAGCCTCCGTGCCGCTGCGCATCGCGATCACCGCTGAGCCGATACCTTCGCATGTGTCCGCGCTCGACCACGTCATCGGCCCGGCCGTCGAGCAGGGGCATGACGTCACGCTCCACGCGCCCCTCATGTTCCGCGGCGAAGCACGGCGACGCGGTGTGGGGTTCCGCAGGGCGGGGACGAGCTGGACATGCGATCCCGCCGTCCAGCGGACGGCGAGCGAGGTCTGGCGGGAGTGGGGGAACGCGCACTTCAACCGGTACGTCTTCGGTCAGCTCTGGCCGGAGCGGGCCGGGGCGAAGGCCCGCGATCTGCTCACCGCGTGGACCCGGGAGCGGCCCGATCTGGTGATCGCCGAGTGCAGCGATCCCGGCGCGCAGCTCGCGGCGACGGTCCTCGGTCTGCCGCTGCTCGCGGCGGACAACGGCCTCGGCCCGGTGCTGCTGGAGCTGCGGGAACTGCGGGAGCTGCGGGAGCGCGCGTTACTCGCGCGGCCCGAAGAGTTCGTCCTGCGCCGCGTCGCGGGCGACGAGCAGCGCGCCACGCAGGACGGCGGCGCCGCCGAGAGTCCCGGCCCGTACCTCCGTACGCAGCGGTGACAGCCGCAGCAGCCGCTCCTCGACGCGGGTGGCCAGCGCCTTGCCGCCCGCGTGGCCGACCTCGCCGCCGAGCACCACGCAGCCGGGGTCGAGGACGGCGGCGACGGACGCCGCGCCCAGCGCGACCCGGTCGGCCAGCACGTCCAGGAACGCGTCGCCCGCCGCGCCCGCCGAGAGCGCGGCGCGCACCAGCCCGGCGGCGGGCGGGGTCGCCGTGCCCCCGGCGTCCTCCGTCGCGCCACCCTCCTCGTTCTCCGGCGGCGCCGCGTCCCGCGCCACGACCCCGTGCTCCTCCGCCAGTTCGACGAGCGCGGCGCCGCCCACGAGGGAGTCGAACCCGCCGTCGCACCCCGTCGCCGACGGCAGCCCGGACGTCCCTGGCACCGGCAGGAAGCCGATCTCGCCCGCGCCGCCCGAGACCCCGCGCCGCAGTTGCCCGTCCAGGACGACGGCGGCGCCGGTGCCGTAGCCGAGCCAGAGGAAGACGAAGGTGTCGCGGTCGCGCGCCGCGCCCGCGCGCTGTTCGGCGACGGCGGCGAGGTTCGTCTCGTTCTCGACGGTCACGGTCGCACCGGCACCGGCACCGGCACCGGCACCGCCGCCCGCAACCCCGGTCCGCCGTTCCCGCAGCGCCTCGACGAGCCTGCCGTGCCAGGCCGACGTGCCGCTGGTCGCCCGCAGTGCGCCGGTCGCGGGATCGACCAGACCGGGGGCCCCGATGACGATGTGGCGCAGCCGTGCGGCGCCCGCCTCCCCCACGGTGCGCTCCAGCAGCGCCACGGCCCGCTCGACGGCGGGCTCCGCGCCGCCCGCGCCGGGGGGCCACGCACCCGGCCCCGGACCCGTCGCGCCGTCGACGGGCAGGGACGCCTCGGCCAGGGTGCTGCCGAGCAGGTCGGCGACGCCGACGCGGACGCTGTCGGTGCGCACGTCGAGCGCGGCGAGGTG
Source organism: Streptomyces daliensis (assembly GCF_054782395.1). Classification (NCBI taxonomy): domain Bacteria; kingdom Bacillati; phylum Actinomycetota; class Actinomycetes; order Kitasatosporales; family Streptomycetaceae; genus Streptomyces; species Streptomyces daliensis. The sequence continues at coordinate 185,352 of NZ_BAAGSO010000060.1, read as the reverse complement.
GGCGCGGTCGGCCACGATCCCGTAGAGCCGCGCGTTCGGCCCGCGCCGCCGCGCCCCCGCCTCGCCGACGACCGCGATCAGGCCGGAGGCCTGGAGCCGTTCCACGAGGTCGGCGACGGTGGGGCGGGAGAGCCCCGTCAGGGTCTTGAGCTGACCCGCCGTCAGGGGGCCCTCTTCCTGGAGGTACTGGAGGGCGAGCCGGTCGTTCATGGCCCGGGCGGTGCTCGGTGATGCGGGCATGGCGGGATTCTCTCTCAGTATTCTTTTCCCTTTTTATCAGGCAGGGTTCCTGATAGTTTACGCGCCAGCCTGACCAGCGAGGAAAAGGGGCAGCATGCCGGGGGACACCGAGTTCACCACCCGCCAGGTGCGCCGCGCGCGCGTCGCCGTCGCCGTGGTCTTCTGCGTCCACGGCTCCGTCACCGGGAGCTTCGCCACCCGTGTCCCGTGGATCCAGGAGCACGCCTCGCTCAGCGCGGGCCAGCTCGGGCTGGCCCTCGCCTTCCCCGCCATCGGCGCCTCCGTGGCGATGCCGCTGGCCGGTGCCGTCAGCCACCGCTTCGGAGCGCGCACGGCGCTGCGCGGACTCCTCGCGCTGTGGACGCTCTCGCTCACCCTGCCCGCGCTCGCGCCGAACCTGTTCACGCTGTGCGCGGCGCTGTTCGTCTACGGCGCGACGTCGGGCATGTCGGACGTCGCGATGAACGCGCTGGGCATCGAGACCGAGAACCGCCTCGGCCGCTCGATCATGTCCGGGCTGCACGGCATGTGGAGCACGGGCGCGCTGATCGGCTCGGCCGCCGGCACCGTCGCCGCCCATCTGGGGGCCGACGCACGACTCCACCACGCCCTCGCCGCCGCCGCGTTGACGGTGCTCGGCCTCGTCGCCTGCCAGGGGGTGCTGGACCTGCGCAGCACCGCCGACGAGGAGGCGCCGCCGCGCTTCGCGCTCCCGCCGAAGTCGTCGCTGGCCATCGGCCTCGTCGGCTTCTGCGCGGTGTTCGCCGAGGGCGCCAGCCTCGACTGGTCCGCGGTCTATCTGCGCGACACCCTCGACACCTCGGCCGGCCTCGCCGCGGCCTCCACCACGGCCTTCGCACTGACGATGGCGGTGGCCCGGATCGCGGGCGACCGGGTGGTGGACCGCTTCGGCCCGGTGCGGACCGTGCGCGTGGGCGGCGTGCTGGCCACGGCGGGCGGGCTGCTCGTCGTCGTGGCACCGCACCCGGCCGTGGCGATGTCCGGCTTCGGGTGCATGGGGCTCGGCGTGGCCGTGGTCGTGCCCCTGGCGTTCGCGGCGGCGGGACGCAGCGGCCCGAACCCGAGCCAGGCCATCGCGGGCGTCGCGACGATCACGTACACCTCGGGCCTCATCGCGCCCTCGGCGATCGGCGCGGTGGCCGACGTGACGTCACTGGTCGTGTCGTTCGGACTGGTCACCGTGCTGGCCTGCGGGCTGGTCCTCGGCGCCGGGGTGCTGCGCGCCGCGAGCCGCGAGGTGACGACGAAGACGGCGGACGGGGAGCACCGGTACAGCGGCTGACGCCGAACCGGCCGGTCAGCGTGGCCGGTCCGGGGCTCGGGCGCGGCGACGCGGAGGGCGCGGCCCTGGCCGCGCCGTACGGTGACGCCGTGGCCGAGCGCGGCTCGTCCGGCGGGCTCCAGCCCGGCGGCGCGGCGGGAGTCCGAGGGCCTTGCCCGGCATGTCGGAGGGAGAAGGTGCCCGGTGCCGCGCACGAGGCGGAACGGCTCGGAGACGCGCACAGTGCCGCCCGGCCGCACGCGGGTGAGCGGTTCGCGGAACCGGCGCCCGGGCCCTCCCCGGAGACGACCGGGCCCTCGACCCCGGCCCCGGCCCCGCTCACCTCCGGCGGGAGCCGCGGGAGCCGCGGGAGCGGCGGGAGCCGCGGGAGCGGCGGGAGCCGCGGGAGCCGCGGGAGCCGCGGGAGCCGCGGGAGCCGCGGGAGCCGCGGGAGCCGCGGGAGCCGCGGGAGCCGCGGGAGCTGAGCGTCACGCCTGCGGCCTGGCGAGCCTGGCGGCCACGGCGTCGAGGACCCAGTCCAGGCCCGTCGCGAAGGATGTCTCGGCGTCCACGTCCGTGCCGTCGTACACGGCCTTGGCCAACGCCGGGAAGCGGCCCGTGGCCAGCATTTTCGTCATGTGGGGGCCGTGGGCGCGCTGCCAGTCGCGCTTGGACATGCCCGTAGCGCGCTCGGCCCGCAGGTTCGTGATCTCGCGCCTGATCGCGCCGGTGAAGTAGGCGCTGACAGTCTCCACGGCGCGCATGACGGTGTCGGTGTCGGCGAGGCCGTCGAGCGCTGCCAGCGTGGACTCGGCGACGGCGAGGCCGTTCGGGCCCAGGGCCGGACGGCCGCCGAGCAGGTCGGCCAGCCATTCGTGGCGGAGAGCGGTCCGCCTGGTGCCGTGGGCGAGGGCGCGCAGCGCCTCCCGCCAGTCACCTGACCGCTCCTCGGGGAGAATCTCGGCCTGGACCTCGTCCACCATGAGGTCGAACAGCTCCTCCTTGGTGGAGATGTATCCGTACAGCCGCATCGGGCCCGCGTTCAGCCGGGCGGCGACCTTCCGCAACGACACCGCTTCCAGCCCGCCCTCGTCGGCCAGCGCGACGGCGGCGGTGACGATCCGCTCACGGTCGAGCGGCACGGGTCGAGTCGGCGGCTCCGGACGGTCCCACACAGTCATGGCCACACCGTACTGTCGCGATCCATCACCATGGCAATACAGTGTATCGACATGAGACACCGTATCGCCGTTGTCGGGGGCGGCCCCGCCGGACTCACCTTCGCCCGCGTCCTGCACCGCCACGGGCACCCCGTCACCGTCCTCGAACGCGACGCGGCACCCGACGCGCGTCCCCCGGGCGGCACGCTGGACCTGCACGAAGGGCTGGGCCAGCGCGCGCTGGACAAGGCGGGGCTGCTGGCGGAGTTCCAGGCGCTGGCACGCGCCGAGGGGCAGGCCATGCGCATCCTGGACACGGACGGGACGGTCCTGCGCGACTGGCCGCCCCGCCCAGATGACCGTGCCAACCCCGAGATCGACCGCGGGCAACTCCGTGACCTGCTGCTCGGCACTCTCGACGTCCAGTGGGGCCGGGGCGTGACGCGGGTGGTGCCGGGGACGCGGGACGGTGTACTGGTCCATTTCGCGGACGGGCGGCAGGAGGCGTTCGACCTCGTGGTCGGCGCGGACGGCGCCCGGTCCCGGACCCGCCCGGCGGTCTCGTCGGTGACGCCGTACTACACCGGCGTCACCTTCGTCGAGACCTCCCTCGACGACGTCGACACCCGCCACCCTCACCTCGCCCGGCTGATCGGCGACGGTTCCGTGGCGGTGTACGGGGTGAACCGAGCGCTCGTCGCCCAGCGCAACAGCGGCGGCCACGTCAAGGTCTACGCCCAGTTCCGCGCGCCGCTGGACCGGCCCACACACCTGGACCTGGGCCGGGACCTGGACCTGGACGACGTCGAGGCCGTGCGGTCGGGTCTGCTGGCCATGTTCGACGGCTGGGCCGCTCCCGTCCTCGACCTCCTCCGTCACGGCACCGCCTTCGTCCACCGCCCCCTCCACGTCCTGCCCGTGTCCCACACCTGGACCCACGTCCCCGGAGTGACGTTGCTGGGCGACGCCGCCCATCTGATGCCCCCGTTGGGGGCGGGCGCGAACCTCGCGATGCTGGAGGGCGCCGAACTCGCCGAGTCCGTCGCCGCCGGACCTGGAGACCTGGACGAGGCCGTCCGCGCCTTCGAGGAACAGATGTGGGCACGGGCCGACAGGTGGGCGCGGATCACGACGGCCGGTCTGGAGCGCCTCGTGAGCCCGGACCCCGCCGAGGCCCTCGCCCTCTTCGACCAGGTCCAGTTCGACCAGGTCCAGTCGCCCGGTCACGGGAGTGGGCCCCGGGGTCAGTCACGGGAGTGAAACGCGTGCGCATCCGGGTGCATGAGTGATGGGGCGGGGCCGCGGGCGGGTACCGCGAAACGCGAGATCGGGCCCGCGCCGTCCGCGGCGGGGCCCCCGTAAGGCCCCGTAAGACCCCCGTAAGAGAGGACCCTTCCCATGCGCCGACTGAGCGCCGTAGCCCTCACCGCCACCGCCCTGTGCGGCATCGCGGCCGTCCCGGCCCACGCCGCTTCCGCCCCGGCGCCAAAGGCACCGTCCCAGGGCTGGGCCTTCCAGAGCGCCGACGGTGACAGCAACGGCGGAGTCACCCAAGAGGAGTTCATGGCGGCGTGGTTCGCGAACGACGGCGAGGGCTACGTACAGCCGACGCGGGCGTTCGAAAAGGCGGACCACGACGACGACGGGCGGCTCAGCCCCGACGAGTTCGACGAGGCGTCCGGCCCCCAGACCCCCGGCCAGAACCAGACTCCCGGACAGCAGGGCCAAACCCCCGGCCAGGAGCAGGCACCCGCCCAGTCCCAGCCGTCCGACCAGCAGCAGTCGCCCCGAGGCCAGCAGGACACCCCGGGCCAGGACCAGCCCCCCGCCCAGGGGCAGACCCCCAAGGAGACCCCGGCACCCGGCGACCAGCAGGACACGCCCGGTCAGGGCCAGGCACCCGGCAACCAGCAGGAGGCCCCCGGCCAGCAGGGCCAGACCCCCGGCCAGGAGCAGGCGCCGGGCCAGGAGAAGCAGGCCCCCGGCCAGCAGGGCAAGGCACCCGGCAACCTGCTGGACATCCCCGGCCAGGACCAGGCACCCGGTCAGCAGGAGCAGGCGCCTGGTCAGCAGGGCCAGACTCCCGGCCAGCAGGGGCAGACCCCGGGCCAGGAGCAGCAGGCTCCCGGCCAGCAGGGCCAGACGCCCGGTCAGCAGGGGCAGTCGCCCGAGTCCGGTGCGCAGGCGAAGATCCCGTCCGGGCTCTGACACCTCGTCACACCCCGTCGCACCCCGCGACACCGCGCCGTTCCCGCCCGCCCCGCCCGTCAGCGGGATGGGCGGGGACGGCGCACGCGTGAGCGGCCTGGGAAACTGGCACGCGGGCCGTGGCACCCGCGGCCTCCGCGACCGCTCGGAGGACACGAAGATGACGCTCCACTGTGCCGTTCTGGACGACTACCAGGGTGTCGCCCGCTCCCTGGCCGACTGGTCGTCGGGGCTCGGCGACGCGGTGGAGGTACGGACCGTACGGGAGCACATCGCGGACCACGACCGCCTCGTCGAGGAGATCGGCGACTGCGAGATCGTGGTCATCATGCGGGAGCGCACCCCGTTCCCCGAGGAACTGTTCGCCCGGCTCCCCCGGCTGCGGCTCCTCGTCACGTCCGGCATGCGCAACGCCTCCGTCGACCTCGCCGCCGCCGACCGGCACGGCGTGACCGTGTGCGGTACGGGCAGCGGTTCCGAGGCGCCCGTCGAGCTGACGTGGGCGCTGCTCCTCGGGCTGGCCAGGGGCCTCGTCCAGGAGAACACCGCGCTGCGCGAGGGCGGACCCTGGCAGAGCACGGTCGGCGCCGACCTGCACGGGAAGCGGCTCGGCCTGCTGGGGCTCGGCAAGATCGGCGGCAAGGTGGCACGCGTCGGCCAGGCGTTCGGCATGGACGTGGCGGCCTGGAGCCAGAACCTGACGGAGGAGCGCGCCGCGGACGTCGGCGCGCGGCGCGTCGAAACGAAGGAAGAGCTGCTGGAGACGAGCGACTTCGTCTCCGTCCACCTCGTGCTCGGCGACCGTACGCGCGGGCTGCTCGGCGCTGCCGAGCTGAGGCGGATGCGTCCGACGGCGTACCTCGTGAACACCTCACGCGCCGCGATCGTGGACCAGGACGCGCTGGCCGAGGCGCTGCGCGACGGCTGGATCGCGGGGGCCGGGGTGGACGTGTTCGAGGAGGAGCCGCTGCCCGTCGACCACCCGTACCGCTCCCTGCCGAATCTGCTGGCCACCCCGCACATCGGCTATGTGACCCGGCGCAACTACGAGGGGTACTTCCGCGAGGCGGTGGAGGACATCGCCGCCTGGCTCGCGGGCGAGCCCGTACGCCGTCTGCCCCTCTCCTGAACCGGACCGGCATCGGACCGGCACCGGCTGCCGCCCCTTCGCCCTCGGCGTCGCCGTCGGTCCGTTTGACCTGGAGTGCGCTCCAACTCCTACCGTCGTCGTCATCGGGCCTCGTACGGCGGGGCACACCCATTGGAGGCATCGGCATGACCACTCTCCCCACGAGTCTCCCCACGCGGCACCTCGGCGAACTGGCGGTCTCCGCGCAGGGTCTCGGCTGCATGGGCATGAGCCACGGGTACGGCTCGGCCGACGACGAGCAGTCGGTCGCGACGATCCACCGCGCGCTCGAACTCGGCGTCACCCTGCTGGACACCTCCGACTTCTACGGCGCGGGCCACAACGAGGAGCTGGTCGGCCGCGCCGTCGCCGACCGCCGCGACCAGGCGGTGGTGGCCACCAAGTTCGGCTTCGCCAACCGGCTCGGGGAGCCCACGGCGATCCGGGGCGACGCCGCGTACGTGCGGGAGGCGTGCGACGCCTCGCTGCGACGGCTCGGCCTCGACCACATCGACCTCTACTACCAGCACCGCGTCGACCCGGACGTGCCCATCGAGGAAACCGTCGGCGCGATGGCGGAGCTGGTGGCGGCGGGCAAGGTGCGGCACCTCGGCCTCTCCGAGGCGAGCGCGGCGACCATCAGGCGGGCGCACGCCGTGCACCCCATCGCGGCGCTCCAGAGCGAGTGGTCGCTGTGGACCCGGGACCTGGAGGCCGAGATCGCCCCCGTGTGCCGTGAACTGGGCATCGGCCTGGTGCCGTTCTCGCCGCTCGGCCGAGGCTTCCTCACCGGGCGCTACACCTCCGTCGAGGGGCTGGCCGAGAACGACATGCGGCGGAGCCAGCCCCGGTTCGCCGAGGGGAACCTCGACAAGAACCTCGCCATCGTCGCGAAGCTGGACGAGCTGGCCGCCGAGAAGGGCGTCACGGCGGGACAGCTCGCGCTGGCCTGGGTGCAGCACCGGGGCGACGACGTGGTGCCGATCCCGGGGACCCGTCGCCAGAAGTATCTGGAGGAGAACCTCGGCGCGGTCGCGATCGAGCTGTCCGACGACGACCTCGCCGCCATCGACGCGGCGGCCCCCGCCTCGGAGATCGCGGGCACCCGCTACGACGAGGGCAGCCTCGGCTTCGTCAACCGCTGACGCGCGGTGGGGCTCCGCTGGGACGCGGGGCCCCAGGTCACCCCAGGTCACCCCGTCAGGCTCAGGCTCCAGTCCCCCGCCCGCCCGGCGAGGGTGACGGTGGCCAGGGGCTGGACGTCGATGTGCCAGTACGAGTGGGGCGGGGCCTTCAGCGCGTAGCACAGCGCGGCGCGTACGACGGAGGGCTCGGCGACGGCGACGGCCCAGCCGCCGTTGCCCAGGGGACGGCTGTCGAGCCAGCCGCCGATGCGCTGGATGAACGCCAGCAGCGACTCGCCCCCGTGCGGCGCCGTGCGCGGGTCGCTGAGCCACAGGCTGACCCGGTCCGGCTCCACCTGGGCGACCTCCTGGAGCGTGTGGCCGCGCCAGCGGCCCATGTCGCAGTCGCGCAGGGAGGGCTGGGCGAGGGGGGAGAGCGCGAGCACGTCGCCCGTCTCGCGGCAGCGGGCCGACGGGGAGCAGTAGCGCAGCTCGGCCGCCGCCAGATGGGACAGGGCCGGGACCACGCGCCGTACCTCGTGCCAGCCCGCGGCGTCGAGCCCGCGATCGTCCTCGAAGCGCACATCGAGCGCGCCGGAGCTGCGCGCGGCGGCCAACAGCGTGAGGCGAACGTGCATTTGAGGATCGTAGAGCGGGACAGGCCCCGTGTTCGATAGCCGGGAGGCGAACGGGCGCACGCGGGCGCGGCCACGTATGCCCGGAGAGCACGCCATGCGCGGAAAAGGGCATTGCCAAACCCGGCGCGGGCCGCCGGTGACGCTGCCACGATGCGAGGCATGACGACTTCGCCGACCGCGCACGACTACACCTGGTTCCGCGAGCGGTTCCCCGACCTCGCCGAGGCGTACTGCGTGACACTGGTGGAGGGGCTGAGCCCGCGCGAAGCCCTGCTGCGGCTGGGGGTCAACAGCGAGATCCGCGTCCTGTGGGGTGTCCGCGCCCTGTGCGAGGCCGCCTTCGGCGACTGGGAGCTGTGGGACGGCGTGCGCGCCTTCGTCTCGGCCGCCGCCGTGGGGAACTGGGCCCTGGTCATCGAGCCGAACGGCTTCCTGGCCGCGGTGGAACAGGGCCAGGAGAAGCTGTCGCGGGGCACGCGTCAGATCACCTGCTTCAAGGGGGTCAGCGGGAACGAGCACTTCTCCTGGGTGGAGGACGGCGAGGCCCTGCTGGAGTTCGACCTGCTGACGCCCGGCGAGCGCTTCGGCCGCGAGGCGGACAAGGCGGCCGGGCAGATACGCGCGGCGGGCTTCGACCTCCGGGACGTCGAAGAGCCGGACGACGCGCTGTACGAGGAGGCGGCGTTCGCGCTCGCCGAACGCCTGACGGGCGTCCCCCTCGACGCCGACCTCCTGGACGGCGCCTCGTACCTCTGCGGAATGGCACCGGAACTGCCGTAGGCCGCCTGGGCGTGGTGGTCGCGGTGCGGACGGTTTGGACGCGGGGGTGGACACGGGTGTGGACGCGGTTCTCGCACTCGCGGCCGCTCGCGTCGGCCCGGGGCTGCCCGGGGCTGCCCGGGGCGGGGCCGCCTGCCCGACCCGGCTCGCGCTAGGCGACCGGACCAGCCGCCCGCCGCGATGACCGTGCTCAGCGCCGGGCCAAGTCCGCAGCCGGAACCGGAACCGTCCCGGACCGGACCCGGACGGCGCCGGGCACCGAACGGGCTCGCGCTCGGCGACCGGACCAGCCGCCCGCCGCGATGACCGTACTCAGCGCCGGGCCCGAGTCCGCAGCCGGAACCGGAACCGTCCCGGACCCGGACGGCGCCGGGCGCCGAGCGGGCTTGCTTCCTGTCCGCCTGGCGCGCTGCCCGGCGCACAGCGGGCCCCGTACGGCCGCCTGGCCTCCGCTCACCGCGAGCCCTCCTCCCCCTCAGCCTACCGGCCGCCCGATGACCTCCTCGCAGGCGGCCCGCAGCCGCTCCACGCCCTCCACGATCTCGGACTCGGCCGCCGCGGGCGCGAACGTCAGCCGCAGGTGGGGCGCGGCCGACTCGGCGGCGAAGTAGGGGCGGCCCGGGGCGACGGCGACCCCGGCGCGGAGCGCCGCCGCGGTCAGGGCCCGCTCGTCCGTGCCGTCGGGCAGGCGCAGCCACAGGTGGTAGCCGCCGCGCGGGGCGTGTGCGAGGGGCAGCCCGGGGAGCCGGGTGGCGAGTGCGGTCAGCATCACCTCGCGCCGCTGCCGCAGCCGGCCCGCGACGGTGCGCAGGTGGCGCCCCCACGCGGGAGAGCCGACCAGTTCGAGCGCGGCCTCCTGGAGGGGCCTGGGGACGAAGAAGCTGTCGACGATCTGGACGGCGCGGAGCCGCTCCAGCACGGGCCCGCGCGCGGCGAGCGCGCCAACCCGCAGGCTCGGCGAGGTGATCTTGGTGAGGGAGCGGATGTGGACGACGACGCCGTCCGGGTCGTCGCCGCGCAACGTGGGCGGCAGCGGCCCCGCGTCCTCGTGCGCGAGGTGCCGCGCGAAGTCGTCCTCGACGACGAAGGCCCCGGCCTCGCGCGCCACGCGCAGCACCTCGGGGCGCCGCACGGGCGAGAGCACAGCACCGGTCGGGTTCTGGAACAGCGGCTGGCAGACGAAGACGCGCGCGCCGCTGGCCCGGAACGCGTCGGCGAGCAGTCCGGGGCGCACCCCGTCCGTGTCGACGGGCACGGGCACGGGCCGCAGCCCGGAGGCGCGCGCGGCGGCGAGCATGCCGGGGTAGGTGGGCGACTCGACGAGCACGGCGGCGCCCGGCGGGGCCAGCGCGCGCAGCGCCGTGGTGATGGCGCTCTGGCCGCCGGCCGTGACGAGCACGTCGGCCGCGCCGACGGCGCCCGCCGCGCCGCCGATCTCGCGCGCGAACCAGCCCCGCAACTCGTCCACGCCCTCGACCGGCGGGCGCCCCCAGGCTCCGGGCCGACGTGCCGCGCGCGCGAGCGCGGCGGACAGCGCCCGCTCCGGCTGCCAACTGGGCGGCAGATAGCCGCCGTTGAGTTCGATGACGCCGGGCGGCGGCTGGGTCAGCGTGGCGAGCACGCCCTCGGCGTCGACGCCGCGCGGTACGTCGTCGGCCGACGGGTCGGCGCTCAGGGCGACCTCCTGCCAGGAGGTGTCCCCGGTCTCCGGCAGCGGCGCGCGCCGCTCGGCCCGGTAGGCGCCGGAGCCGGGGCGGGTGACGACCAGCCCCTCGGCGGAGAGCGCGGAGAGGGCGCGCGAGACGGTGACGGGGCTGACGCGGTACCGGTCGACGAGCGCCCTGCTGGAGGGCAGCTTCTCACCCGGAGAGTAGCGGTTCACCTCGCCTCGGAGGCGAGTGACCAGTTCCGCGACGCTGCTACTCTGCTGCATGAGAGCACAGGATAGCGCTACCGCCGAGTCCCCGATAGCGGTTCCCGCCCCGCAGGCCCTGGACGCCCCGGCCCCGAACTCGGCCTCGGGCCCGGCCCCCGTCGCGAGCGCGCCCACCCGTACCGCCGCACCGCCGGCCCCCTCCCCGGAGGAGAGCCCGCACCCGTGCCCGGCCCCGGCCCCGCCCCGTTCCGGGCTGTTCCTCGCCGTCCTCGGCGTCGTCTGCTTCTCGCTCACCTTCCCCGGCACCGCCTGGGCCCTGGAGGGCTTCGGCCCCTGGTCCCTGACCACGCTGCGGACGGTGCTCGCCGCCACCGTCGCGGGGATCGCGCTCGCCGCACGCCGGGTGCCGCCGCCCGCGCGCCGTCACTGGGCCGGGCTCGCCGTCGCCGCGTCCGGTGTCGTGATCGGCTTCCCCCTGCTCACCACGCTCGCGCTCCAGACGTCCACCACCTCGCACGCGGCCGTCGTCGTGGGCCTGCTGCCGCTGACGACGGCGCTCTACTCCTGCGTACGCACCGGCGCCCGCCCCTCGCGCGCCTTCTGGGTCGCGGCGTTCGCGGGGGCCGCCGTCGTCATCGCCTTCGCCCTCCACCAGAGCGGCGGCACCCCGACCACGGGCGACCTCTACCTCTGCGGCGCCCTGCTGATCTGCGCGGCCGGATACGCGGAGGGCGGGAAGCTGGCCCGCGAGCTGTCGGGCCTGGAGATCATCGGCTGGGCCCTCGTCGCCTGTCTGCCGCTGGCCGTTCCCGGCGCGGTGATCGCGCTGCTGGCCGAGCCCGTCGAGCTGACCGCGCACTCCGTGACGGGGCTGGTGTGGGTGGCCGCGGGGTCCCAGTTGCTCGGGCTCATCGTCTGGTATCGCGCCATGGGCGTCGCAGGGGTGGCCAAGGCCAGCCAGGTGCAGCTCGCGCAGCCCCTGCTCACCCTCGTCTGGTCGGTGCTGCTGCTCGGCGAGCACCTGACGCCCGCCGCTCCCGCCGCTGCCGCAGCGGTCCTGGTGTGCATCGTCGTGGTGCAGCGCAGCCGCGCCTGACGACGGGGCCGCGATGTCCGACGACGGGGGCGGCGGCGCCTGGCGCCGGGGGAGCAGCGCGTGACGCCTGGGGGCGAACTCCGGTCTCCCGCCGTAGACTTCGGACCACAGCTCGGACATTACGACCGTACCCCCGCCGAACAGGAGGGCCCTGTCGATGCGAGCCAATACGGGTGACCGTCTGCTGGTGCACGGACGGGTCGTGGGCCAGCACGACCGCGTCGCGGAGATCGTCGAGGTGCTGGGAGCGGACGGCGAGCCGCCGTACCGGGTCCGCTTCGAGGACGGTCACGAAGCCGTCATGTCGCCAGGGCCTGACTCCGTGGTCCAGGTGCGGGACGAACGCTGACGCCCCAGGGGCCCGGACCGCCGGGCCCCGCCCGCCTGTCCACCCGCCCCGCGACCGTCAGCGCCGCTCCGTCGCCGACGTCGCGTAGTGGTCGGCCACCACGCGGTCCATGGCGCCGATCAGGTCCTGGGACACCTCCTTGGCCGAGAAGAAGACATGCCCCCTGACCTCGGGGAAGTCCCGGCAGAAGGTGAGGTGGCGGGAGAGTTCGGCGGGGTCCTGCCAGGGCGCGGGCTGGCCCGCGGCGCCCGCCTTGTAGAGCGCCTCGCCGATGTGCAGCCGTACGCGCGTCCCGCGCACCGTGTCCGCCCACCAGGGCACCAGCTTGGCGTAGTCGGCGGCCTGGAAGCCGATGTGCCAGTAGACCTGCGGGACGACGTAGTCGATCCACTCCTCGCGCACCCAGCGCCGGGTGTCCGCGTAGAGGTTGTCGTAGGTCTGCACCCCGGCCTGGGTGTCGGAGCCGAGGGGGTCGGTCGCCTTGTTCCGCCACACACCGAACGGGCTGATCCCGAAGCGCACGCGCGGTCTGACCGCGTGCACCCGCTCCGCCATCTCCCGCACCAGCAGGTCGATGTTCTCGCGCCGCCAGGAGGCGAGGTCGGGGAAGCCCTGGCCGTAGCGGTGGTAGGCGTCGCTGTCGTCGAAGATCTCGCCGAGGACGGGATACGGGTAGAAGTAGTCGTCCCAGTGGACGCCGTCCACGTCGTAGCGCCGCACCGCGTCGAGCATCGCGTCCTGCACAAACCTGCGTACCTCGGGCAGGCCTGGGTTGTAGTAGAGCTTGCCGCCGTACGGGACCACCCACTCCGGGTGCAGCCGCGCGGGGTGCCCGGGCACGAGGCGCGACGGGTCCTCGTGCACGGCGATGCGGTACGGGTTGAACCACGCCTCCACCTCCAGGCCCCGCCGGTGGGCCTCGCGCACGACGTAGCCCAGCGGGTCCCAGCCCGGGTCCTTGCCCTGCTCGCCGGTCAGCCACTCCGACCACGGTTCGTACCGGGAGGGCCACAGCGCGTCCGCCGTCGGGCGGGCCTGGAAGAAGACCGTGTTCAGACGGCGGCGTACCGCCGCGTCCAGATAGGCGCGCAGCTCGGCCCGCTGCTGCTCGGGACTGAGCCCCTGCGCGCTGGGCCAGTCCCTGTTGGCGACGGTGGCCAGCCACATGCCCCGCATCTCCCGGTGACGTCCACGCCCGCGCCCGCGTGCGCTCGCGTCTCCCGCCGCGAGCCCGATGGTCCCGGTGGCCGCCATACCGGCCGCGACGGCGCCGAAGCGTCTTCGTGTGATGTGCCCCGTGCGATACATGCGCCTCATGAGCCTCAGCTCCCTCTCTACGGGCCCTACGGGATGGAGACGGCCTCTCAGGGGTCGAGTCAGGGGTCGAGCGGTCCACGCACCGGCCACGCACCGGTCCGCCGATGATCCCGCCCGCCGACGGGCCCGTACACCCCCGGCACGCCCTGATACACCCCTCCGTACGGGTTCATCGCGCGCCGCTCACGCGCCGGAGCGTCGGCTTGACATTAAATGATCATGGACAGTTGGGTGAGCTATCGCACCCGCCCCACAAGCCCCGGACACGCACAGGTAACGTCGAGCGGCGAGGTGGCTCGGCCGGGACGCTCCTGACGCTCCCGCCGGCTCCGCCAGGACCCCAAGATCAGCGAAAGGCACGATGTGACCGACATCGAACGCGTCGGAGTGGTGGGCTGCGGCCAGATGGGCGCCGGCATCGCCGAGGTGTGCGCGCGGGCCGGACTGGATGTCATGGTCGCCGAGACCACGGGCGAGGCCCTGGAGCTGGGCCGCACCCGGCTGGTGAACTCCCTCGGCAAGGCCGCCGAGCGCGGCAAGCTCACCGAGGAGGAGCGCGACGCCACACTGGCGCGCCTCACCTTCACCACCGACCTGGGCGACTTCGCCGACCGCGATCTCGTCATCGAGGCGGTCATCGAGAGCGAGCAGGTCAAGACCGAGATCTTCCAGGTCCTGGACCAGGTCGTGACCAGGCCCGACGCGATCCTGGCCTCCAACACCTCCTCCATCCCGCTGGTGAAACTGGCGGTGGCCACGTCGCGGCCCGACCAGGTCATCGGCATCCACTTCTTCAACCCGGCCCCCGTGCAGCGGCTCGTCGAGCTGATCCCCGCGCTGACCACGGGCGAGGAGACGGTCAAGCGGGCCGAGGCCGCGGTGAGCGGGATACTCGGCAAGCACACCATCCGCGCCCAGGACCGCTCGGGCTTCGTGGTCAACGCGCTCCTGATCCCCTACCTGCTCTCCGCGATCCGGATGTTCGAGACGGGCATCGCCAGCCGCGAGGACATCGACAACGGCATGGAGATGGGCTGCGCCCACCCCATGGGCCCGCTCAAGCTGACGGACCTCATCGGCCTCGACACGGTCGCCTCGGTCGCCGACTCGATGTACGCCGAGTTCAAGGAGCCGCTGTACGCCGCTCCCCCGCTGCTCCAGCGCATGGTCGACGCGGGCCGCCTGGGCCGCAAGGCGGGCGCGGGCTTCTACGCCTACGCCTGACGCCTGCCACCCGTCGCCCCCGCACGGGGCGCCCCCGCGACACCAGCACCGAAGGCCGCTCCCCGAGTACACCCGGGAGGCGGCCTTCACTGGTCGTGGCCGGCGGGGGTGTCGGTGCCCGGGGAGTTCTCGGGGAGACGCGACGGGGCCGACGGGGCACTGCTCCGGGGGCGGGCCCAGCGACCCGGCGTGGTCAACCGCGCGTCGCGCCCTCCGGCCAGACCACATCCACCGGCAGCCCGGCCCCGTGTGCTTCCTCCACCACGTCCGCCGTGCCGCCGCCCTTGCCCGAGGGCGGCTGCCCGTCCCAGACCGCGACCAGACGGTCGGCCCGCTCCAGCAGCACCGCGTTCGCCGCCTCGTACGCCTGCCGGTTCGCCGACGCGTGGGGCATCACCAGGACCTCGTCGGCCGCCCCGACGAGCCGGTCGAACGTGGCGGCATGCTCGGGCTTCACCTTCGCCCGCCGGTAGTCCTCGCTCGGCACGACCACGACAAGCCGCCCGCCGACCGCGAGCAGCGCCTCAGCGAACAGGGAGTCGCTGCCCTTCGCGATGCACGAGACGCCGGTCAGATCCGACGGCTCGTAGCCCGCGAGCAACCGCTCCAGCCCGGCCCGTACCAAGGGGACGGTGCCGTCGGTCAGATCCATGTGCCCGGTCACCGCGATCGTGGTCACCACTCGGTCCCTTCTCAGCTCGCCAACAGGCCCCGCAGCCGGTCCCGTACCTCCCGCACCGGACGCGACACGCTGTGCCCGACCGTATACGGGTACGGCTCGCCCAGCCGGTCCGCATACACCCGCGTGTACGCCGCCAGCAGCTCAGCACGAACATCCGCCAGGTCGTCAGCGCCCCTGCGGGGATCTCCAGCCCCGCGCCATTCACACCTCCCGCGTCTCCTCGATGAAGTCCCGGGCCACGCCGGACAGGGGTTCGACACGGCCACGCGCGAGGCGACGGGGCCACCGTGCCCGGACCCGTGTTCGCGCCGGTCGCCTCCCACGCGTCATGCCCAAGAGGCAGCCGCCCGTGGACAGTCGGCCACACGAGAACGGCCCTGCGCCGTAGCCTGGTGACGCGACTCACAGGCAGATACGGAGCAGGCCCATGTCCCAGCAGTCTTCCGACCCTTGTGCGTCATCAGCGATCGGACGGACGATTGTCGAGCTACGCCGGGCCGTCGGCTGGTCACAGACGCGGCTCGCCGATGAATTCTCCAAGGTCTCCGGCCAACCCTGCACCAGGCAGGACGTCTCCCGCTGGGAATGCGGGAAGCGGACCCCGCGCCTACGGACGCTCCGTGCCCTCGCTGCCGCCCTCCAGGTGCCCGTCCAGATACTGGAGTGGTCTGCCGTGCACCGTCGTACGTTCGTCACCGATATCGCCGCCACCGCCATAGCGCCCGTCGTCGCCTCCGATCTCGTACTGAACGGCTTCGAGGCCGCGCTCACCACCTCCGCGCCGGACATCGACCAGTGGCGGGAGACCCTGACCGCCTACGGCCACGACTACATGTCCATGGGCGCCGCCGACATCCGGCGGCGTCTGACCAGCGATTTGGTCCTCCTCCAGCGGCAGGCCGACCGGCCCGAGCTGTGGGGCATCGCCGCCAAGCTGATGACCCTGTACGCCAAGACCTTCCCGGGCAGCGACGGCGTGAAGGCCGTGAGCTGGTACCGCATGGCGGCGCGGGCCGCCGACCGTTCCGAGGACACCGACACCCGGGTATGGGTTCGCGGCCGGGCAGCCATCGCGCTGGGATACGAGGGTGCCGCGCTGCGCGTCGCCGACCAGCTGGCGGCCGAGGCCCTGGCCCTCGATGACCGCCCGTCCCTCGGCCGCCTCAACGCCGTCATGGGACGCGCGCACGTCGCCGCGATCCGGGGCGACCGGCGAACCGCCGTTGCCCTCGCGGACGAGGGACACAGGATTCATGACCGGGTCGGTTCGCACGAGCAGGCATCCGACTACGCGGTACCGCACTGGCGGCGGAACGTCGACCTCTCCATGCTCCTCGCTCGTCTCGGGGAGGAGCGAGGGGCGGTCGAGGCGCAGGAGGTGGCCCGCAGGGAGCTGCCCCCCGAGCTGCCCCGGTTCGCCACCCACCTGGAGATGCACCGTGGCCTGATGATGGCTCGCGCGGGCGACCAGGCCGGGGGCGCCCGGTATGCGCGCGCCGCGTTGGACAAGCTGCCGCCGGAGAAGCACAGCCTCTCGCTGAGGATGCTGCTGGACGAGATCCAGCGCGGGGCCGGCGCTACCTGATTGGCCGACAGATTGGCTACTCCCAGGGCACGTTGGCCCCGTGATGCTGGTCGTCATGTCAGGCATCCAGCTTCAACACGCTGTCCGGTCGTGGGCGCCTCCAACGGGAGTCGCCGCCGAGTTACTGCCCGCCGGGGTGTTTTGGGACGCAGCCATCGTCCCCGCATATCTGGGGGATCGGGTGCTGGCGCGGCTCGGTCGTGAGTCGGGGGCTGTGATCCGGGACCCGTACGGGCACCGGCTGACGTGGCTGGTGCCGCCCGGCGCGACGAACGGGTGGGTCATCCCCGAGACCTCGTGGGTGCAACTGCTCAGCACCGCGCAGCATGTGACGGTTCCGCCCGGCTGGTGTACGCGGTCGGCCTTCACGCACTGGGTGCGGAGCTGGGCTGAGCACGGGCTGACCGACGCACGGTTGCTGTATGTGGTGCTTGACGCGGTCATCCGGGCCGAGCACGGGCCCCGCGACGATGTGAGCGGGGCCGGGCGGTGAGCCCGTGCTGTGTCCGTTGCCGTCAGCGGCCGGGCACGGTGGAGATCTACGTCCTGTCCGGGGACGGGGCAGCCCCGCGCGCTGTTCCGGTGCGGATCTGCGACGACTGCGCGCGGCGGGCCGCCGAGTGCTGTTTCCGCTGCCGCCAGGCGCCCGGCACACAGGTCGTCCTCGACCTGTACTCCGGCGACGAGCGGGGCGCGAGCCCTCAGACACGCACACGCACCGTCCCCGTGAAGGTCTGCGACGGCTGCGCGGCCGACATCGCCGCCGAGGACGAGGCCCGTGCCGCGAGCACGGGGGCGGATCGGTGACCGCCCGCACGTGCGAGGTGGAGGACGACGACCACGTGGGCCCCGTCATGCGCTACCTGGCCACCGCGCGCTATCCGTGGCACGAGCCGGTGTGGCTCTGCCCCGGACACGGCGCATACCTCCCCCTCGCAGCGATCCGCGCCGACGTCACCGGGGAGACCGTCGCCCGCGCCATCACCGTCTTCACCGGCGCCGGAAAACACCGCACCGACGACACCGAACCCGAGCCGGACGCCGAACCCGCGCCCACCCTGCGCGTGGTGCGCACACCGTGACCGGGGTCTGTGCCCAGTGCGGCTGCTGGACCGCCGAGGGCCGCATCATCCAGTGGCACGGCCCGGACCAGCCCGTCCTGGCCTGCCCCCTCTGCCCGCCAGGACGACGCGAGCAGATCGCCTCCGTCACCGTCCTCGCCGCACTCATCGTCACCCTCATCTACGCCCTCACTCGCCACTGATCTGGAGCAGCCCCGTGCCCCGCGACCACACCGTTCTCATCCCCGCCGACCCGGAAGACGTCTTCTACGACCCCCACGGCTGGACCACCACATCGGGCTTCCCCGTCGCTGTACTCGACGGCCAGCAGCAGCACTTCGTCATGCGCCGCATCCAGGACCGAGCCGTACGCCTCATGTACGAACTCCCACACGGCCCCGTCTTCCTCACCAGCTACCCGCGCCCCATGCCCTCCGGACAGGTCATCGAGATCATGGAAGGCAACCTCGCGACGCTCCTCACCGCCCACGCCTGCCACCCCCTCCGCCTCCGCGAAAAGGGCGAACGCGTCACCGTCGACGGGGAGACACGGGACTGCGTATCCACCCTGCTCGCGCCTCGCCACTGGTGGCACGCCCGCCACACCCGCATCGGCAAGGCGCTGACACACGAGGGCCGCACCGTCATCCTCACCGCGCCCCTCGTCGGCGGACGCACCCTCCAACTCACCACCGTGCCGCCCACAGCATGAGCGGACCGGTACCGGCCACCGGCCGGGAGTCGGCCACGGCCGGGAGGGGACGTGGTGGGGTGTCCCCGCAGGACGAGCAAGTCACCGGCCGAAAGCCAAAAACGAAACCTTCACGCCGAGGAGACACCCCGGCGCGGCACCGACCCCCACCACACACGCACCCCACAACCACCGGCCGAAACCGAGAATCACGCGGCGCAAGCCGCGTCGGACCTGCACCACACGCCGCGCCGAAGCCACCGGCCCGCACCCGAAAAACGCCCCACCCCGTGAAGCCGCACAAAAACCAGCGCGGGACCCTACGGCACCCACCACACCGGCCCACCGTCCCGCGCAACACCCCCGACACAGGGGGCCACCCCGAAACACCGAACAGCCCCGCCCCCAGAGCCCCTACGCGTACGGCTGCCCCCGCGACGTCCCGTCCCGTTCGCCCCGCCCACCCCTGCGCGGACCCTGTTCGTCGGGGAGGCCCGAGACGCGGGGGCAGGGGACACGGGTGGTGGACGGGTGTGGGCG
Source organism: Streptomyces daliensis (assembly GCF_054782395.1). NCBI lineage: Bacteria > Bacillati > Actinomycetota > Actinomycetes > Kitasatosporales > Streptomycetaceae > Streptomyces > Streptomyces daliensis. Next base: position 166,370 of record NZ_BAAGSO010000060.1, on the reverse strand, counting down.
GGGCAGTTCTCGTTCCGGGGTGGGCGCGGCGGGGCCCGGTTCGCCGGGGACGCGGCAGTGGTCGTTGCGGAGGGCGAGGAGCGCCGCGTCGTCGCTGAGCCGTCCGCCGGTGTGGCGCAGCAGCGAACCCCGTACGGACTGGACGAGCGCTGCTGGCCCCGGCCGCCCCGCGAGCGCGGACAGCAACGCCTCGGCCAAGGGGAAGTAGGCACCGTCCGCGTCTCTGGCGTCCTCCGCACCGTCGGTGTGCACGAACAGCCCGTGCCCCGGCGCCAGCCGCAGCAGCAGGGGCCGGGGAAGCCTCGCGGGCAGCGGGAAGAGCCCGAGCGGGGGCAGCGGTTCGGTCTCGGAGACCGGCTGGGCGCACGGCGGCCCGTGTTCCGGGACGGAGAGGCGGTAGGGCCAGGGGTGGCCGCAGTTGAGGAAGGCCACCGAGCCGTCCCGGCCCACCTCCAGCAGCAGCACGGTCATGAACTCCTCGCCCGCGTCCGGCACTTCGGCCGCCGCGGGGGAAGGCGCCCGCCCCGCGCTCCCGTGTGTCTCGGCACCGCCGTACCCCGGACCGTCGTACGGATCGCCCAGCGCCGACGCCGATACCGGCGCCGATCCAGCTCCCGGTACCGGTGCCATGCCCGGCGACCCCCGCCCCGCGCGGCGCTCGCACAGATGCCGGGACAGCCCCCGCTCCATGCGCCGCAGCACCCCGCCGAGCGAGGGCTCGTCGTAGACCGCCTCGCGGAAGCTGCCGAGCACGGCGGACACGGTGCCGATCGCCGGGAGCCCGTGGCCCCTGACGTCCCCCATGACGACGCGCACGCCGTACGGGGTGGCCACCACGTCGTACAGATCGCCGCCCACCGAGGCGTCCCGCGTCGCCGACAGATACGCGGACGCCACCGAGAGCCCCTCGACGCGCGGCGGCACAGGCCGCAGCAGCACCTCCTGCGCCGCGGTGGCGACGGTACGGGCTCGCGTCAGCTCACCGGCGAGCCGCCCGCGGCGGCGCGCGGAGAGATAGCTGGCCGCCACGACGGACAGGACCGCGGCACACGTGCCGAACCGGCCGCCCACGCTCTCGCGCTCGCCCTCGTACGCCAGGGCCGAGCCGAGCGGAGAGAGCGCCAGCAGCGCGCAGGCCCCGCCCGCCACCACGCCCCGGCGGTGCCCTGTCCCCGCGCAGGCGACGGCGGGGGCGGCGGCGAGGAGTGGGACGGCGTGGGTCTCGAAGGGCACGCGGGCCTCCCAGGCCAGCACCCCGAGGACCCACAGCGCCGGAAGCACGAAGGGCGCGACGAAGACCAGGGCCCTGCGGACCCGCGGCGCGCGGGATGCGGCGCCGGTGGCGGTGGAGGTGTGCGGTGTGTGCGGTGCGACGACGGCGCCCCCTTTCTGCTCGCGGTCCTTCCGGCGGGCCCGCTCCGGCCGACGGGCCCGCTCCGGCCTCGCGCCGCCCCTGGGGCCATGACGATGGTGGAGGAGCGCTGGTCCGGATTGACCATGTTCCTGGGAATACTCACCCAATCGAGTGAGCAGGCCAGGGCGCCGCGCGCAGCCGCGACAAAGCGAGGGGCGCGCGGCAGAAAATGCCGCGCGCCCCTCGCCCCACCACCAGGTTTCCGGTGTCCCTACGCCCCGCGCAGCACCGCACCCGTCCGCTCCACGGCGGCAGCCACCGCCGCGTCCCGCGCGGCGCTCGCCTCCTCCGCCTTCAGCGTGCGGTCGTCGGCGCGGAAGCGCAGCGCGTACGCCAGGGACTTCTTGCCCCCGCCGACCTGCTCGCCCGTGAAGACGTCGAACAGCCGCAGCGACTCCAGCAGTTCGCCCGCGCCCGCGCGCAGCGCCGCCTCCACGTCGGCGGCCGGGACGGACTCGTCCACGATCAGCGCGACGTCCTGCGTGGCCACGGGGAACGTGGACACGTGCGGCGCCCGCAGCGGGCCGCTTCCGGCGCGCTCGACGAGGCCGAGGTCCAGCTCCATCGCGCAGGTGCGCGGCGGCAGGCCGAGCGCCTTGAGCACGCGCGGGTGCAGCTCGCCCGCGTGTCCGGCGAGGGTCTTCGCGCCGTCGACGGTGACGTACAGCGCGGCGCACCGGCCCGGGTGCCACGGCGCGTACCTGGCGTTCTCCGTCGTCAGCTCGGCGCGGGCCTCGCGGGCCACCGAACGGGCCGCCTCGACCGCGTCCGCCCAGTCGGCCGGACGCCCCTTCCCCCACCAGCCCGCCTGCTCGCGCGCGCCCGTGAGGACGACGGCGGCGTGGCGCGGCTGCCGCGGCAGGGCGCGCTCCAGCGCGGCGATCTCCTCGGCGGCGGGACGGCCCGCGACGCTCGGGCGCGGCGCGGCCGTCTCCTCGCCCGTCGGCCGGAAGACAAGACCGGTCTCGAAGAGCGCGAGGTCGTGGCTGCCGCGGCCGTCGTTGCGGCGCAGCGCCGCGAGCAGCCCGGGCAGCAGCGTGGTGCGCAGCGCGGGCTCCTCGTCGGAGAGCGGGTTGACGAGCCGGACCGTCGCACGGCGCGGATCGTCGGCCTCCAGGCCGAGCGCGTCGAAGGCCGCGTCCCCGACGAAGGGGTAGTTGAGCGCCTCGACGTAGCCCGCGCCCGCCAGTGCCCGCCCGACGCGGCGGTGCAGCCGCTGCGACTCGGTCAGGCCCCGGCCCGCGGGGGGCTTGGGGAGCGTGGAGGGGAGGTTCTCGTATCCCTCCAGGCGGATGACCTCCTCGGCGAGGTCGTTCGGGTCCGTCAGATCGGGCCGCCAGGAGGGGACCGTGACCGTCAGCTCGTCCTGCCCGTACACGTCGCAGCCGACCTGCTGGAGGCGGCGCACGACGGTCTCGCGGCCGTAGGCGACGCCCGCGACCCGGTCGGGGTGGTCTGCCGCCACCTTGATGGTGCGCGGCCCCGAGGGCGCGACGATCTCGGTGACCCCGGCCTCGGCCGTGCCGCCCGCGAGCAGCACGAGGAGATCGACGGTGCGCTGCGCCGCCGCCGAGGCGGCCTCAGGGTCGACGCCGCGCTCGAAGCGCTTGGACGCCTCGGAGACCAGCTTGTGCCGCCGCGCCGTACGGGCGATGGCGACCTGGTCGAAGTGCGCGGCCTCCACCAGGATCTCGCGGGTGCCCTCGACGCGCCCGGTCTCCGGGTCCTGGGTGGCCCCGGCGATCTCGGTGTTGGCGCCGCCCATGACACCGGCGAGCCCGATGGGGCCGCGGTTGTCGGTGATGAGCAGGTCCTCGGGGTCCAGCTCCCTGACGGTGCCGTCGAGCGTGGTCAGCTTCTCGCCTGCCTCGGCACGGCGCACGCCGACGGGCCCGTCGAGGCGGGAGCGGTCGTAGGCGTGCAGCGGCTGGCCCAGCTCCAGCATCACGTAGTTGGTGATGTCGACGGGGAGCGAGACGGGCCGCATGCCCGCCTTCTGGAGCCTGCGCTTCAGCCAGATCGGCGACCGCGCCTCGGGCCGCAGCCCGGTGACCGTGCGCGCGGTGAAGCGGTCGCACGCCTTGGGGTCCGCGACCTTGACGGGGTGGCCGTAGGAGTTGGGCGTGGGCACGTCCAGCAGCGCGGGGTCGCGCAGCGGGAGGCCGTAGGCGGTGGCCGTCTCGCGGGCGATGCCGCGCATCGACAGGCAGTAGCCGCGGTCCGGGGTGACGGCGATGTCCAGGACCTCGTCGACGAGCTGGAGCAGCTCGATCGCGTCGGTGCCGACCTCGTACTCCGGCGGCAGCACGATGATGCCGTCGTGGTCGTCGCCCATGTCCAGCTCGCGCTCGGAGCAGATCATGCCCTCGGAGACATGCCCGTACGTCTTACGGGCCGCGATCTTGAAGTCGCCGGGCAGGGTGGCGCCGGGGAGGACCACGACGACCTTGTCGCCGACGGCGAAGTTGCGGGCGCCGCAGATGAGGTTCTGCGGCTCGCCCGTGCCGTTGGCCTGGCCGACGTCCACCTGGCAGTAGCGGATGGGCTTCTTGAACTCGGTCAGTTCCTCGATCGCGAGGACCTTGCCGACCACGAGCGGACCTTCGATACCGGCACCGAGCCGGTCGACGGTCTCGACCTCCAGGCCCGCCGAAATCAGCTTCGCCGCGACGTCGCGTCCTGTCTCACCGGCCGGCAGGTCGACGTACTCCCGCAGCCACGAAAGCGGGGCCCGCATCAGATCTCCATCCCGAACGGCCTGGTGAAGCGCGCGTCACCCTCGACCATGTCTCGCATGTCCTCGACGTTGTGGCGGAACATCAGCATCCGCTCGATGCCGAACCCGAAGGCGAATCCGCTGTACTTCTCCGGGTCGACGCCGCAGGCGCGCAGCACCCGCGGGTTGACCATGCCGCAGCCGCCCAGCTCGATCCAGCCCTCGCTGGAGCAGGTGCGGCAGGGGTTGTCGGGGTCGCCGACCGACTCGCCGCGGCACTTGTAGCAGACCATGTCCATCTCGGCGGACGGCTCGGTGAAGGGGAAGTAGTTGGGCCGCAGCCGCGTGTGCACTCCCTCACCGAACAGCGAGCGCACCATGTGGTCCAGGGTGCCCTTGAGATCGGCCATGGTCAGGCCCTCGTCCACGGCCAGCAGCTCGACCTGCGTGAAGACGGGGGTGTGGGTCGCGTCCAGCTCGTCGGAGCGGAAGACGCGGCCGGGGCAGATGACGTAGACGGGGGGCTCGCGGTCGAGCAGCGTACGGACCTGCACGGGCGAGGTGTGCGTCCGCAGGACGACACCGCTGTCACCGTCCGCAGCGCCGCTCTTCCCCGGCCCCTCGACGAAGAAGGTGTCCTGCATGGTGCGGGCCGGGTGGTCGGGGCCAAGGTTGAGGGCGTCGAAGTTGTACCACTCCGCCTCGACCTCGGGGCCCTCCGCGACCTCGTAGCCCATGGCGACGAAGATGTCCTCGATGCGCTCCATGAGCGTGGTCAGCGGGTGGCGGGCCCCGGCGGGCACGCGGTCGTAGGGCAGCGTGACGTCCACGGCCTCCTCGACCAGCACGCGCTCGTCGCGCTCGCGCTCCAGCTCCTCCTGGCGCAGCTTGAGCGCCTTGCCGACCGCGCCGCGGGCCTGGCCGACGCGCTTGCCCGCCTCGGCCTTGGCGTGCGGCGGCAGGGCGCCGATCTCGCGGTTGGCGAGGGCCAGCGGGGAGCGGTCGCCCGAGTGGGCGGCCTTCACCTCGCGCAGCGCTTCGAGGTCACCGGCGGCGGCGATCGCCGCGATCGCCTCGTCCTTCGCCCGGTCGATCTCTTCCGGTTTCAGTGCCTCGACCTCGACAGGGTCGTACGACTTATTGGGTGCCGACATCTCTTCCCGTGCTTCCGATAGATGGCTCCGCTCCGCTCCGCCTCCGCTGGGCGAAGAGGCATCCGGCAGCTGAGCGCGCGCTTTGCCCCAGACCTTGGTGCGATCAGACCTTGGTGCGAAAGGTGCCAAAGGCCGAGTCTAAAGGGGCCTGCCTGGTCTCTTGTACGCGGACGTGTCCGCACCGGTGTCCGCACCGGTCCGCGGGGAGACGTCCGCACCGGCCCGTGGGCCGCCGGGAAGCCCGTGGCGCGGGTCAGGCCATGAAGGCCGGAGCGCTCACGGGCAACGTAAATCGGAACTGGGCGCCGCCCGCCTCGGCGGCGCGGCCGACCGTGATGGTGCCGCCGTGCGCCTCGACGATGCCCTTGACGATGTAGAGGCCGAGCCCGGTGCCGCCGCGCTTGCTGCCGCGCCAGAAGCGGGTGAAGACGCGGCCCATCGACTCCTCGGGGATGCCGGGGCCTTCGTCGCTCACGGTGACCGCCGTTCCTTCGTCGCCTGTACGGGTGGGCGCTGGCGCCACCTCGATCGTGACAGTTCCCTCGCCGTGCCGCACCGCGTTTTCCAGCAGGTTGCCCAGCACCTGGTCCACCTTGTCCGGGTCCGCCCACAGCGCGGGCAGCGGCCCGCTGATGCGGGTGACGAAGCGGGAGGCGGGCTGGCCCGCGGTGGTGTGCGCCTCGATGTGACGGCGGACGGCCGCGGCCATGTCGACGGGCTGACGGCGCACCTCCAGCCGTCCCGAGTCGATACGGGAGATGTCCAGCAGCTCCGCGATGAGCCGGGTGACGCGGTTGGCGTCGGCGTCCACGGTCTCCAGCATCAGCCGCTTCTGGTCGTCGTTGAACCGCTCCCACTTCGCCAGCAGCGTCGCGGTGAAACCTTTGACCGACGTCAGCGGGGAGCGCAGCTCGTGCGCGACGGTGGCGATCAGCTCCGCGTGCCCCCGCTCCGTGCGCCGCCTGGCCTCGGTGCCGCGCAGGGTGACGACGAGGCGGTGGACGGGGCCCGTGGGGCGCGTGCGGACGTACCGCGCGGAGACCAGCACCTCGCGGCCCCCCGGCAGCAGCAGGTTCCGCTCCGGCTGGCTCTTGCGGGTGGCGAGGCCGCCGTAGGGATCGGTGAGCTGCCACCAGCGGTGGCCCTCCAGATCCTCCAGCGGCAGCGCACTGTGGATGGGGCGCCCGAGCGCGTCCTCGGCGCTGCACCCCGTGATCCGGGCCGCCGCGCTGTTGAAACAGATCACCTGTCCGGTGTGATCGGCGACGACCAGGCCGTCCGGCAGGTCGTCGGGCAAGAGGCCGAGCGCGTCCTCCGCTGCCTGGCGCTGCTGTCCCGGCGAGCCGAAGGAGCGGACGAACTCGACGCGGGGGGCCGCGGGGGCGTCGCCGATCCGCTCGGGACCCGCGCCCTCGTCCGAGGTCACGGTGTGCTCGGTGGCCGGGGCGCCGCGCGCGCGCCTCCCAGGAGTCTCCACATTCGCCACGCCGCACCCCCTCTCCCCTCCGGGCTTCCCCGTCCCGGGCCCGCCACCCTACTAGCTCTCGGTGACGGAGCGGCACCCTCCAGCGGACCGCTGCGCACGGGCCGAGGCATACAGGCACACTGCGGCAGCCGTCGCGAGATTGAGGCTCTCGGCACTGCCGTGGATCGGAACACGCACCGTCGCGTCCGCGAGTGCGCGGGTCTCCTCCGGGAGCCCCCACGCCTCGTTACCGAAGATCCACGCGGTGGGCGCGCCCATGGTTCCCGCGTCCAGCTCGTCGTCGAGGTCGCTCTCGCCCGCGCCGTCGGCCGCGAGCACCCGCACCCCGGTCTCCCCCAGGCCGCGCGCCGCCTCCTCGACGGGCACGCCGACGGCGACGGGGAGGTGGAAGAGCGACCCGGCCGAGGCGCGTACGGCCTTGGGGTTGTAGAGGTCCACGGAGGCGTCCGTGAAGACGACGGCGTCGGCGCCCGCCGCGTCGGCGCAGCGCAGCACGGTGCCCGCGTTGCCCGGGTCGCGTACGTGCGCGAGGACGGCCACCAGGCGGGGGCGCGCGGCGAGCACGTCGGCGAAGGGCCGGTCGACGAAGCGGCAGACGCCGACCAGGCCCTGCGGGGTCACCGTCTGCGCGATGTCCGCGAGGGTCGCCTCGTCGGCCAGGTGGACGCGGGCGCCTTCCGCACGTGCGCGGGCGAGGATCGCGTCGTGCCGCTGGGCCGCCTCGGGCGTGGCGAACAGCTCCAGCAGGGTGGGCCCGCCGTCCGCACCGCGGTGCGCGACGGCCTCCCGTACGGCCTGCGGCCCCTCGGCGAGGAAGCGGTGGTCCTTGCCGCGGAAGTTGCGGCGCACCAGCCGCCGCGCGGCGGCCACGCGCGCGGAGCGCGGGGAGATCAGCTCGGGGGTGCCCATGGGCGGCGGCTCACTTCTCACGTCGTCACGTCGTCTGTCACTGGGTCTGTCGCCGGATGCGGCGGTGCGGGCCCCGCACACAAGGACGGACCCGCAGGCCAGGGGCCTGCGGGTCCGTACACGCGCGCTCTGCGGCCGTGCTTCAGGCGGCCTTCGGAGCGTTGACGTCGCTCGGCAGGGCCTTCTGGGCCACCTCGACGAGCGCGGCGAACGCGTTGATGTCATTGACCGCCAGCTCGGCCAGCATCTTCCGGTCCACCTCGATGTTGGCAGCCTTCAGACCCTGGATGAAGCGGTTGTAGGTGATGCCGTTGGCGCGGGCAGCGGCGTTGATCCGCTGGATCCAGAGCTGACGGAAGTCGCCCTTGCGCTTCTTGCGGTCGTTGTAGTTGTAGACGTAGGAGTGGGTGACCTGCTCCTTCGCCTTCCGGTAGAGGCGGGAGCGCTGGCCGCGGTAACCGCTGGCCTGCTCCAGGATCGCCCGGCGCTTCTTCTGAGCGTTGACCGCCCGCTTGACGCGTGCCACTTGATAACTCCTTGTAGGCGGGGCCGGTGAGCATGGTTCCGCTCATCCATCCGGCCCGGAACGAATGGGTCCCGGTCGTGCGGGGGTCTTACTTGCCGAGAAGCTTCTTGACCTTCTTGGCGTCGGCCGGGGCCATCTCGGTCTTGCCGGCAAGGCGGCGCGTCAGTGTCGAGGGCTTGTGCTCGAGAAGGTGGCGGCGACCGGCGCGCTGGCGCATCACCTTGCCGGAGCCGGTGACCTTGAAGCGCTTGCGGGCACCACTGTGCGTCTTGTTCTTCGGCATGTCGCCGTACTCTCCTCGTCGGTGGTGCTTCCCTCGTCCTCCCGTCGACGGACGGGCACACGGAAGCACCAAGTCGTTCGTGTGTGTGTCCCGGGGCGGGTGCCCCCGGAGGGGGCTCACGCCTCGGCGGGCTCCTCGGCCTGCTGGGCGGGCTGCTCGCTCGGCTGCTCACCAGGGTTCTCGCTCTGGTGGCGGCTGACCTTGCGTGCGGCCTGCGCCTCGCGGGCCTCGGCCATCGCCTCGGTCTTCTTCTTGTGAGGACCGAGAACCATGATCATGTTGCGGCCGTCCTGCTTCGGGTTGGACTCCACGAAGCCCAGGTCGGCCACATCGTCAGCGAGTCGCTGGAGCAGGCGGAAGCCCAGCTCCGGGCGGGACTGCTCACGACCGCGGAACATGATCGTGATCTTGACCTTGTCACCCTGCTTGAGGAACCGGACGACGTGACCCTTCTTGGTGTCGTAGTCGTGCGGATCGATCTTCGGCCGGAGCTTCATCTCCTTGATGACCGTGTGCGCCTGGTTCTTGCGCGATTCACGGGCCTTCATGGCCGACTCGTACTTGAACTTTCCGTAGTCCATGAGCTTGCAGACAGGCGGGCGGGCCTGTGCCGCCACCTCGACGAGGTCGAGGTCGTACTCCTGCGCAAGCTCCAGGGCCTTGGCAAGCGGCACAATGCCGACCTGCTCGCCACTGGGACCGACGAGTCGCACCTCGGGGACACGAATCCGGTCGTTGATGCGGGGCTCGGCGCTGATGGGGCCTCCTCGGGTGCACCGCGCGGCCATCTGGCGAACGGCCGCACATGAGTCTGTTAATGGTGACCACCGCGCCGGAACGCACAAAACGCCCCGGACAGGACACAAGCGGGGCTCCTCATGGACCGGGAGCACCGCCGTGAGAACCCACGGGGCGCAGCCTGACCTTTGACCCGCGATCCGGGAGATCGCCAGGTGGGAGTTTGAAGAGCCTCCACTTGTGGGCTGGAGATCACGAGCACGCGGTATACGAGAGCGCAGTCTTCAGCCGGTCGATTTCCCAGCATACCAGGGGACGCCGGTGGTCCCCACACGTCCGTGCGAGCCGGGCGCAGCATAGGCTGTGGCGCATGAGCGACACCGCATCTTCCGGATCCGCCGGGCCCTCCGGTCAGAACCCCGACTTCGACAGCATGACCCGCGACATCGCGGACGTGCCGGCCGTCGAGGTGATCACCACGGTGGCGGTGCACCTGATGAGCAGCGCCGCCGTGAACCTCGGGCTCTCCGAGGACGGCGAGCAGCACAAGGACCTGGACGAGGCCAGGAAGCTGATCCACTCGCTGGCCGGGCTGGTCACGGCGAGCGCGACCGAGATCGGTTCCTACCACGCCGGGCCGCTCAGGGACGGCCTGAAGTCGCTCCAGCTCGCCTTCCGCGAGGCGTCCCTCGTGCCGGACGAGCCCGGCCAGGGCCCCGGCGAGAAGTTCACGGGCCCCGTCTACGGCTGAGTCTCCGGCTGAGCGGATCACCGGGCCGCCGTTCAGCGGCTCGTGGATTCCGCCGGTTCGGCGTTCGCCAGCTCGTCCCGGCCCGTCTGCGGGTGGGTGACGCGGTGGACGAGCGCCGCGAGGACGGCGCCGATCAGCGGCGCGACGATGAACAGCCAGAGCTGCGTCAGCGCCGAGCCCGTCGCGAAGAGGGCCGGGCCGATGCTGCGGGCCGGGTTGACCGAGGTGCCCGTCAGCGGGATGCCGACGAGGTGGACGACGGCCAGTGCCATGCCAATAGGCAGCCCGTCAAAGCCGACGACGGCCACCTTGTGGGTCACCGACAGCACGACGTAGACCAGCAGCATCGTCAGGATCAGCTCGGCGACGAAGGCGCCGAAGGCGTTGATGTGGACCGCCGAGCGGTCGCCGAAGCCGTTGCTGCCGAACGACTCGTCGGTCTGGAGTCCCGGCACCTGCTTGGCGACGAGGAAGAGCAGCGCGGAGCCCACGATGGCGCCGACGATCTGCGCGATCCAGTAGCGGATGGCCGTGTGCAGGCTCATGCGCCGGGCCATCAGCATGCCGAGGGTCACCGCCGGGTTCACATGGCAGCCCGAGATCGGCCCGATGGCGTAGGCGAGTGCCAGCAGGGTGAAGCCGAAGGAGAGCGCGACGCCGAGGGTGCCGATGTACTCGCTCGACAGGACGGCCGCGCCGACCGCGAAGAAGACCAGAAGGAGGGTTCCGAGAAACTCCGCCGCGTAGGGCTGCGGGTTCGTCTCGACCTCTTCGGCCGACATGGACGACCGCAAAGACGACTGCATGGACGACATGGTCGGCATGACACCCTCCCGTCACGTCCGGGTGGTCGGGAGATCCGGTCCTTCCCGATCTCTCCTAGAGTGTCCGCCGCCTTCCGCCGGGCCGCACGCCGAGGCGGCGCCCACGGCGCCGGGCACGGCGCCGACGCGCCCGGCGCGCGGCGTCAGCGCCGGTAGAGGGCCCGCTCCGGGAGGGTGCTGCCGGGCGGGAGGAGCGCGAGGTCGAGCCCGTGCACGAGCCGGGAGCGCAGCGTCTCGTGCCCGGCCAGCGCCCCGGCCAGCCGCTCCGCGACCGTACGGGCCTCGGCACCGGGTTCGAGGGAGAGCGCGAGGGTGCCGTCGGAGGCTTCGCCTCCGGGGGCCAGGTGGGCGCCCGCCACCTCGGGCTCGTCGGCGAGCACCGTGCGCAGGGCCTCGGCGACGGCGGGGTCGGCGGCCGGGTCCGTGCGCGTACGGCCCTCGGCGAGCGCGTGCAGCGCGGGGCCCGTGAGCGGGTAGGTGACGGGGCCCGCGAGGTCAAGGACGAGGGTGTCTGCCCCCTCGTGGGCGAGGGCCTGGAGCGCCTGGCGCAGGGGGACGGCCACGGGGCGCGCGTCGGCGCGCCAGCGGGCCAGTGCGGCGGTGGAGGTGAAGGCGGGCAGTGCCCTGCGTCCGCCGGGCGCGGTGAGGGTGGGTACCGCCATGTCGCTGGACTTCTCGCGGCGCAGCCCGTCCTCGCCGGTCTCGCTCTCCCCCAGGACGGCGACGACGGGGACGAGCAGCCGGGCCCCGGCCAGCGCCGTGAGCAGCCGTGCCTCGGTTCCGGGGTCCGAGGGTGCCGCCTGCCAGGCGGCGAGGGCCTCGGTCAGTGCGGGGTCGGCCGAGCCGTCGTCGTCGGCGAAACCGGGGTCGGGGATGTTCTTGAGCGCCACGCCCCGAGGGTATCCGGCGGGGCGCGCGAGCCCCGAGGCCGGTACGGCTCGTGGAGTGGGGACGGGGCGCCGTCCCCACTCCCCCTCCGCGCGCCTCAGCCGTCGCGGCGGCGCGGCAACCCGCGGTGGAGCGCGACGGCTCCACCGACCAGCAGCGCGCCGACCAGCGCGGCTATGACGGCCGCCCACACCGCGTGGCCCTCGCCGTCGGGCCCCGTGCCGAAGTACTGGCTGCGGTACGGCAACTGGCTCGGTTCCTGCTTGCGGGGCTTGACGCTGGTGCCGACCTCGATGGCCGCCGACGGGTCGACGACGCCCGTGCCCAGGGCGTCGCTGCGTCCGCCCTCGGGTGTGTTGCGCGCCGTGTCCGAGAGCAGCTCCTTTATCTGCGCGGGGCTGAGGTCGGGGTGCGCCGCACGGACCAGGGCGGCGGCGCCGGAGACGAAGGCCGCCGCCGCGCTGGTGCCCCAGCCCTCGTAGTAGCGGCGGTCGGGGTCAGCGATGATCACGTCCTTGCCCGGTGCGGCGACCGTCGCGTACCAGCGGCGCGTGGAGAACGCGGCGCGCGCGCCTCTGCGGTCCACGGCGGCCACGGCGATGACACCGGGGTAGGCGGCCGGGTAGGAGACATGGTCGCCGTCCTCACCGCCGTTGCCCGCCGAGGCGACGACGACGGCGCCCTTGCGCAGCGCGTAGCGGACGGCGGCGTCTTCGCGGGCCTCGGGGTGGGCCGAGTCGCTGTCGTCGCCGAGGGAGAGGTTGATGACGTCGGCGCCGTGGTCGGCGGCCCAGCGGATGCCGTCGGCGAGGGCGCCGCCGCGCGCGTTGCGGGCCTTCTTGCGGTCCGGGTCGCTCTCTTCGAGGAGGACGCGCACGGGCAGCACCTTGGCCTCGGGCGCGACGCCGAGGACACCCTGCTTGCGGCCCTTGCCGTGCCCGTGGCCCGCGACGATCCCGGCCATGGCGGTGCCGTGCCTGGCCCACTCGCGGTCGCCCTTCTTCGCGCCCATGCCGACGAAGTCCTTGCCCTCCATGACGCTGCCCTTGATGTCGGGGTGGTCGGCGTCCACCCCGGTGTCGAGGACGGCCACGGTGATGCCGTTGCCCTTGGTGGTCTTCCAGGCGTCCTGTGCGTGGATGGCCTTGAGGCCCCACAACTGCTCCTGGACGCCCTCGCCCTGCGCGTGCGCCGTACCCGCCGTGGGGGCGAGCGCGAGGAGCGCGGCCAGCAGCACGGCGCCGCCCCTGCGGGCCAGGGCGCGCGTGCGACGGGACATCCGACGGGGGGTGCGGCGGGACCGGGTGCTCGCGGGGCCGGACCGGTGCCACGTCGTGCCGGAGTTGCCGGAGTTGCCGGGGTGGCCGGGGTGGCCGGAGTTGCCGGGGTGGCCGGAGTTGCCGGGGTGGCCGGAGTTGCCGGGGTGGCCGGAGTTGCCGGGGTGGCCGGAGTTGCCGGGGTGGTGCTCGCTCATTCGTCTTCCGTTCCGGCCGCCTTCGACGCCTTGCGCAGTCCGCGTTCGACGCGGTCGGCGATGCCCTGCGCGTCGTGGCCGAGGCCCGCCTGTGCCGCCGCCGAGTTCTCGCCCTTGCCCGTCGCGGCGGACGCGGCCTGCGGGTCGCTCACCACGCGTCCGTCGGCGAACCCGGTCACGGCGTAGACGACGACGGGCGCGTCGTCGAGCACGCGGACGGTCCAACTGGCGCGCTGCGCGTCGCCGAAGTCGGCGGCGACGGTGCCGCGCGCCGCGTACGGACGGGGCATCAGATCGGTGCGGTCGGTGAGGTTCTCCAGCGCGAACCGCTTCCTGAGCGACCCCATGGTGGCCTCGTCGGCGCGGGTGAAGACGAGGCCGACGGTGGTGACGCTGGTCGTCGTCTCGTCCGCGTAGGTGGCGCGTACGAGGCGGCTGCACCCGGCCGGGGAGAGCGCCTTGGCCAGCAGGGGGTCGAAGGCGTTCGCGCAGTCGCTGTCGGGCGCCACGGCGACCCGGGTCCAGCGCCGGTCGGCGCCGCCGGGGCCCGCCCCTTCGCCCTTGAGTACGGGCGGGAACAGCTCGTCGACGGGGACGTTGTGCCACAGGCCGCGCGTGCGGTCGAAGTCGCCCTGGGCCGCCGCCGCTTCGCCCGGATCGTCGGAGAGCCAGACGCCCGCTGCCGAGCCGCCGAGCAGCCCCGCGCCGAGGACGAGGCAGGCGGCTGCGGCGACCGTGCGGCGGGCCGGGCGGCCACGCGCCGGGTCGAGTACGGACCAAGGGCGCGCGGTGGGCGGTGCTGAGCGCTCCGCGTCGTGCTCGGCGGCCGAGCCGACGGTTCCGGTGGCGCCGGTCGTGCCGGGCGCGCCCGGCCTGCCGGAGGCGCCGGGCACACCAGGGGCTCCGGGTGCTCCGGGTCCTTCCGGTTCGCGGGGTCCCGGGATGCCGAGCGTGCGGCCGGTGGCGAGGGGGTTGCCGGTCCCGAGGGGGTTGCCGGTGGCGAGCGGGTCGCTGGTGCCGAGGGGGCGCAGCGGCCCGGCCGCGGTGACCGGCTCGACCGGCTCCTTCGGCTCGGGCCCGTCCCCGCCTCCGTCGGCCCCCTGCCCGGAGGCGCGGGCGACCGGGCCGATGGCGGGCGCGCCGGACGGTGGCGGGGGCACGTCGCTGAGCGGTGCGGGGCGCGGGCCGGTGATGGGGCGGCCGGTGGGCGGCGGAGGCTGGGGCGGCGCGGTCGGTATCGGCGGGCGCGGGCGGTCTCCGCGCCCGCGGGGAGGTGCCAGCCGGTACTCCTCCGCATCCGTGTGGTGCGGCATCTGTGGGTCGGGCTCGTCTTCCTCGCTCGGGTCCCTGCGGGTCTCCGCGCCCTCCGGTACGGCGCCGGCCCCGGCCGGTACGGCGGTCTCTGCCGGTGCGGCGGGCCCGGCCGGCTCAGCCGGTTCCGGGCCGCCGGACTCCGCGCGCGCGGCGGATGCCATGGACGGCGGAGCCGTCGGCATCGGGGGGACGCTGGGGCGCGGGGGTACGGCGGGGCGGGGCGGAAAGCTGGGACGGGGTGGGGCCACCGGCGGAAGGGGCACGCCGGTGCGGTCGGCATCAGTGCTCATCTGCACCCCTCCCGCGCGCAGTGCCACCCCACACGAATGCCTTTCGGGGCAGGCCGGTTCGTATCGGACAACACGCCGCTGGTCAGGTGTCGCAGCGTGCGGCCGTCACTCTACGGTGCGAACAGGTATCCGCGGCAACCCGGCCCGAGGGCGACCCGAGGGGCAAGCAGGGCCGGGAAGGGCTGTGCTGGAGGGCGGGGCTCTGGCAAGCTGCCCAGGTGTTCGATACGACTGCTGACCCCGCCGCGGACCGCGCGCGCTACGACCGCGCCACCGCGCACCTCGACGCCCCTCTGGCGCTGGTCGATCTGGAGGCGTTCGACGCGAACGCCGACGCACTCGTGCGCCGCGCTGCGGGCAAACCGGTCCGCGTCGCGTCCAAGTCGGTACGGTGCAGGGCCCTGTTGGAGCGGGTGCTCGCCAGGGACGGTTTCAGCGGGGTGATGAGCTTTACGCTCGCCGAGTCGCTGTGGCTGGCCCGCTCCGGCGTGGAGGACGTGCTGCTCGCTTACCCGTCGGCCGACCGCGCGGGCTACGCGGAACTGGCAGCGGACCCGAAGCTGGCGCGCTCCGTGACGGTGATGGTGGACGACCCGTCCCAGCTCGCCCTGATCGACGCGGCCCGCGACGGCGGCACCGAGGAGATCCGCGTCTGTCTCGAACTCGACACCTCGCTGCGGCTGTTGGGCGGCCGGGTGCGGGTGGGCGCGCTGCGCTCCCCGCTGCACTCCCCCGAGCGGCTGGCCGAGCTGGCGCGTTCCGTGGTGCGCAGGCCGGGCTTCCGGCTGGTGGGGCTGATGGCGTACGAGGGCCATGTGGCGGGCGTCGGCGACGCGGTGCCCGGCAGCCCGCTGCGCTCGCGCGCGGTGCGGATGATGCAGACCGTGGCGCGGCGCGAGCTGGCGGCGCGACGGGGCGCTGCCGTACGGGCGGTGCGCGCGGTCGCGCCCGACCTGGAGTTCGTCAACGGCGGCGGTACGGGCAGCGTCCAGCACACGGCGGCCGAGGAGGCGGTGACGGAGATCGCCGCCGGCTCGGGCCTGTTCGTGCCGCGCCTGTTCGACAACTACACGTCGTTCACCGCGCGCCCCGCCGCGCTGTTCGCGATGCCGGTGGTGCGCAGGCCGGGGGTCGGCGTGGTGACGGTGCTGGGCGGCGGCTACCCCGCCTCGGGCGCGCCGGGCCCCGACCGGCTGCCGCAGCCGTATCTGCCACGGGGCCTGCGGTACGACCCGCAGGAGGGCCCCGGCGAGGTGCAGACCCCGCTGCGGGGGCAGCCTGCCGACGATCTGCTGATCGGCGACAAGGTGTGGTTCCGGCACGCGAAGGCGGGCGAACTGTGCGAGCGCTTCGCCGAACTGCACCTGGTGGAGGACGGCCGCGTCACATCGACGGTCCCCACATACCGGGGCGAGGGGCACACGTTCCTGTGACGGGGTGAACCGTGAGGGGCCCGCCCGGGGTGGCCGGGCTCAGCGTGTACCGCCGATGGTGTCGCGTGCCGCGAGGCGGAAGTCCTTCACCGCCTGGTAGAGGGCGCGTTCCCGTTCGGCGGCGAGGGCGGTGTCCTCGGCCTTGCGGGTGGCGTCTCCCGCGTGGGCTCGCTCGACCATCCGCCGCATGACCCGCGCCAGGTCGTGGGAGGTGTGGGTCACGCGTTCGGCGGCCCCGGCCAGGGAGGCCGGGCCCTCAAGCATGACGATCTCGACGGCGCGGTGCACCTCGCGGGCCAGGCCGATGAAGCGGCGCACCTTCTCGTCGACGTCGGGCAGATCGGGCCCGTCCGGACGCAGCGCGTCGAGAACGGCGTCCATGGCGAGGTCGCGGTCGTGAAGCGCGCTGAGGTAACCGGCGCACGCGTCGCGGCGCTGCTGACGGTGCCACTGGTCGTGCTGTGCGCGTGCCTGCGCCCGGCCGCCCACGATCGCGGCGCCGAGGGTGGCGAGGGAACCGACGGCGGCGCCGAGCAGGGCCGCGAGACCTGCGTCCATGCGGCCCAGTCTGCCGAGGCGCGGCGCGCACTCCGAGCCCGGGGTGCGCGGGCGCTCACTCGGCCGACTGCCGACGTCGGAACGGCCGCGGCGTCAGCGCGCTCAGTGCCGGTACGCGATCTCCTTGCCGTTGCCGCCGGTGCCGCCGCCCGTGGCGTTCGGGTTCTCCTTGATGCCCTCGGACAGCTTCTCCATGTCGTCCTGCGGCGGGGCGTCCTTGTGGATGTCGAACCCGGTGCGCAGCACCAGCATCTGCCCTGAACCGTCGGGGTGCGGGAAGGCGACCGACTCGACGTAGGCGTCCGGCTTGACCTTGTTGGTGATCTTCCAGCGGACGCGGTAGGCGTCCTCGCCCGCGACGGTGGTCTTCTCCGTGGCGAGGACCTTGTGCGAGGTGATGCCGCCGTAGGTCTCCTTGCTGTAGGCCGACTCGGCGTGCTTCTCGATGTCGGCCTTGGCCACCTTCTCGGCCGACCCCTCCGAGGTGGCGACGATGACCATCGCGGCGCCGCGCAGGCAGGTCTCCCCGCTGTCGCCGGGGCACTTGTACTCGCCCATGGTGACCATGGCGCCGCCGCCCTCGTCCTTCCAGCCGTCCAGGACGGGCAGCTCGACGCCCGAGGCCGGGAGGTCGGGCTGCTGCTGGCCCGGCGGGGCCTCGGGGTTCTGCTGCGGCCCTTCCTGGCCAGGGCCTTCCTGCCCGGGCGGGCCCTGGCGCTGGGGCCCCGAGGGTGACGGCTGCGGCGAGCCGAAGCCGGGCCCGTCCGAGGAACCGGCGCGCTCGCGCGGGCCGGAGTCCTCGTCGTCCGCTGCGCCGACGAACAGGATCCCGCCGACGATGAGCGCGGCGACGAGGACGAGGGCACCGACGATGCCCGCGACGAGGGGCACACGGGCGGGGCCGCGCGTGCGGGTCTGCGCTGTCCAGGCGGTGCCGTCCCACCAGCGCTCCTGCGCGGGGCCCTTGCCCGCGTGCCCGGGGTCGGGATACCAGCCGGGCGGGGTCTCTGTGTTCACCCGTCGCACTCTAGTGCGGCGGACACCGCTCCGCGACGGTACGTGTGGACACTGTGAGCGAGCTGTGAGCGACGCTCGTGACCGATACGTCTAGAGCGGCGTCACGTACGCGCCCGCGATGCCCCCGTCCACCAGGAACTCCGCCGCGTTGACGAAGGACGCGTCGTCGCTCGCGAGGAAGGCGACAGCGGCGGCGATCTCCTCCGGTTCGGCGAACCGGCCCACCGGAACGTGCACGAGGCGCCGCTGCGCGCGCTCGGGGTCCTTGGCGAACAGCTCCTTCAGCAAGGGGGTGTTGACGGGCCCGGGGCAGAGCGCGTTGACGCGGATGCCCTCGCGCGCGAACTGGACACCCAGCTCGCGCGACATCGCCAGCACCCCGCCCTTGGACGCGGTGTAGCTGATCTGCGAGGTGGCCGCGCCCATGACGGCCACGAAGGAGGCGGTGTTGATGATGGAGCCCCTGCCCTGTTCCCGCATGTAGGGCAGTGCCTGCTGGCAGCACAGGTAGACCGAGGTGAGGTTGACCTGCTGGACGCGCTGCCAGGCGTCGAGCCCTGTGGTGAGGATGGAGTCGTCGTCGGGCGGGGAGATGCCCGCGTTGTTGAAGGCGATGTCGACGGAGCCGTACGTCTCGTGGGCCGTCGCGAACAGCGCCTCGACCTGGCCCGGGTCGGTGACGTCCGTCTCGACGTACAGCCCGCCCACCTCCTCGGCCGCCGCCTTGCCGCGCACGGTGTCCACGTCGGCGCAGACCACGTGGGCGCCCTCGGACGCGAGGCGGCGGGCCGAGGCGAGGCCGATGCCGCTGCCCGCGCCGGTGACGACGGCGGTACGTCCGACGAGGCGTCGGCAGACGGGCGTGTTCCCGGAGTCGGGCGTGGGCGTGGGCGCGGGAGTGGGCGCGGGCTCTGCGGTCACGGCTGCTCCTCTGTGCTGATGAAGACGTTCTTGGTCTCGGTGAAGGCGGCCAGCGCGTCCGGGCCCAGCTCGCGGCCGAGCCCTGACTGCTTGTAGCCGCCGAAGGGGGTCGCGTAGCGGACGCTGCTGTGCGAGTTGACCGACAGGTTCCCCGCGGCGACGGCGCGCGAGACCCGCAGCGCGCGGCCCGTGTCGCGGGTCCAGAGCGAGCCGGAGAGGCCGTAGTCGGAGTCGTTGGCGATGCGGACGGCGTCGGCCTCGTCGTCGAAGGGGATGACGACCGCGACGGGCCCGAAGATCTCCTCGGTGGCGGCGCGGTCGCCGGGTGTTCCCGCCAGCACCGTCGCCGGGTACCAGAAGCCCTTGCCCTGCGGCGCATCGCCGCGGATGAGCGCGGGCGCGTCCTCGGGCACGTAGCCGCGCACGCGCTCGCGCTGCCGGGCCGAGATCAGCGGCCCCATGTCGGTGCCGGGGTCTGCCGGGTCGCCGACGGTGAAGGCCCGTACCGCGGGCTCCAGCAGCTCCAGGAAGCGGTCGTGCACCGCGCGCTGGACGAGGATGCGGCTGCGGGCGCAGCAGTCCTGGCCCGTGTTGTCGAGGAAGGAGCCGGGGGCAGCGGCGGCGGCGCGCTCCAGGTCGGCGTCGGCGAAGACGATGTTGGGGCTCTTGCCGCCGAGTTCGAGCGTCACGCGCTTCACGCTCGCCGCGCACTTGGCCATGATCTCCTTGCCGACGGCCGTGGACCCGGTGAAGACCACCTTGGCCACGCCCGGGTGCTCGACGAGGGCCGCGCCCGCGACGGACCCCTCCCCCGGCAGCACCTGGAACAGCCCCTCGGGAAGCCCCGCCTCAAGGCCCAGCTCGGCCAGCCGCAGGGCGGTCAGCGGGGTGGTCTCGGCGGGCTTGAGGACGACGGCGTTGCCCGCGGCGAGCGCGGGCGCCGTGCCCCAGGCGGCGATGGGCATCGGGAAGTTCCAGGGCGCGATCACGGCCACGACGCCGAGGGGTTCGGCGAAGGTGAGGTTCACTCCTCCGGCGACGGGGATCTGGTGGCCCGTCAGGCGTTCCACTCCCCCGGCCGCGTAGTCGAGCAGATCGCGGACGTTGCCCGCCTCCCAGCGCGCGTTGCCC
Organism: Streptomyces daliensis; assembly: GCF_054782395.1. NCBI lineage: Bacteria > Bacillati > Actinomycetota > Actinomycetes > Kitasatosporales > Streptomycetaceae > Streptomyces > Streptomyces daliensis. Next base: position 146,543 of record NZ_BAAGSO010000060.1, on the reverse strand, counting down.
ACGGGGTGGCCCGCCTCGCGCACTTCCAGTTGGGCCAGTTCCTCGATGTGCGCGTCGACGACGGAGGCGAAGCGGCGCAGCAGCCGGGCGCGGTCCGCCGGCGCGAGGGCCGCCCAGGCGCGCTGCGCCGCCGCTGCCCGTACGACGGCGGCGTCCGCCTCGGCCGGGGTGGCGGAGGGGACGGTGGCGACGGGTTCCTCGGTCGCCGGGTTGATCACCTGGAGGGGCGGTGGCGGGGACGCGGTGTCGTGACCGCGCGCTTCGTGCTGGTCAGCCAAGGGTGTGTCCTCGTTCCTGGTGGTGCGGCGTTGTGCGGCGTTGTGCGGAGGTGTGGACGTGCCGGGGCCGACGGCCCCTCACATACGTTCAAAGGAGCGGTAGCGCTCCCAGTCGGTCACGGCGGTGTCGTACGCGCGCTGCTCCACGCGCGCCATGTTCAGGTAGTGCCCGACCACCTCTTCGCCGAACGCGTCGCGGGCGAGCGCGCTCGCGCCCCACAGGTCGGCGGCCTCGCGCAGGGTGGCGGGGACGTGTTCGGCCTCGCCCGTGTACGCGTTGCCCGTGCACGCCTCGGGCAGCTCCAGCTTGTGGTCCACGCCGTGCAGCCCGGCGGCGATCATTCCGGCGACGGCCAGATACGGGTTGACGTCGCCGCCAGGGACTCGGTTCTCCAGCCGGTGCGAGGGCCCGTGGCCGACGACGCGCAGCGCACAGGTGCGGTTGTCGGGCCCCCAGGCGACGGCGGTGGGCGCGAAGGAGCCGGGCTGGAACCGCTTGTAGGAGTTGATGTTGGGCGCGTAGAGCAGCGACAGTTCGCGGAGCCCGGCGAGCTGGCCCGCGAGGAAGTGCCGCATGGTGCGGGACATCCCGTAGGGGCCCTCCTCGTCGGCCATCACGGGGCGGCCCTCCTCGTCGCGGAGGGAGAGGTGGATGTGGCAGGAGTTGCCCTCGCGTTCGTCGTACTTGGCCATGAAGGTGAGCGACTGGCCCTCCTGGGCCGCGATCTCCTTGGCGCCGGTCTTGTAGATGGCGTGGTGGTCGCAGGTGGTCAGGGCCTCGTCGTAGCGGAAGGCGATCTCGTGCTGCCCGTAGTTGCACTCCCCCTTGGCGGACTCGACGGTCATCCCTGCCCCGCCCATCTCGTTGCGGATGCGCCGCAGCAGGGGCTCGACGCGCGCGGTACCGAGGACGGAGTAGTCGACGTTGTACTGGTTGGCCGGGGTGAGTCCGCGATAGCCGCTGCCCCACGCCTGCTCGTAGGTGTCCTGGAAGACCATGAACTCCAGCTCGGTGCCCACGTACGCGCTCCAGCCGCGCTCGGCGAGGCGGTCGAGCTGGCGGCGCAGTATCTGGCGGGGCGAGGCGACGACGGGCGAGCCGTCGTGCCAGGCGAGATCGGCGTTGATCATCGCCGTGCCGGGGTTCCAGGGGACGCGGCGCAGCGTGCCGGTGTCGCCGTGCATGGCGAAGTCGCCGTAGCCCCGCTCCCAGGAGGACATCGCGTAGCCCTCGACGGTGTTCAGCTCGACGTCCACGGCCAGCAGGTAGTTGCAGCCCTCCGTGCCGTGGTCCAGGACCTCGGCGAGGAAGAAGCGGGCGGCGAATCTCTTGCCCTGGAGGCGGCCCTGCATGTCGGTGAAGGCGAGGACGACGGTGTCGATCTCGCCCGCTTCGACGAGCGCGCGCAGCTCGTCGACGGCGAGCGGCGGGGTGCGGTGCGCGGTGCGTTGCGGTGGGATGCGGTCTGCGGTGCGGTCTGGCACGTGAGGGCCTCCTGTCGGTCCACCGGAAGCCATAAGGTAGTCGGGAAGACCATTGATTCGGAAGAGGTCCGGGATGAACGACACGGGCGACGGCACGAGCGGCGGTGCGGGCGTCGGCCGGGGCGACGGCGCGGGCGCGGACCAGGGCAACGGCGACCGCCTCGCCACCGTGCTGCGTCCCGTGCGCGCGGGCAACGGCTTCGAGGAGGCGCTGGAGCAGATACTCCAGATCGTCCGGCTCGGCCTGGTGCCGGACGGCGAACGGCTCCCGGCCGAGCGCGAACTGGCGGAGCGGCTCGGCATCAGCCGGGTGACGCTGCGCGAGGTGCTGAAGGTGCTGACGGAACAGGGCCTCGTGGAGAGCCGTCGCGGGCGCTACGGCGGCACCTTCGTCCGCCGTCGCGGGGAGGTGGACGGGGGCGCGGGGGCCGTCGCGTCAGCGGACGAGGACGAGGGCGACGTCGAGGACGCGCTGCGCTTCCGCGAGGTGCTGGAGGTGGGCGCGGCCGGACTGTGCGCCGCGCGCGGCCTCTCCGACGCCGAGGCGTCGCGGCTGCGCGCGGCACTGGACGCGACGCGGGACGCGGCGCCGCACGACTACCGCCGCCACGACACATTCCTCCACCTCACCCTGGCCGAGCTGGCGGGCTCGCCCACGCTGACGGCGCAGTACGCGGCCGTACGGGCGCGGGTGAACGCGATGCTGGAGCGCATACCGCTGCTGGTGCGGAACCTGGAGCACGCGCAGCTCCAGCACGCCGCGCTGGTGGAGTCGGTGCTCGACGGTGACGCCGACGCGGCCCGCGAGGTGATGCGCGAGCACTGCGCGGGGACGGCGGCGCTGCTGCGGGGGTTCCTGACGTGACGGCCCCCGCCGGGGCGGCGCGGGCCCTCGCGGCGCAGCCGTAACCCTTCTTTAACGCACGGGGGTTGCGCCGCACGTGTGCGGCACACAAAGGTATGGGCGCACACCAATGCCGTAGGCAGGAGTGGCTCATGGCCGAAGGAACCGAGTCAGGCAGCGCACGGCCCACCGGGGCGCCCCCGCCGTCGGCGACCGATGCGGGCACCGGCACCACCGGCACCGGCACGACGGAGAGCGCCGACGCGTATCTTCAGCGACGTGCCCTCAAGCGCGGCAGCGCGGGCTGGCTGCTGCTGACCGGGCTCGGCGTCGCGTACGTCGTCTCCGGCGACTACGCGGGCTGGAACTTCGGCCTCGCCGAGGGCGGCTTCGGCGGACTGGCCATCGCCACCGTGCTGATGGGCACGATGTACGCCTGCCTCGTCTTCTCGCTGGCCGAGCTGTCCTCCATCCTCCCCACGGCGGGCGGCGGCTACGGCTTCGCGCGCCGCGCCCTGGGCACCTGGGGCGGCTTCCTCACCGGGACCGCGATCCTCATCGAGTACGTGCTCGCGCCCGCCGCCATCTCGGTGTTCATCGGCGGCTACGTCGAGTCGCTGGGCCTGTTCGGCCTGGAGTCGGGGTGGCCCGTCTACCTCGTCTGCTTCGCGCTCTTCATCGGCATCCACCTGTGGGGCGTCGGCGAGGCGCTGCGCTTCAGCTTCGTGGTCACGGGCATCGCCGTCGCCGCGCTCATCGTCTTCTGCGTCGGCGCCCTCGGGCACTTCGACGCGGGCTCCCTCGACGACATCGCCGTCGACGGCTCGGCGCTCGGCTCCAGTTCCTGGCTGCCGCTGGGGCTGCTCGGCATCTGGGCGGCCTTCCCCTTCGGCATGTGGTTCTTCCTCGGGATCGAGGGGGTGCCGCTGGCGGCCGAGGAGACCAGGAACCCGGCGAAGACCCTGCCGCGCGCGATGGCGCTCGCCATCGGCATCCTGGTGCTGCTCGCGCTCCTCACCCTGCTGCCCGCGGCGGGAGCGGCCGGTTCCGACGCGATCAAGGACGCCGACAACCCGCTGGTCGCGGCGCTGGAAGCGGCCTCGGGCGGCGACGCGACCACGCTGAGCCGCATCGTCAACTACGCGGGCCTCGCCGGGCTCGTCGCCTCCTTCTTCTCCCTCATCTACGCGGGCTCGCGCCAACTCTTCGCGCTCTCCCGCGCCGGATACCTGCCGCGCTTCCTCTCTCTCACCAGCCGCCGCAAGGCCCCCTACCTCGGGCTGCTGGTGCCGGGCGCGCTCGGCTTCGGGCTCGCCGCGTTCTCGGGCGACGGGGCGCGGATGCTGAACATCGCGGTGTTCGGCGCCTCCATCTCGTACGTCCTGATGTCGCTCTCGCACATCGTGCTGCGCCGCAGGGAGCCGGAGCTGCCGCGCCCGTACCGCACGCCGGGCGGCGTCGTCACCTCGTCGGTCGCGTTCGTGCTGGCCTGCTCGGCCGTGGTCGCCACCTTCCTCGTCGACCCGAAGGCGGCCGGGATCGCGCTGACCCTGTACGTGGTGGCCGTCGGCTACTTCACCTTCTACAGCAGGCACCACCTCGTCGCCGCCGCGCCGGAGGAGGAGTTCGCGGCGCTGGCGGCGGCCGAGGCGGAACTCGACTGACTCGGCTCACTCGGCTGTGGGCCCGCCCGGCGGTGTGCGGTGCACACTGACGGTGCCGAAACCCGTGCCCGTGCCCGTGCCCGTGCTCGTGTCCGATCCGTTCTGAGAGGTCTCCGTCATGCCCCCGCCCGCCCACCCGCTCTCCCGCCCCCTCATCGGCGTCAGCACGTATCTGGAACCCACCGTGAGTTACGGAATCTGGCAGTGGGCCGCCGCGCTGCTGCCCGTCGGGTACCACCGGCTGGTGCAGCGCGCGGGCGGACTGGCGGTGATGCTGCCGCCGGACGCGCCGGAGGCCGCCGAGAAGGTCGTGGCACGGCTCGACGGGCTCGTCCTCGCGGGCGGCCCCGATGTGGAACCCGCGCTCTACGGCGCCGATCCGGCCCCGGAGACCGGGCCTCCTTCGCGCGAGCGGGACGCGTGGGAACTGGCGCTCGCGCGGGCCGCGCTCGCGAGGCGCGTGCCGCTGCTGGGCATCTGCCGGGGGATGCAGGTGCTGAACGTCCTGCGCGGCGGCACCCTCGTCCAGCATCTGGAGGGGCACCGGGGAGAGCCCGGCGTGTTCACGTCGCACGAGGTGAAGCCGGTGCCCGGCACGCTGCTGTCACAGGTGTTGCCGGAGCCGCTGTCCGTGCCCGCCTACCACCACCAGGCCACCGACCGGCTCGGCGAGGGCCTGGTGCCGGGCGCCTACGCGGCGGACGGGACGGTCGAGGCCCTCGAACTCCCGGAAGCGGAGGGCTTCGTGCTCGCCGTCCAGTGGCACCCCGAGGAGGGCGACGACCTGCGCGTGATGGAATCCCTCGTCACCCACGCCCGCGAAGCGGCTGCCCCTTCACGGACCGCGCCCTCCCTGTGAGCACGAGCGGAACAGCGCGGGCCTGGGGGTGTCTTCGCAGTAGCGTCTCCGGCCGCCAGGGGCACCCCCAGCCCGCAGGGCCTGGGGGGAGGGCTGCGCTGACGACCGACAACGCCGCGAGCGTGCGTGCCAGGCGTCGCAGCCCAGACGGGGCAGCGACGACACCCCCTACGGCACCGGCACCCGCCTCGCGGGCCCGGCGTCCCGCGCGACGCTCCCGTCAACGGGACCGGGACCACGCGGCACCCGGACCAGGCGGAACCCACACCGCACAGCGCCGTGCGAGGCACGGTGCGGCACCCCGCGTCGCCTCAGCCCCCGGTGCGCGGTGAGGCGTCGCGCGGTGAGGTGGGGCGACCGCGGGTGAGGGTGAGCAGTTCGCGGGCCGGGCCCGTGGGGCGGGCGCCGCGGGGCCAGACGGCGCGCAGTTCGCGGCCCAAGCGTACGTCGGCGACGGGGACCTCCACGAGCCGTCCGGCCGACAGCTCCTCGCCGACGGCGAGTTCGCTGAGCACGGAGGGCCCCGCGCCGCTGACGGCCGCTGACTTCACGGCGGTGGTGGAGGACAGTTCGAGGAGCGGCGGCGCGAGGCCGCCGTGCGCGGCGAGCGCGTCGTCGAGCACCTGACGGGTGCCGGAGCCCTGCTCCCGCAGGATCAGCGGGGTGGCCGCGACCTCCTCGGCCCCGACCTGCCCTCGACGGCGCGCCCACGCGTGCCCCGGCGCCGCCACCACCAGCAGCCGGTCGCGGCCGATCACGGCCCCGTCGAGCCCCGTGGGCAGCCCGATCCCCTCCACGAAGCCGAGGTCGGCCTCGCCGGTACGCACCCGCTCCGCGACGGCGGCCGAGTTGCCCGCGAGGAGCGAGACGGCCGTGCCGGGGCGCGCGGTGCGCAGCGCGATCAGCCAGCCGGGCAGCAGGTACTCCGCGATGGTCATGCTGGCGGCGACGCTCAGCCGCGAGTCACGACGGTCGCGCAGCGCCTGTACGCCCGCGTCGAAGCCCTCGGCCGCCTCGACGATGCGGCGGGCCCAGTCCGTCACGAGCGTCCCTGCCTCGGTGAGCCGCGAACCCCTCGGTGAGCGCTCCAGGAGCGCGACGCCGAGCTGACGCTCCATGGCGCGCATCCGGCTGCTCGCGGCGGGCTGGCTGACGCCGCTCTCGCGCGCCGCGCGGCCGAGGCTGCCGAGCCGCGCGACGGCCAGCAGGAGCTGGAGTCCGCCCAGGTCGGGGACGCGATGGCTGAGCGGACCCGGGTCCGCCTCGTGGGCGCTTTGCATGGGTCTCAGGCTATGCGGTGTCGTCGCGCGGCGTCGTACGGCGGCGGCCCGGCGACCCGACGGCCGGGACCGCCTTCACCGGTCGGGACGGTAGCGGGCCTTGATGTGCACGCGTTCGCCCTGGGGGCCGAGGATGCTCAGGAATTCGACGGGGCGGTCGTCGGCGTTGCCGAACCAGTGCGGGAGGTGGGTGTCGAACTCGGCGGCCTCGCCTTCCGTGAGCACGAAGTCGTTGTCGCCGAGGACGACGCGCAGGTGCCCCTTGAGGACGTACAGCCAGTGGTAGCCCTCGTGCGAGCGTGGCTCGGGCTCGCGGCCGTCTGTGAGGCCCGCCGGCAGGACGTGCTTGTACGCCTGGAGGCCGCCGGGTTTACGGGTCAGGGGGACGACGGTCATGCCGTTGCGGGTGAAGGGCCGCGCGGGCACCCGGGGGTCGGGGTCGGGCGGGGAGCCGATCAGCTCGTCGACCGGCACCTGGTGGACCCTGGCCAGCGGCAGCAGCAGTTCCAGGCCCGGTCTGCGCTGCCCCGACTCCAGCCGGGACAGGGTGCTGACCGGGATGCCGGTGGCTTCGGACAGTGCGGTCAGCGTGGTGCCGCGCCGACGGCGCAGCTCGCGCAGCCGGGGCCCGACCGCCGCCAGCACCGCGTCGAGATCCTCGTTCATGCACCCACCGTGCTGCCGCTTTGCGATTTCCGCAAAGAACTTTGCCGCGACGGTGCGGTGGCGGGACCTTGGCGTCGGAAGTAGCGAACCCACCGGCAAGAAGGACCACGTGACATGGACGACATGGAAGCTCAGCGCTGGGACACGATGTACCGCAGCCGCGAGCAGGTGTTCAGCGGCAACCCCAACGGCGTGCTCGTGGCCGAGGCGGCGGATCTGCCACCTGGCCGGGCGCTCGACGTGGGGTGCGGCGAGGGCGGCGACGCGCTGTGGCTGGCCCGGCGCGGGTGGCACGTCACCGCGGCCGATGTCTCCGAGGTGGCCCTGCGCCGCGCCGCCGCCACCGACACGGCCACCGCTACGGATGTCCGGGGCAGCGTGTCCTGGGAGCGGACGGACCTGCTCACCACACCACCCCCGGCCGACGCCTTCGGCCTGGTGTCCGTCCACTACTTCCCGCTCAGGCGTCGACCCGGTCACACCGCGCTGCGCGGCCTGCTGAACGCCGTCGCGCCCGGAGGCACGTTCCTGTTCGCCACCCACGTACTCACGGACCTGCCGCCGCGCCAGGACGGCGGCCCCGACCCCGCCGACTACTACCAGGCCGACGACATCGCCCGCCTTCTCCCTCAACTCACCGGCCCCGCATGGGCCGTCGAGGCCAACGAGACCCGCCCACGTGTCACCCCGGCACCCGTCGGCACCCACCACACCCACGACAGCGTCCTGCGCGCACGACGCGGAGGCGGTGGGGGCAGCAGCACATAACCCGGGCTTATGGCCTCATAGGGGCGAAGGGGCTGGTCGGAGCCGTGCGCTGCTGCGACCGTGCGGAGATGACCGCTCTCGTCCATGCCGACGTCCGGCACCCCGGCCGCCGGGACACCGCCTCCTTCCGGTCCCCCGTCTCCCCCGCCCGGCCCTCCGTCCGCCACCTCGGCCCCAACTGGTACGCGTCGGTCATGGGCACCGCCATCCTCGCCACCGCGGGCGCCGCACTGCCGGTGCGGGTCCCGGACCCGGTGCTCGCCGCCGTGTGGGCGCTGTCCGCGCTGGCGCTCGTGACACTGCTCGTCGCGCGTGCCGCGCACTGGCTGCGCCACACCGACCAGGCCAGGACCCATCTGCGCGACCCGTCCGTCGCGCCCTTCTACGGCTGCCTCTCGATGGCGCTCCTCGCCGTGGGCGGCGGCGCCCTGGCGGCCGGGGTGCCTGGCGGTCTCGCCCTGGACGCGGCCCTGTGGTCCGTGGGCACCGCGTTGGCGCTGGTGACCGCGACGGCCGTGCCGTATCTGATGGTGGTGCGGCACAGGATCGAGCCGGGCTCGGCCTCGCCCGTGTGGCTGCTGCCCGTCGTCGCGCCCATGGTCTCGGCGGCGCTGGGGCCGCAGCTCGCGCTCCATCTGCCGCCGGGGCAACCCCGATTGGCGATGCTGCTCGGCTGCTTCGCGCTGTTCGGGATGAGCCTGCTGGCGACGCTGATGATCCTGCCCGTCGTCTTCGCTCGCCTGATGCACCACGGGGCGCCGCCCCCGGCCCTGACGCCGACGCTCTTCCTGGTGCTCGGGCCGCTGGGCCAGTCCACCACGGCCATGGGCAACCTCGCGGACGCGGCACCGGGCACCTTCGCCTCGGCGGCGGTGCTCTACGGGGTTCCGGTGACGGGCTTCGCGCTGCTGTGGCTGGCGCTGGCAACGGCGATGGTGGTGCGGGCTGCGCGCGCTGGGATGGGGTTCGCGATGACGTGGTGGGCCTTCACCTTCCCGGTGGGCACCTGTGTCACGGGCGCGGCATCGCTGGCACGGCACACGGGCCTTGCGGCGCTGGGCTGGCTGGCGCTCGCGCTCTACGTCGCGCTGGTCCTCGCCTGGTGCGCCGCCTGCGCGGGGACGGTACGGGGACTGGTCACCGGAGCGCTGCTCGCAGCGCCCCGGCCAGCAGAGCGGGCGCCTCGGTGAGCGAGGGCCCGTACCAGGTGAGATGGCGCCCGCTGACGAGTGCGGAGGGCAGCCCTGGAAACGCCTCGGGGCCGTCGTCGGCGGAGAACGCGTACGGCTCGTCGGGCAGTACGGCCACATCCGCGCGACCCGGCGCCGTCAGCTCCGCGAGGGGGATGCGGGGGTAGCGCTCGGGGTGCTCCGCGTAGACGTTGCGCACCCCGAGCCGGTCGAGCAGCGCGCCCGCGAAGGTGTCGCGGCCCAGCACCATCCACGGCCTGCGCCACACGGGCACGACGGCCCGCACGTCGAACTCCGCGCGCGCCGCGCCCCACGCCTCCTCGGCCTCGTCCAGCCACCCCGGCCTGCCGAGCCCGCACCCGCGCGTGAGCACCCGCTCCAGCTCGGCGAACGCCTGGGGCACGTCGCGGATCTCGGTCACCAGCACGTCGATGCCTTCCGCGCGGAGCGCGGCGAGGTCGGCCGGACGGTTCTCCTCCTCGTTGGCGATGACGAGATCGGGAGCGAGCGCGGAGATCCGTGCGAGGTCGGGGTTCTTGGTGCCGCGCACACGGGCGACGTCCAGCCCTTCGGGGTGACTGCACCAGTCCGTCGCGCCGACGAGCAGTTCGGGCCCGGTGGCGGCGACCGCCTCGGTGAGGGAGGGCACGAGAGAGACCACGCGCCGCACGGTGCGGGTGGGGGTGTTCGCCATACCGGCACCGTACGCCCGCGAACCGCGAGCACTCAGCGGCCCGTGCCGATGCCCACGAGCAGCGCGATGACGAGTGCGCTGAGGGAACCGCAGTAGACCACAACGTCGAGACGGGTCAGCGGAGCGTCTAAGCGGACGGGCCGGACCCGGCAGCGCGGGCACTCGCAGGGTTCCAGTTCGGGAGGGAGCTTGAACCAGGAGTCCGGCAGTACGCGGGGGTCGGGAGGGTGTTCCTCAACGACGTGCGTCGGTCCCCATGTCCGGCCGGAGTCGCGCGATACGCGCAGGGTCATGCGGCTCATCGCGGCTGCCCCTCCCCTGGAGGAGGGCCCGGCTGCCGGTGCGGTTCGAGGGATGGGATCGCCACGTGGTTGCTCCTGGTCACTGGTCGGGTTTAGTGACCAGGCTCACAAGTGGACGGTTACTCTGAAAGCGTTTCGGTTACAGTCCGCTACCCCTGGAACGAGTGAGGCATATGCCCGCCCTGCGTGAGATCGATCCGGGCGAATCCATCGAGGCGTTCATCGGCTCCCGTATCCGTGACGCGCGCATGGAACGCCGTTGGAAACAGACCGAGTTGGGCCAGAAGGTGTTCGCCTCGGGTTCGCTGATCTCGGAGATCGAACGGGGCAACGAGGTGCCCACCCGGGACCTGGCGAAACGGCTGGGCGTCGTCCTGGGCCTCGGCAACGAACTCGTGAACCTGCTGCGGCTCCTGGACGGGAGCCAGGTGCAGGACTACGCCAGCGGCTTCATGCGCCAGCAACTCCTCGCGGAGAGCATGCACGAGTTCTCCGCTCACATCCCCGGACTGCTCCAGACCGAGGACTACGCCAGAGCCAACATGATCGCTGGTCAGGCCGGAGATCCGGCCGACATCGAGTCGTTCGTCGCAGGACGAATGGAACGGCAGGACCTTATTTGGGGCCGCACGAAGCCTCCATGGTTGTGGTGCACCCTCGATGAGGCCGTACTGCACAGGGATTGGGGGATGCCTCCCGAGGCCATGCGGCACCAACTGGAGCGCCTGCTCGAACTGAACCGGCTGCCCCACATCAACCTCAGCATCCTGCCCTTCAACTCACCCGTAGTTACCGGCTACTTGAGCCTGCTCACCATGCCGGATGGCACGAGGCTGGCTTACACGGAAGGATTCACCTGTGGCGCGGTGACCAAGGAACCGGACCAGGTGGCGCAGTATCAGCGGGTCTACGATCGTATCCACGGAGACTCGCTCTCAGCACGGGCCTCAACGCAGCACATCGAAGCGGCAATCGAAAGGCACACGCAGTGACACATGTCTTCCGGAAAAGCTCGTACTCGGGACAGACCAACGACGCCTGCATCGAGGTTGCCGACAACATCCCCGACGCCCCCATCCACGTCCGGGACAGCAAAGACACCACCCGCCCCGCCCTCACCATCAGCCGAGACACCTGGCACCACTTCGTCACGCAGCTCTGACGGAAGGGCACAGAAGCGGCAAGCGAAAGGCCCACGCAGTGACCTACACCTTCCGGAAAAGCTCGTACTCAGGTGAGACCAATGACGCCTGCATCGAGGTCGCCGACAACGTCCCCGACGCCGCCGTACGCGTACGAGACAGCAAAGACACCACCCGCCCCGCCCTCACCATCGGCCGGGACACCTGGCACCACTTCGTAACGCAGCTCTGACGGTGCGGCCCTCACCACCCGGCGAGGGCCACCCCCTCAGACGTCGCCGTCCCGCACGTCCACCGCTTCCCAGGGCCATCGCCGCTCCCCCACCCCGGACAGCAGCCCGACCATCGTGAACAGCTTGTCGCTGAAGCCGCCTATCTCGTAGCGGTTCGGGGTGTCGGGGGCGATCGACGCCTGGGCGTAGCCCGTCGTGTTGACGCCGAACATCGGGACGTGGGCCGGGATCGCCTCGGAGACCGGGGTGTTCCGTTCGCCGCGCCGTCCGGCGGCCGACCAGTCGGCGAACGCCTGCATGTCCGAGACGATCACCACCCGGTCGTGGCCCCGGTACGTGGCCCGCAGCGACGCGACCGTCTCCGTGCCGTAGCCGACCTCGCCGATCCGCGCGCAGAAGCTCTCGATGCCGCCGAGCACGGAGCCGCCCGGCGTCAGTTCGTGCCGGAAGGGGCGGTCGGCGAAGCCGTACAGCTCGACGTCGCAGCCCCGGTGTGCCAGCGCGACGCCGAACAGTGCGCCCACGTCCGCGTGCCGCACCTTCGAGCGCCCCGACACAGAACCCCGCATCGAGCCCGACGCGTCGACGAGGACGAGCGTGCGCCCAGGCAGTGCCGGGACGTTCGACGTGGCGGCGTCCAGCGCCCGCTCCAGTGCGTGGCCCCAGCGCAGCGAGGGTGCCGCGCGGTACGCGGAGAGGAAGCGGTAGGGGAACTGGCGCGAGCGGGCGATCTCCGCGGGGTCGCACAGCCGGTCCATGACCAGCCGCGCCGCCTCGTCCGAGACCCCGGCCTCGTCGAAGTTCCGCAGGTTGCGCAGTTGCGCCATGAGCCCCATGGACGGGAGCACCGCCTCCCAGGCCGCCGCGTCCATCGGTCCCTGGAGCCACCCGGCGAGCGCCTCCCAGGTCATGCCCGCCCCCCTCAGCACCTCGGGGCCGTCCGGCTGGGTGGGCATCAGTTGACGCTCCACCACCGGCATCGCCGACAGCTCGGCGCGCGCCCGCATCACGGGCAGTTCCTCCGGCACGCCAGACGCCCGCCCGTGCCGACGGTCCAGCGCGTGCTGGAACAGCGCGCCCTGCCACGGCTTGGCCGGGTCGGGCGCGGCGTGTATCAGCTCCAGGACGTCGCCGAAGCGGAACGCGTGCGCGTCGGTGTCGTACTTCAGCAGGGACCGTTCGCCGTAGAGCCGCCGCACCGCGTCGCCCAGGCCGCGCTTCACGGGCTTGGGCAGGGCCCGGCCGTGCCGCGCGGTCCAGTAGGCGAGGAACTCGCCCGGTTCGTCGGCGCGGGCGCAGGCGGCGTCCACGAGGGCGCGGTTGCCGCCGTGCAGCCCGGCGGCCAGCCGGGCGTGCACGGCCTCGGCGGCGGCGACGAGGGACGCGCTGCGCATCTGCGCCTCGCCGCGCAGCCACGTCACGAACCGCGTCGTCCACTCGCCGTGCTCGACGGCGACGGACCGCACGAGGCGGGTGAAGCGCGCATCGCGCTCACCCGCCTCCTCGTAGAACGTCTGCTCACCGACCATGTTGACCGCGGCCAGAAGCACCAGCTCCGACCGCGGATCACGGACATACGACGCGCTGCCCTCCCACGTCGTGTTGTCCTTATCGGTGTTCCTTACCTTCCTGTTGAACTTGCTCATCTTTTCCCCCGTTAATTCAGTGCGCCCGAGATCGGAATGCGGCTGCGGTGTCTTATAAGGAGGAAGTATCCGCGGCCAGCGCACCGGGCGCCGTGTGCGCCGGAGACGTCTTCCGAGGTCAGAGGCGACGACGGGGACAGCACTCCGCTTTCGCGGGGTGCTTCAGGGAATCGAACCCAAATCAGCCGAAGTACCCGTCGCCTTCGCACCGGAAGGCGTTTCCGCTCACATGAAAGAGAGTAGAAGAAGGCACCCCGTCGAGTCATCCGAATTTCCGCTCACAGCGCACACACCAAAAAGCCGGGGCCCGGCCGCATGCCCCGTGAGGGGTGTGCGGCCGGGCCCCGGCCGGGGCGGTCGGCGCCAGGGGGGGAGGCGCCGACCTGGGAGGGGGTCAGCTGCCGACAGGCGCGAGCTTGTCGACGATGCCCGGGTGCTCGTCCATCCACTTGCGCGTGGACTGCTTCTCCTTGCCGCTGCCACCCTCCTGGATGGCGGCTTCGAGGGAGCCGAGGTCCTTCTCGGACAGCTTGAAGTCCTTCAGCCACCCGGCCAGCTCGGGGAAGTCCTTCGCGAAGTCCTTCTTGCCGGTGACGCGGATCTCGTCGCCCTCGCCCCAGGAGCCCTTCGGGTCGTGGAGCTTCTTCATCGGGTACTTGCTGTAGACCCAGTGCGGCGACCAGGTCACGGCCAGAACGGGCTTCTTCTGCTTTACCGAGCGGTCCACCTCGGACAGCATCGAGGAGGTGGAGGACGAGACGACCTTGTACTCCTTGTCCAGGCCGTAGTCCTTGAGCACCTGCTTGAGGATCTTCATCTCACCGGCGCTGGACTCGATGCCGGTGATCTTGTGGCCGAAGGTGTCGCCCTTGCCCTTCAGGTCCTCCATGGAGTCGATGCCGTCGACGTACTCGGGCGTCGAGAGCTCCAGCGAGGTGGGCCCGTACCAGGAACCCAGATCACTGAGTTTGTCCTTGTACTTCTTCCAATACTGCTCGTGCGTCGTCGGCAGCCAGGCGTCCGTCTGGAAGTCCATCTGGCCCTGCGCGAGCGAGGTGTAGAGCGGTCCCGGGTCGAGCTGCTTGAGCTTGGGCTTGTAGCCGCGGTCCTCAAGGATGTTCTGCCACAGGTGGGTGGTCGCGATGGCCTCGTCCCACGGGAAGTACCCGATGTTGACGGACTTGCCCGCGTCCTTGCCCTTCTGCGTACCGCCGCTGCCGCCGGGCACGGGCGCGAACTTGTCGAGGGCTCCGGGGTGGTCCTTGAGCCAGGTGCGGACGGCGTCCTGCTCCTTGCCCTGGCCCGCCTTCTGGATCTCGTTCTCCAGGGAGGTGAGCTGCTTCTCCTTCAGCTTGAAGTCCTTCAGCCACTTGGCGACCGTCGGCTCGTCCTTGCTGAAGCCCTTGCGGGCCACGGAGTGCAGCTTCTCGCCCTTGCCGAAGGAGCCCTTGGGGTCCTTGAGCTTGGTGAGGTCGTACGCGTTGTACGCCCAGTGCGGGGACCAGAGCGGGACGACGACCGGTTCCTTCTTCTGGATGGAGCGCTTCAGCTCGGCCAGCATGGAGGAGGTGGAGGAGGAGACGACCTTGTACTCGCCCTTGAGGCCGTAGTCCTTGAGGACCTTCTCCTTCAGGATCTTCATCTCACCGGCGCTGGACTCGATGCCGATGATCTTCCCGTTGAACTCCTTGCCCTTCCCCTTGAGGTCTTCGAGCGACTCGACGCCCTTGACGTAGGAGGGGACGGTCAGCTCCAGCGAGGTGGGCCCGTACCAGTCGGTCAGGTCCTCCAGCTTGTCCTTGTACTTGTTCCAGTACTGCTCGTGCGTCGTCGGCAGCCAGGCGTCCGTCTGGAAATCGGTCTTGCCCTGCGCGAGCGAGGTGTAGAGCGGGCCCGCGTCGAGCTGCTTCACATTGGGCTTGTAGCCGCGCTGCTCCAGCAGTTCCTTCCACAGGTACGTGGTGGCGATGCCCTCGTCCCACGGGATGTAGCCCATGTTGATCTGCTTGCCCTTGCCGACGTTCGCACCGGCGGCCTGCGCGTCGTCGCCGCCGCTGTTCGCGACGTTCATGCCGCCTGCGATCAGCGCGAGCACCACGACACCGCACATCGCGACCGCGGTGCCCGGCTTGTAGTTCAGGAACCGCATCCGGCCCATGAGCGCGGCTGCCTTGGCCGCGGCGCGGCGGCCGAGCGGGGAGACACGCTGGTTGAGGGCGCCCGTCATGCGGTCCAGGTACACGGCGAGGATGACGACCGCGATGCCGGACTCGACGCCGAGGCCGATCTGGAGCTGTGTGACGGCGGAGTAGACGCGCTCGCCCAGCCCTGGGGCACCGGCCATGGCGGCGATGACGACCATGGACAGGCCGAGCATGATGACCTGGTTGATACCGGCCATGATCGTCGGCAGCGCCAGCGGGAACTGCACCCGCGTCAGGGTGTGCTTGGGGCGGGTGCCGAACGCCTCGGCCGCCTCGACCAGCTCGCTGTCCACCTGGCGGATGCCCAGCTCGGTCATCCGCACGCCGGGCGGCATGGAGAAGACGATCGTCGCCAGCAGACCCGGGGTCGGGCCGACGGAGAAGAACATCACGCAGGGGATCAGGTACACGAACGCCGGCATCGTCTGCATGACGTCGAGCACCGGGCGCACGGTGGCGCTGACCTTGTCGCTGCGCGCCGCCCAGATGCCGAGCGGCACGGCGATCACGATGGTGATGACGGCCGCCGCGAGGACGAGCGACAGCGTCAGCATCGCGTCGTCCCACAGTCCGAAGGAGTCGACGACCGCGAACCCGACGAAGGCGAGAACGGCGGGGAGCAGCCCCCGGAGCCAGAAGGCGATGACGGCGAAGATGCCCGCCATGATCAGCGGGTCGGCCGCGCCGAGTACGGCGTTGATGCCGTCGTTCAGGCCGGTCAGAACGGTGGTGGCGAAGTCGAAGAGCCAGCCGAGGTGGATCTGGAGCCAGTCCACGGCCTTCTCGACCCAGTCACCGGGATGGAACTCAGGCACGTGCGGTCACCTCTGCTGCGTCCTTCGGCTCGTCATCGGCTCTGCCGGTGGCCGCGGTGTCCGTGGCGCCGACGGCGCCGTCAGCACCGTTGCCGCCGTTGACCTGGGGCTCCTCGGCGAGGGCTGCCAGCAGCCGCTCGCGGTCGATGACGCCGACGGGGGTTCCGGCCGCGTCCGTCACGACGACGGCGTCGTCGCTGACGGAGAACGGCGAGAACAGTTCGGCTATGGGGGTCTCCGCCGTCACGGTGGCGTGCGCGTCGGGGGCGTGCGCGTCGTCGCCGGAGCCGGAGGCGGGCGCGTCCTGGACGGCCGCCGCGTCCACGGGCTCGGCGTCGCCCATGATCGAGCCCGCGGTGAGCACGCGGGAGCGGTCGACGTCCTGGATGAAGGAGGCGACGTAGTCGTTCGCCGGGCGGACCAGGATGTCCTCGGCTGTGCCGTTCTGGACGATCAGGCCGTCGCGCATCACGGCGATGCGGTCGCCCAGGCGCATGGCCTCGTTCAGGTCATGGGTGATGAAGACGATGGTCTTCTTGAGCTTCTGCTGAAGCTCAAGCAACTGGTCCTGCATATCACGGCGGATCAGCGGGTCGAGCGCGCTGAAGGACTCGTCCATGAGCAGCAGGTCGGCGTCGGTGGCCAGGGCGCGGGCGAGGCCGACGCGCTGCTGCATGCCGCCGGACAGCTCGTCGGGCCAGGAGTTCTCCCAGCCCTTGAGCCCGGCCAGCTCCAGCGCCTCGACGGCGCGCCGCTGGCGCTCCTCGCGGGGCACGCCCTGGACCTCCAGGCCGTAGGCGGCGTTCTCCATGACGCTGCGGTGGGGGAAGAGCGCGAAGTGCTGGAAGACCATGCTGATCTTCTTCGAGCGGACGGCGCGCAGGTCACGGGGGCTGAGATGGGTGATGTCCTGGCCGTCGAAGAGCACCCGGCCCGACGTCGGTTCGAGCAGGCCGTTCAGCATTCGCAGCAGCGTGGACTTACCGGATCCGGAGAGGCCCATGACGACGAATATCTGGCCCTCTTCGACCTCGAAGGAGGCGTCGATCACGGCTGCCGTGGTGCCCTCGGCACGCAGCTCGTCGCGGTCGGCACCGGCTTCGAGCCGGGTCACCGCCTCGTTCTGTTTCTTGCCGAAGACCTTGTACAGGTTCTCGGCTTGCAGCCTTGACACATATACCTCTCGAAGTCGCGGAACGGGAAACGACCCGCCTCCCCCGCTGGCGGGTCGCCGACCGTCATCCGGGCCTACCGGACAAATACACACCTTACGAAATCGATGTAGGCGACACGGACGCCGGTCCGCGTGCGCACCTGCCCCCGGGAATGGCTTGTAAACACCTTGGTGACGTGAGTCACATGCGTCCGCGTGTTTGGAGAACGCTCTCCGTGCGCACACTTGAACGCCGCTTTCGGGCATTCGCGGGCGCCCTTACGGCATCAGCGGGCACCCGCGCAGCATCGGCGGGCACCCGTAACGGCGCCACCGGATACGGCATCATCGGGGCGTGACCACAACAGCGCGCCGCCTCATGCTCCTCGACACCGCCTCGCTCTACTTCCGCGCGTACTTCGGAGTGCCCGACTCCGTCAGGAGCCCCGACGGGACGCCCGTGAACGCCGTGCGCGGGCTGCTGGACTTCATCACCAGACTCGTCCGCGACCACCACCCCGACGACCTCGTGGCCTGCATGGACTTCGACTGGCGCCCCCAGTGGCGGGTCGATCTGATCCCCACCTACAAGGCGCACCGCGTCGCCGAGGAGGTCGCCGGAGGCGCCGACGCCGAGGAGATCCCCGACACGCTCTCGCCCCAGGTCCCGGTGATCGAGGCCGTGCTCGACGCGGCGGGCATCGCCCGGGTCGGCGCCGAGGGCTACGAGGCCGACGACATCATCGGCACCCTCACCGCCCGCGCGACGGGCCCCGTCGACATCGTCACCGGCGACCGCGACCTCTTCCAGCTCATCGACGACGAGCGCGGCGTCCGCGTCCTGTACCCGGTCAAGGGCGTGGGGACCCTCGCCGCCTACGACGGGGAGGCCCTGCGCGAGAAGTACGGCGTGGACGGCTCCGGCTATGTCGATCTGGCCCTGCTGCGCGGGGACCCCAGCGACGGGCTGCCCGGCGTGCCCGGCATCGGCGAGAAGACCGCGGCCAAGCTGCTGGACGCGTTCGGGGACCTCGCGGGGATCATGGCCGCCGTCGACGACCCCGGCGCCAAGCTGACCCCGTCGCAGCGCAAGAAGCTGGACGAGGCACGCCCGTACATCGCCGTGGCCCCGAAGGTGGTGCGCGTCGCGGACGATGTGGCGCTCCCGGAGTTCGACCCGGCGCTGCCCGCGCGCCCGCGCGACGCGGACGAGCTGGCGCGCCTCGGCGAGCGCTGGGGGCTCGGCGGCTCGCTGGAGAGGCTGCTGTCCACACTTGAACAGGCGTGAGGAGGTCTCCGCACACACAGACTGAGGTGTTAGGTTAGGTAAACCTAACCAGTGATCGCCGCAGCGCTTCAGGGAGGCCACCGTGGCAGAACGTCCGGCACGCAAGAAGCCCCAGCTCCACAGCGCGCGGGTGACGCGCACGGAACGCCTGACGCCGCACATGGTGCGCGTCGTCCTCGGCGGCGAGGGACTGGCGGACTTCTCCGCCGGTGAGCACACCGACCACTACGTCAAACTGCTCTTCCCGCTGCCGGACGTCACCTACCCCGAGCCCTTCGACATGGCCCAGATCCGCGCCGACTTCCCGCGCCACCAGTGGCCCGTCACCCGCACGTACACCGTGCGCCGCTGGGACCCTGAAGCCCGCGAGCTGACCATCGACTTCGTGGTGCACGGCGACGCGGGCCTCGCGGGCCCCTGGGCAGACAAGGCCCAGCCGGGCGACGAGATCAGGTTCCTCGGCCCCGGCGGCGCCTACTCGCCCGGCGCCGACGCGGACTGGCACCTGCTCGTCGGCGACGAGAGCGCGCTGCCCGCCATCGCCGCCTCGCTGGAGGCCGCGCCCGCCGGGGCGCCCGTGCACGCGCTGATCGAGGTCGAGGGCCCCGAGGAGGAGCAGAAGCTGGACGCGCCGCTGGGCGCGCAGGTGACGTGGCTGCACCGCGGCTCGGCGCCCGTGGGCCAGCGGCTCGTGGAGGCCGTGCGCGCGCTGGAGTTCCCGCCCGGACAGGTGCAGGCGTTCGTGCACGGCGAGGCGGGCTTCGTGAAGGAGCTGCGCCGCCACCTGCGCCTGGAGCGCGAGGTGACGCGCGAGCAGCTCTCCATCTCCGGGTACTGGCGCGTCGGCCACAACGAGGACGGCTGGCAGGCGTCGAAGCAGGAGTGGAACGCGCAGGTGGAAGCCGAGCAGGAGAGCGGGGCGGAGCGCGCGGGCGCGGCGCAGGGCTGATCCCGCGCGACGCGGAGAGGGGGGCGGCACGGCCCGGCCTGGGGCCGTCGCCCGACCGGCCGCCCCACGGCGTCGGCGCCCCAGGTGCGGCGTCGGCGTTCCGTTCCGTGTCGGGTCAGCGTTCCAGCCGGTTTCCGGGGCAACGGTGCCCGGTCGTCGTGACCGGGTTGCACCGCACGGGCCCGCTCCCCGGCGGCAGCTCGGCGACGTAGTCGGACCCGTAGCGCGCCGCCATCCCCGGCACCGGGAAGTCCGTACTGACCATCTGGGCACCGGACTCCAGCGCGTCCCGCAGCATGCGCGTATCACCCGTGCTCGCCTGCGTCAGAGGGACGTCGGAGCGCGTGCGCACGTAGTAGCCCCGCTTCACCAGGTCCTGGATGACGGCCTTGTTGGCACCGGTCGGGTCGTTGACCTTCATGAAGGCGGCGTCGGCGCGCCCCGGCTCGGAGTCGGTGAACAGCACCCGGCCCTGAAGGCTCTCGCGCCCGCCCGCGCGGTAGGCGTCCTGGAGCTTCGGGTCGTCGTTGTCCATGAAGAACATCGTCTTGCCCCGGGTGTCGGCGACCTTCGGCCAGCCGCGCTTGAGCACGGACCGCTCCAGGGTCTCGCCCCGGTGGCGTATGTCGTCGGCGGTGACGGTGTCCTCGTCGGGGAAGACGGAGCGGATCTCGGCGTCGAGCGCGTCCAGCATCGCCGTGTCCCAGGGCGGGCTCTTGGCGCCGCCCCGCTCCTCCAGCCGCGGGTCGGTCTGCTTCAGCTCCAGCAGGATCGGCACGGCGACGTGCCCCGGGCTGCTCTCCGACCACTTCTTGACCTGTTTCAGACAGCCCGTGAGCGTCACACAGCTCGTGCCGTAGTCGAAGTCGCCCCAGTGCATCACCTTGAAGCCCGGCTTCTTCCAGTCGGGATCGGTGAGCGGGGGCAGTCCGGCCTGCTTCTGGATCAGCGGGTCCGCGTAGAGCCCGCCGTCGGGGTCGGGGAAGACGTCCAGCTCGATGCCGCGCACCCGCTGGCGCTCGAACTGCACGGGCAGGGACGCGTGGCTGTAGAGCAGCGTCTGGAAGTTGGGGTCGTACTGGCTCATGAGCTGCTGCTCGGCGAAGGACGCCTCGCGGTGGTAGCTGTTGTGCGTGGCCATGGACTGCACCTGGGTGAGGCGCAGTGAGCCCGCCGGGTCGCCCCCGTGCCCGTGCCCGTGGCGCGGGGGCGCGGCCTGGGCCGCCGACGACAGCGCCGCGACGGCGGCGAGCGCGGTCGCGGCGCGGAGCCAGCCGCGGAGCACGGGTCTGGCCCGTGCGCGGGCCGTGCCGGTACGGGGTGTGAGAGCGGAACCGGTCCGGCCGGTCAGGTGGTTCCGGTGGTCGCTGAGGTGTCGGCGCACGTGTGTCTCCCGTCAGGGGGCGGATACGGGCTCAACATGCCGTCGCCCCCGCACCTGGTCAACATCGCGCTCCGGGCGGCAAGTTGAACTCCGCGTTCCCCTCTGGGCTGGGGGACCAGAAGTGATCGCCGCACAGCTACCGCTTGTTGTGGCCGTGGAACTCCTCGCGGAGGTAGTGCGCCGAGACGCCCTTGAGCGGGCCGACTAGCGTCGACGGCACGACCTGCGGTGGGTAGTGGATGAGCAGGTGGACGTGGTCGCGTTCGCCGTTGAACCCCCGCAGCTGCGCGTTCACCTTCGTGCACAACGCCCCGCATGATCTCCTCGCACCTGGTCGGGATCTCGTCGGTGAAGACTCGCCGTCTTCCTGCCGCTACGGAACATGAAGCGCCGCGTCCCCGCGCCGCCGGAGCGGAACGGGGACGCGGCACACCACAGCCACAGCCACAGCCAGACGGCGCACGACCCGACGGCACACGCCGGGCCCGCAGCTCAGCAGGCTCAGCCCACGCTGGAGTAGGCGACGACGCCGCGCAGCATCGCGTCGGTGGCACGGCGGGCGTTCTTCGCGACCGTGCCGCCCTCCGGGGCCGCCGCCGCGATCTGCCCCAGCACGTCGAGGCACTGCTTGCACCAGCGCACGAAGTCACCGGCCGGCATGTCCGCGTCCCGCAGGACCGCGTCCAGGCCGTGGCCCTCGGCCCAGCGGTAGGCGGCCCAGGCGAAGCCGAGATCCGGCTCGCGCTGGCCCACGCCCTCGGTCTGCTGGATGCGGTGCTCCTCCTCCAGCGCGTCGAGACGGCCCCAGATGCGGACCATCTCGTCCAGCGCGGTCTTGGCACGGCCGCCCGGCAGCTTGGGCGGCAGCGCGTCGTCGTTGGAACGCGCCTCGTAGACCAGCGCGGAGGCGCAGGCGGCCAGCTCGGCGGGCGGCAGGCCCTCCCAGACACCGTCGCGCAGGCACTCGGAGGCCAGCAGGTCCAGCTCGCCGTAGAGCCTGGCGAGACGGCGGCCGTCCTCGGTCACCTCGTCACCGCGCAGATAGCCGAGGTCCGTCAGCACGCCGCAGACGCGGTCGAAGGTGCGCGCGATGGTGTTCGTGCGCCCCTCGATCTTGCGCTCCAGTTGACGGGTGTCCCGCTTGAGCCGGTGATAGCGCTCGGCCCAGCGCGCGTGGTCCTCGCGCTCGTCGCAGCCGTGGCAGGGGTGCTGCCGCAGCTCGGTGCGCAGCCGTGTGATCTCGCTGTCGTCGGCCGCCTCGGAGCGCTGCTTGCGGTGGCGCGCCGGCTCGTGGTGGCCCGCCTTCGTGCGCAGCGCCGAGGCCAGATCACGGCGCGACTGCGGGCTGCGGGGGTTGAAGGACTTGGGGATCCGCATCCGGTCCAGCGCCTCCACGGGCACCGGGAAATCGACCGAGCCCAGCCGCTTGACCTGCCGCTGCGCGGTGAGCACGAGCGGACGCGGGCCGTCCTGATACGGGTCCCAGCCCTGCCGGTGGCTCGGGCTGCGCCCCCCGGAGGTGCCCGGATCGAGGACCAGGGCCAGCCCGGCGAACTTGCCCGTGGGCACATGGATGACGTCGCCCGGCTTCAGCTTCTCCAGCGAGGCGGACGCCTGGGCCCTGCGCTGCACGGCGCCCTGCTTGGCCAGCTCCGTCTCGCGGTCCTTGAGCTGACGGCGCAGCCGCGCGTACTCCTCGAAATCGCCCAGGTGGCAGGTCATCGAGCCGCGATAGCCCTCCAGACCCTCCTCGTTCTTCTGCACCTGGCGCGAGATGCCCACGACGGAGCGGTCCGCCTGGAACTGCGCGAACGAGGTCTCCAGCAGCTCCCGCGAGCGGTGCCGCCCGAACTGGCCGACGAGATTGACGGCCATGTTGTACGACGGCTTGAAGGAGGAGCGCAGCGGATACGTCCGCGTGCCCGCGAGACCCGCCAGCGCGCCCGGGTCCATGCCGCGCTGCCACAGGACGACGGCGTGCCCCTCGATGTCGATGCCGCGGCGCCCGGCGCGGCCCGTGAGCTGGGTGAACTCGCCCGGGGTGATGTCGGCGTGCTGCTCGCCGTTCCACTTGACCAGCTTCTCCAGGACCACGGAGCGGGCAGGCATGTTGATGCCCAGCGCCAGCGTCTCGGTCGCGAAGACGGCCTTGACCAGGCCGCGCACGAACAGCTCCTCGACGACCTCCTTGAACGTCGGCAGCATGCCCGCGTGGTGCGCCGCGATGCCCCGCTCCAGGCCCTCCAGCCACTCGAAATAGCCCAGGACGTGCAGATCCTCGTCCGGGATGTCGGCGGTGCGCTGCTCGACGATCTCGCGCACGCGGGTGCGGGCCGCCTGGTCGTTGAGCCGCAGTCCGGCGTAGAGGCACTGCTGGACGGCCGCCTCGCAGCCGGCGCGGCTGAAGATGAAGGTGATGGCGGGCAGCAGGCCCTCGGAGTCCAGGCGGTCGATGACCTCGGCGCGGCTGGGCGTCCAGACGCGGGAGCGCTGCCGCCGCTCGCGCTCGCGGTCCGCCTCCCGCTTGGGGCGGCCCCGCTGCCGCTCGCGCGGCCCGACGCGGCTGTTCTCCATCCTGGCCATCCGCACCAGGTCCGGATTGACCTCCCGCTTGTCCCCCTTCTCCTCGAAGAGGTCGTACATCCGCCGCCCGGCGAGCACGTGCTGCCACAGCGGCACGGGCCGGTGCTCGGAGACGATCACCTCGGTGTGGCCGCGTACGGTGTCCAGCCAGTCGCCGAACTCCTCCGCGTTCGAGACGGTGGCCGACAGCGAGATCAGGGTGACCGACTCGGGAAGGTGGATGATCACCTCTTCCCAGACGGCACCACGGAAGCGGTCGGAGAGATAGTGCACCTCGTCCATGACCACATAGCCCAGGCCGACGAGGGCCTGCGAACCGGCGTAGAGCATGTTCCGCAGCACTTCGGTCGTCATGACGACGATCGGGGCGTCCGAGTTCACGCTGTTGTCGCCCGTCAGCAGGCCGACCCTGTCCGCGCCGTAGCGCTTGGCCAGGTCGTTGTACTTCTGGTTGGACAGCGCCTTGATGGGGGTGGTGTAGAAGCACTTGCGGCCCTGCGTCAGGGCCAGATGGACGGCGAACTCGCCGACGATCGTCTTGCCGGAGCCGGTCGGCGCCGCGACCAGCACTCCCTTTCCGGCTTCGAGGGCTTGGCACGCTTCGACCTGGAACGCGTCGAGATCGAAGTCGTACAGGTCACGGAAGGGGGCGAGAGCGGTGGCCTGCTCGGCTGCGCGCCTCCGAGCCTCGGTGTATCGCTCTGCTGGGGACAGGTCCTCGGTCATCGTGTCTACGAGACTACCGGCCACCTCTGACACAGATCACGATCTTTAATCGCCCATGAGGAGACGCACGGCTCCGGGCACCGCCTCGGCCCTCAGCGGCAGCGCGCCCAGCGGCTCCCCGTCCGCGTACGCGGTCACGTCGCGCGCCTCCACCGTCACCGCGCGCACCCGGTGGACGGTGACGGCCGGATGGCTAGGGGGTGTCGTCAACGTAGCGTCGTCCGGCCGCCAGGCCGGGGGCCACGGCGTCTGGTGCGTGCAATCGCAAGGCGGAGGGAGGAAAGCGCAGCGGGCTGCGCTGACGACCGACAACGTCGCGAGTGTGCGTGCCAGACGCCGCGGCCCAGACGGGACGTTGACGACACCCCCTAGGTGGGTGCCCTTGTAGACGCGGGGGAAGACCCGCAGCAGCGTGGTGCGGGAGCAGGCGCCGACGACCGTCACGTCCAGGAGCCCGTCCGTCATCGACGCGTCGGCGCAGATGCGCATGCCGCCGCCGTACGAGGAGCCGTTGCCGACGGCCACCAGGACGGCCTCGGTCTCCACGATCCGCCTGGCCTCGCCGCCCTCGCCGTCGTCGAGGGTGAGGCGGTACGGGACGGTGCGCAGGGCGGCCAGCTCGGCGAGCATGGCCAGGTCGTACTTGAGCCGTCCGGCCGGGTGGCGCATCCGGTTGCCGCGGTCGTTGACGCGCGAGTCGAAGCCGGAGGCGAGGACGGTGCCGAACCAGTGCCGTCGCTCCCCTGCGCCCGCGAGGGGGTCCTGCGGCGTGCCGACGGATTCCGGACCGTCCGCTTCCGGGCCGGCTGGGTCGGCCGGACCGGTCTCGGGCCCCGGCGTGTCGCCCGCGCCGCGCGGGCCGGGGAAAGCGGGGACGCGGGTGACGCGGGCCAGGTCGATCTCCCGGCCGCAGCCTCCCTTGAGCGCGCGGGCGATCACGCGGCCCGCCTCGGCTGGGGCCCGCACGGGGAGCCCGCTCGCGCGCGCGAAGTCGTTGCCCGTGCCGACGGCGACAACACCGAGCGGGGTGCCCGTACCGGCGACGGCCTGGAGCGCGAGGGAGACCATGCCGTCGCCGCCGACGGCTATGAGAGCTCCGGTGCCGCCTGCGACGGCCTCGCGGGCGCGGGCGAGTGCGTCAGGCGCTTCGCTTCCGACCACGGTGCGTACCGCGAAACCCGCTTCCCGCAGTGCGTGCGCGGCGGGCTGTGCCGCGTGGGCGCCGCGTCCGCGGCCTGCCGTCGGGTTGACGAAGAGGGTGATCTCGCTGGTCACGCGCGGACGGTACCGGATCAGGTCGCGTCGTCGAAACCGTTCCGGCCGCTCGGGCCCTGGCGTCCGTCACCGTTGCCTGAGCCGTTCTCGCCCTCGGGCAGCGCGCGCGGGGACGGCACGGACTCGGAGGTGCCGATCGCCTCGGGGATGTCCAGCTCGGACGCCTCGTCGTCGTCCAGTCCCGCGTAGGGGTCGCTCTTCGCGCGGCGGCGGTCGTTGAAGAGGCAGACGCCGACGGCGCCGAAGTAGAGGAGCACGATGGGAGCGGCGAGCGCGCCCATGGTCAGCGGGTCGCCTGTGGGCGTGGCGATGGCCGAGAAGATCGTGATGCAGAGCACCATGACCCGCCACCAGCCGAGAAGCTGCTTGCCCTTGAGGATGCCGCCGAGGTTGAGCAGGACGAGCAGCAGGGGCAGCTCGAAGGCGAGCCCGAAGACGACGACGAGCCGGGTGACGATGTCGAGGAAGTCGTCCAGCGGGATCAGGTTGCCTGTGCCGTCGGGGCTGAAGTCGAGCAGCGCCTTGGCGGCGGCGGGGAGGACCAGATACGCGAGGTAGGCGCCGCCGAGGAAGAGCGGCACGCCCGCGCCGACGAAGCTGCGCGCGTACTTCTTCTCGTGGCTGTGCAGACCGGGCGCGAGGAACGCCCACAGTTGGTAGAGCCAGACCGGGGAGGCCACGACGACACCGGCGGTCAGCGCCACCTTCAGCATGATGGTGAAGGGCGCGATCAGACCGTTGATCGTGATCTCGGCGCAGGTCTCGCCGTCCTGGGCCGCCTGGCCGAAGCCCTTGGTGCAGCCGACGGAGTCACGGACCGGGTCGGTGAGGAAGTCGGCGATCTGCTTGTAGTAGATCATCGCGACAACGCAGACGACGAGAATCGCCAGCACCGACTTCATCAGACGGTTGCGCAACTCCCGCAGGTGCTCCGCGAGCGGCATCCGCCCCTCGGGGTCCTTCTGCTGCTTACCCTCTGTGCGGGCGGACTTGAGCAACCCGTGTCCTCGTTGTCAGAAGTGTCGGAATTACCAGAAGATGCCGGGGAAGCCTTGAAGGAGGCATTCACCCGGTCACATGCCGGTTCTCGGACCGGCCGTCGATCGGCTCCGCTTCGGCTGCCGTCAGCTCTGCTTCGACTGCTGCTGCGCGGCCGGCTCGCTCACGGGACGCGACGTCGAGACATCGCCCGGTGCCGCCTGGATGGTCCGGGGCGCGGACTGCTCGGCGTCGGTGGACTTGCCCGCCTCGGTGTCCTCGCTCGCGCCCTCCTTCTTCATCTGCTTGGCCTCGCTCTTGAGGATGCGGGCCGACTTGCCCAGCGAACGGGCCATGTCCGGGAGCTTCTTGGCGCCGAACAGCAGCAGGATGACCAGGAGGATCAGAACGATCTCCATGGGCTTCAGACCTGCGATCATGTGCCACTACCTTCTCGCCGGGGCGGCGTGTTTCCGTGCCTGCCGTATGAATTCGGACTGGCTGCGTCATGCTGTCGTGCTGACAGCGATCGTAACCCTGGGGAGTGAACGCGGGGCAATGCCCGTGCGTACTCCTGATTACCGCCACCACGTATCACAGACGCCGCATACAGCAGCGTACCGGTCGTCCGTACGAGACTGGAGAGCGCCGTCAACGATCGGCGGAATCCGCACGGGTCGTCGGAGCAGGGCGTACGGTCGCGCGCGAGGCGCGCCCGGCCAGCGGAAGCGCCGCGCGCTCCAGGTCCTCGGCGGCCAGCGTGATCCGCTCCGCGCTGTCCCCGACGGCACGGGAGAAGCGCCTCACCTCCAGCCCGACCCGGACGGCCAGCACGCCGAGCACGGCGATTCCGCAGAAGGCGAGCGCGAGAAAGAACATGGGCCAGAGCATGCGGGAAGCCTATCGGCCAAGCGGAACCCGAGGGTCACGGCGCCCACCCGCCCGGGTGCACGGAACGCGCCACGCCCGCGACGCGCCCCCGTCACCCGAGTGGGCCGTATCACTCGCGCGGCGCACCCCACGGGTGGCCGGGATCACTCCCCGTACGCCGCCAGCGCCAGCCGGGCCGCCTCGCGGGCGCTGGCCGCCAGTTCGGCGGGCTCGGTGATGCGCCCGTCGCGCCCGAGCCGCAGGGCGAGCCGCCGCAGCGAGGCGGGGTCGGGCGTACGGAGCGTGATCCGCAGCCCGCCGTCGGGCAGTTCCTCGGCGCTGTCGTGCGGGTAGTACTCCGCGACCCAGCGCCCGCCGGGACCGACCTCCACCACGACCTCGGGGTCCTCGGCCGCGGGCTGGACCAGGCCCTCGCTCAGATCGCGCAGCTCCATGGGCGGCGGATCGGCGGTCTCGTCCAGCAACTGGATCTCCGCGACGCGGTCGAGCCGGAAGGTGCGTCGCGCCTCGGAGAGGCGGCACCACGCCTCGACGTAGGTGTGGCCCACGGCGAACAGCCGGATCGGGTCGATCTCGCGCGAGGTCAGCTCGTCGCGCGCCGGTGAGTAGTAGCGGATCCAGAGCCTCCGGCGCTCGGCGAGCGCGCGGTCGACGGCCGCGAAGACCCCGCCCTCCGACTCGAAGGTCACCGAGAGCCGGGAGCTGGCACCGGCGCTCTCGCCCGCCGCCTCCTCCAGCTTCGCGGTGGCCCGGCGCAGCGCGTCCCTGTCGCTCTCGCGCAGCCCCGGCAGGGTCGCCACGGCGCGCGCGGCGACCAGCAGGGCCGTGGCCTCGTCGGCGGCCAGCCGCAGCGGCTGGGCCGTGTCGCTGCCCAGCGCCTCCGCGTTGCGCCACCAGATCCGCTCGCCGTCGGTGTCGATCTCCAGCAGATCGCCGCCCCGGAAGCTGGTGCCGCACATCGGCAGCACATTGAGGTCCGAGATCAGCTCGTCCGTGCTGATGCCGAAGGCGCGGGCCACGTCCTCGACGCGGGCCCCCGGCCGGTCGCGCAGATAGGTGACCAGGGACAGCATCCGGCGTGTCTGGTCGATGGCGTTCGATGCCATGCCGTACGTCTTCCCCTCAGCCCTTGGCCACGGCGCGCAGCCGGTCCAGCACGTCGGCCCGCAGCTCAGCGGGCTCCAGCACGATCACATCGGCGCCGAATTCGACGAGCCAGGCGTCCAGACCGTGCCCGTAGGGCACCTCCAGCTCCTCCCAGCCCGTCCACTCGCCGCCCAGTTCCCGCGCCTCTGTCGCACGGGCCCGCAGCGGGTATCCGGAACCGGACCGCAGGCGGATACGGGCGCTGCGCGAGGCGCTCTCGCCCGCGAACCGCTCGACGGTCTCACGGACGGTGACCTGGTCGGGCACGGGCGCCGTAAAGGCACCGGCGCGGGACCGGACGGAACCGGTGATGCGGGAGATCCGGAAGACGCGCTCGGCCTGCCGGTCCCGGTCGTAGCCCGCGAGGTACCAGTGCCCGCGCCAGCACTCCAGCGTCCACGGCTCGACCTGACGGCGCTCGGGGTGCGCCGCGTTGGACTTGCGGTAGTCGAAGACGACGGGACGGCGGTCGCGGCACGCGAGCATCAGCGGCTCGAAAGCGGCCTCGCGGGCCGGGATATGGGGCTCCAGGGTGCTGTGCGGCTGCGCCGCCTGGCCCGCGGACGCGCCGCCCGCACCGCCGGCGGCGCCCGTACCGTCCGCACCGCTCGCGCCGGAATCGCCCTCCGTGCCCTCCGGCTGCTGCGGCATGCCTCCGGCCGCGCGCAGCTTCTGGAGCGCCCCGCTCGCTGCCCCGGCGAGCCTGGCCTGCTGCCAGACGCGGGCCGCGAGGTTGAGCGCCGTGGCCTCCTCGGCGTCGAGCGTGACGGGAGGGAGGCGGTTGCTGTCGCGCCGGGCGACGTAGCCGGTCTCGCCGTCCAGGTTCTCCACGGTGTCGATGACGAGGCCCAGCTCGCGCAGGTCGTCCTTGTCGCGCTCGAACATCCGGTTGAAGGAGTCGTCGCCGCCCGCTTCGATGTACGCCTCGATGGAATCGCGCAGTTCACGCTTGGTGAGCGGGCGCGGGGCTCCCAGGAGGCACAGCGCGAGGTTCATCAGCCGCTCGGCCTTGGCAATCGCCATGGGATCCCTCTTGCCCTCTCTCATGCTGCTCTCGGCAGTTGACCGTACCGCTCCGGCAACGCCCGGCAAAAGCGAAGGGTACAGCCGGGGAGAGCGCCGGTGCGGAGGGGTGCCCGGGAGAGCGCGGGAAGGGCCCGGCGCCCCTCCCCGCCCCGGAACAGACCGCCCCGGAACGGACCGAGGGCCCCGCGGCAGCCGCGGGGCCCTCGGACGTGTACCGGCCGTCGCTCAGACGGAGACCAGGTCGCAAACGAAGATCAGCGTCTCGTTCGGCTGAATCCGGCCCCCGCCCGCGCCGCGCTCGCCGTAGGCGAGGTGGGCCGGGATGGTCAGCCGGCGGCGCCCGCCGACCTTCATGCCCTGCACGCCCTTGTCCCAGCCGGGAATGACCTGTCCGGCGCCGAGCTGGAACTGGAGCGGCTTGCCGCGGTTCCAGCTTGCGTCGAACTCCTCGCCGGAGGAGAAGGAGACGCCGACGTAGTGGACGGCGACATTGTCGCCCGCCTTGGCCTCCGGCCCGTCGCCCTCCCAGATCTCGACGATCTCCAGGTCTGCCGGCGGCTCGCCCTCGGGGAAGTCGACCTCGGGCTTGTCGATGCTCACGAATGGCTCCTACGAACGTATCTTTCGGACAACTGCGCCAGTCTGCCACGCGCGGGAGCACCGCGCGCGACCAGCCTGGAAGCGCTCCGGCGAGGCGGAGGAAAGGTGGGTGAGGGGGGCGCGCCGCGCCCCCCTCACCCCTGACGGCCTGACGGACCCGCCGGACTCTCCTGCCGGGCGCTAGCTGACGTTGAGCACGTCCACGGAGAAGACGACGCCGGACTTGAACTGCTTCTGCTGCTCCTTGGGGAACTCGTCCTTCGGGACCGAGATCACCACGCGGCTGCCTGCCTTGGCGCCCTTGAGGCCGTCCTTCCAGCCGGGGATCTGGGAGACCGGGATCTCCTGCGGGCCGCCCTGCTGCCAGGTGTCGTCGAGCTGCTTGCCGCCCTTCCACAGCTTGGCGGTGAAGTGCGCGAGGACGGTGCTCTTCGCGTCGACGGTCTTGCCGTCGCCCTCGACCACGGTCTCGCTCACGATCTTGTCGGGCGCCTCTTCCTTGCCGTCGGGCATCTCGACGGACGGGGCCTTGCCCTTCTCGACCTTGCTGCTGACCTTGGGCAGCTCCGAGTTGTGCTCGGCGTCGCTGGCCTTGCCGTCGATCTGGCTCGGCATGATCTTCTTCAGGTCGACGACGAAGACCAGCGTCGAGTTCTTGGGAATCTGGGGCGGCTGGCCCTGCTTGCCGTAGCCCTTGTCCGGGGGCACGACGATCTCGACACGGCTGCCGAGCTTCTTGCCCACCAGGGCCTCGTCCCAGCCCTTGATGACCTTGCCAGTGCCGATCTCGAAGGTGGCCGGCTGACCGCGCTTCCAGCTGCTGTCGAATTCCTTGCCGTTCCAGAGCTGGCCGAGGTAGTCCGCGTTGAGCGCGTCGCCCTTCTTGACCTTCTCGCCGTTGCCCTCCTTGAGGACCTTGACCTGAAGGTCCTTCGGCGGGTCGCCCTCGCCCTTGGCGACCTTGGGCTTCTTGCCCGCGTCGCCGGTGACGGCGGGAGCGCCGCCCTTGGAGTCGGACGCGTCCTCGCTGCCGCAGGCCGCGGCGGAGGCGATCAGCATGGGGACGACCAGCGCGGCGGCGGCGCGGCGCGCGAACTTCTTGGAAAGACGGGGAGTCGTTCCCCCGGTTGTTAGCAGCATGTGTCCAACTCGCGGTGTAGGGGTGTCCGGGCGGTCGAGCCAACCCTACGACTACGCCCGGGCACCCCCGCCACCCACGACACGGTGACTTCTCCCGGCGCACACGCGTGGTTCCGTACGGTCAAGCGCACGCTCCGGAGAAATCCGGTCACATTCCGGCGCCGGTCACATTCCGGCGATCAGTTTCTCCACCCGTTCATCGACGGAGCGGAAGGGGTCCTTGCACAGCACGGTGCGCTGCGCCTGGTCGTTCAGCTTGAGGTGCACCCAGTCGACGGTGAAGTCCCGCCGCTGTTCCTGGGCGCGCCGGATGAAGTCGCCGCGCAGCCGCGCACGCGTGGTCTGCGGCGGCACGGACTTGCCCTCGAAGATCTTGAGGTCGTTGCAGATGCGGGCGGCCTGCCCCTTCCGCTCCAGCAGGTAGTAGAGGCCACGACGCCGGTGGATGTCGTGGTACGCCAGGTCTATCTGGGCGATGCGCGGGTGCGACATCGTGATGTTGTTCTTGGCGCGGTACCGCTCGATGAGCTGGTACTTCATCACCCAGTCGATCTCGGTGTTGACCTTGTCCAGCTCCTGGCTGCGGATGGCCTCCAGGGTGCGGCCCCACAGCTCCAGCACCTGCTCGACCCGGCCCGTGCGGATGCCGCGCCGCTCGCAGAAGTCCAGCGCCTTCTCGTAGTACTCCTGCTGGACCTCCAGCGCGGACGCCTCGCGCCCGCTGGCCAGCCGCACCTTGCGCTGCCCCGTGATGTCGTGGCTGACCTCGCGGATGGCCCGGATCGGGTTCTCCAGCGTCAGATCGCGCATCACGGTGCCCGCCTCGATCATGCGCAGGACGAGGTCGGTGGCGCCGACCTTCAGCAGCATGGTGGTCTCGGACATGTTGGAGTCGCCGACGATGACGTGCAGCCGCCGGTACCGCTCGGCGTCGGCGTGCGGCTCGTCCCTGGTGTTGATGATGGGCCGGGAGCGGGTCGTCGCCGAGGAGACGCCCTCCCAGATGTGCTCGGCACGCTGGCTGACGCAGTAGACGGCACCCCGGGGCGTCTGGAGCACCTTGCCCGCACCGCACATGAGCTGGCGGGTGACGAGGAAGGGGATCAGTACGTCCGCGAGGCGCGAGAACTCCCCGTGCCGGGCCACGAGATAGTTCTCGTGGCAGCCGTAGGAGTTGCCCGCCGAGTCGGTGTTGTTCTTGAAGAGATAGACGTCGCCCGCGATTCCTTCCTCGTGCAGGCGGCGTTCGGCGTCGACGAGGAGGCCCTCAAGGATGCGCTCGCCCGCCTTGTCGTGGGTGACCAGCTCGGTCACGTTGTCGCACTCGGGAGTCGCGTACTCCGGGTGCGAGCCCACGTCCAGGTAGAGGCGTGCGCCATTCCGCAGGAAGACATTGCTGCTGCGGCCCCATGACACGACACGGCGGAAGAGGTACCGCGCCACTTCGTCAGGGGACAGCCGCCGCTGTCCCCGGAACGTGCATGTGACGCCGTACTCGTTCTCCAGCCCGAAGATTCGGCGGTCCATGAGTGAACATTACGCCTGATGGCCTGTTCTGAAACCGGGTTCGGCGGCACCGTTCCGATCATTTTCCGACCTGGCCACCCGGACTGACGCACCGCCAGGACCTGCGGTGGGAGCTTCGAGCGCGCCCCGTGTCAGCAGCAGCACGAGCAGCGCCGCGACCCCTCCGGCCCCCGCGACGCCGAAGCCCGCCGAGGCACCTCCCCACTCGATGACGGGACCCACCACACCGGTACCGGCGGCGGCGCCGACACCGAAGGTGGTCACCAGCCAGGAGAACGCCTCCGTCACGGTCCCCGAGGGTGCGTGCCGGTCCACGACCACGAAGGCACAGGCGAGCGCGGGCGCCAGGAAGACACCGGCGACACCCGCCAGCAGCGTCATCGCGGCCACCCCCGGCACCAGCGCGAGCGGCAGATAGCCCAGCGCGAGGGCCAGGGAGAGCCACCGCAGCCGCCGTTCGGGCTGCCCCGCCCACTGCCGTGCCCCGTACACCACACCGCCGACCAGCGCGCCGAAGCCCAGCGCGGACAGCAGATAGCTGGAGATGAGGCTGTCGCCGTGGCCGTCCGCGTAGCTGACGGCGGCGACGGCGATGGAGCCGAGCGCGGCGCCGACGAAGAAGAACGAGCCGAGCAGCGCCAGCAGCCCGCGCGAGCGCAGCGCCCCCAGCCAGTGCGCCTCGCGCGGCGCGGAACGCCAGGCCCGCGAGGGCGGCGAGACCACGACGGAGAGGGCGCCGAGCACGCCGAGGACGTTGATGACCAGAAGGGCGGCTGCCTCGTTCCAGAAGGCCACCAGCAGGGTCACCAGCAGCGGCCCGAGCGCGAACATCACCTCCTGGGCCACCGCGTCCAGCGCGTAGGCGGAGTGGACGCGGTCATCCCGCTTGAGCACGCTCGGCCACAGCGCGCGCAGCCCGCCCTCCAGCGGGGGCGTGAACAGCCCGGCGACGAGCACGGCTGCGGCGGCGAGCGCGACGGGGTCGGTGCCCAGGAGCGCGAACAGGCCCATGCCGAGCGCGGAGAGCGCGGCAGCCGGGAGCATCACCCGGGGCTGCCCGTACAGATCGACGAGCCGCCCCAGCAGGGGCTGTCCGACGGCCGTGGCGACGCCGTAGACCGCCGAGAGGACGCCCGCGAGGGTGTAACTGCCGCCCTCCGCGCGCGTGAAGAGCACGATCGCCAGCGGTCCGGTGGCGTTCGGCAGCCTCCCGACGAGCGTCCCCGCGAGCAGCCGCATGGCGTGTCTGGCCCGCAGCAACTCGGCATAGCCCGTC
Source organism: Streptomyces daliensis (assembly GCF_054782395.1). Taxonomy (NCBI): domain Bacteria; kingdom Bacillati; phylum Actinomycetota; class Actinomycetes; order Kitasatosporales; family Streptomycetaceae; genus Streptomyces; species Streptomyces daliensis. Next base: position 112,531 of record NZ_BAAGSO010000060.1, on the reverse strand, counting down.
GCCATCGGTCGGCTCCTCTCCGCCCGGTGACCGGGGGTCGCGTGAGTTGTACGTATAACCTGCGTGGTCATACGTACCATGTCGCTGATCCGGGGTCCACCCCGTTCCCGGGGATTCCCGAGGCCCTGGGGCCCCGGGGGAGAGGAGCCCAGCGTGACCAGCACCCGGCGGGACGAGGACGCGGCGCAGCCGCGCGACGGCAGGCCGCCCCGTCCCACCAGCCGCGACGTCGCCCGCAGCGCGGGGGTCTCGCAGGCCACGGTCTCGCTCGTGCTGGGCGACAAGTGGGAGGGCAGGGTCTCGCCGCGAACCGCCGAGGCGGTACGTGCGGCGGCCCGGACGCTGGGCTACCGCCCCAACCTCGCGGCCCGCAGCCTCCGCCTCGGCGGCACCCGCACGGCGCTGCTCGTCGTCCCCGCGCTGACCAGCGACTTCTTCGCCCGTGTGCACGCGGGGGCCGCGGCCGTCGCCGCCGAGCACGACTTCGGGGTGGTGCTGTACCCCTCGCCCGAGGGCATCGGCCCCGCGCCCGACCCCTTCGGCTCGGCGCGGGCCGCGCTGGACGGCGTCATCGCCTCCTCCATGGCCCCGGAGGCGCTGGCCGCGCTGCGGGGCGGAGGGCCGCGGGGCGAGGGGCTACGCGACGGGGGGCTACGGGGCGACGGGCTGCCGCTGGTCATGCTGGACAGCGACCCGGAGGGCGGCCGGGCAGCCGCCACCGTCAACCTGGCCATCGCGGACGGCATGCGCGCGACGGTCGCCCACCTGACGGCCCTGGGTCACCGCCGCATCGCGCACCTGGCGGCGGCCGTGGGCTCCTGGACCTTCGGCGTACGGGCGCGGGCGCTGGCCGAGGCGCTCGGTGAGGGGCACGGGGGCGAGGCGCCTGTGCTCGTACGGACCCGTCCCACAGGGCTCAGCGTCACCGACGGGCTCGCCGCCGCCACGGAGGCCCTTACCCGCGAGCCCCGCCCGACGGCGCTGATCTGCGACGACGACCTGGTGGCCGCCGGCGCCTGCAAGGCAGCACGACGGCTGGGCCTGCGCGTGCCGGAGGACGTGTCGGTCACCGGCTTCGACGACCTCGCGCTGGCCACTGCGGTCGAGCCCGAACTGACGACGGTACGGCTGCCGGCGCAGGAGATGGGCGCCGCTGGCATGCGGGCGCTGCTGGCGGTGCTGGAGGGGCGCCCAGCCGACACGGCCGTGCTCCCCGTCGCGCTGATCCCCCGCGGCTCGACGGGCCCGGCGCCCGGGCGCTGAACCTCGCGGGGCGCCGTGCGGGGCGGCGGGCCCGTGACGGGGCGCGGAACGGATCGCCGCGCAAGACCGACGTGCGCTGGTGCGGATGCGCCCTGCTTTCGAGTGGTTCTGCGCCGTGCCGGTCTGCCGGAAGCGGAAGTGGGCCGTTGACCGTTCGGGCCGTGACCTGCGGTCCGCGAAAGGACGGTTCGATGAACGCAACACGACGTTCGATTCTGAGCGCGGCCATGGCCACGCCACTACTCGCCCCCTTCACCGGCGCGGCCCCCGACGCCGCCGCGTCCACCCGGCTGGGCACGGTCTCCGACGCCTGGGCCGAGGTCCGCTGGACCCCGCAGACCCAGGCGCTGCTGGACCGCTACCAGGCGGAGGTGAAGCCGGTGGCCCCGGCACGGACGGTGAAGGACACCAGGGGCAGGGCGATCCGGTTCCCCGTGCGGTCCGGTGAGGGCGACCCCTCCCTGGCGGACCCGCGCAGGGCTCACGGCACCGGGAGGCTGGACGGCGGGATCACGTTCCGCACGCCAGGCGTCACAGTCCAGGCGGTCGATCTGGAGAGCGTCCTCAAGGACGGCCAGGCGACGGGCAAGTATCTGATCAACGGTGCTGACGTCGGGCACGGCCCGGTGTTCCGTCCCGGTCTGGACGAGGGCCGGCTGACGACGGAGAACGTGCCGCCGGGCAAGCCGATGAAGGTCCGGATCGAGGAGGTACCGCTGCGGCCCACGCAGGAGCTGCTGCGTCAGTTCACCCTCGCTTTCGGCTCGCCCGCGTTCTCTGAGGACACGGTGCTGGCGCACGCGGCCGGAGAGGGCGTGTACACCCCGCCGAAGAAGTGAGTCACCGCCGGTCCGGACCGCTCAGCCGGCCCGGACCGGCTCCGCGCGGCCGGTCTGGCCGGGCAGGCTGTCGTTCCCGCCGAAGCGGCGCCCGCGGCCCGCGTAGGCGTCGACGGCGTCCCGCAGCCGGGCCAAGTCGAAATCGGGCCAGAGTGCGGGGTCGAACACCAGCTCCGCGTAGGCGAGATGCCAGGGCAGGAAGTTGCTGATCCGCTGCTCACAGGTACGGATCAGCAGGTCGACGTCGGGCAGTTCCGGCACGTACAGGTGCCGGGCCAGATCGGCGGGGCCGATGCCCTCGGGGCGCAGGGTTCCCGCCACCGCCTCGGCGGCCAGCCCACGGGCAGCGGCGGTCAGTTCCTCCCGCCCGCCGTAGTCCACGCACATGGTCAGTGTGAGCACGTCGTTGTGCGACGTCATGCTCTCCAGCAGCGCGATCGAGGACGCGAGCGACGCGTCGAGCCGGTCCCGGCGCCCGCACCAGCGCACCTTCACACCGAGCCCGTGCAGCCACTCGGCGCCACGGGCGATCCAGTCCGCGAAAGCGTCGAACAGCGCGGTCACCTCCTCCTGCGAGCGGCCCCAGTTCTCCGTGGAGAACATGTAGATGCTCACGTGCCGGATGCCCAGCCGCTGTGCCGCGTTGACCAGCCGCATCGCCGTGCGCATACCCGCGCGGTGGCCCTGGTCCGCCGGCAGGCCGCGGACCTTGGCCCAGCGCCGGTTCCCGTCCATGATCACTGCGAGGTGGCCGGGGACCGGCCCCGGAACGGGCCGGGCCGGACGGCGGCGCGCACCGCCGTCCACGCTCAGCGGCTCCACTCCCTCCGTCAGCACCCGGGACCGCAGCAGGGTCACCTCGTCGTAGTGCATCTGCGCGCCCAGCAGCAGGGTGTGCAGGAACGGCTGGTACTCCGCACCCACCATCGCGGCGACCGGGACGGCCTCGTCCAGAAGCTCGCGCCAGTGGGAGAGCTGGACCTCCACCAGCGCGTCCAGCGCCTCCCGCGGCTCCCCGCGCCGCAGGTCATCGGCCTCAAGACCGAACCGTCGCAGGTCTTCTCCCGGCAGATAGCACCGGCCCGCCGCGAGATCGTCCGGCAGATCCTCGAACAAGTCGCTCATCTGGCACGCCTCGGCCAGTACCGATGCCAGCCGGAAGGCCTCAGGCCCGCACGGCTCCAGCAGGGCCGTCCACAGCTCCGCCAGAGCGCCCGTGCTGCCCCGCATATAGCGCCGCTGGTCCGCGAACGTCTCGAATTCCGGGGCCGCCGTGCAGTCGGCCCACACCGTGTCGAGGTGCTCCACGAGCAACGCCGCATCGAGATCCCACCTGTGCACCGTGTCCACCAGCGCGCGGCGTACGGGGTGTGCGCTGTGTCCGGACCGCAGCTCGGCCAGGGTGTCGGACCGCCAGCGGAAGAACCGGGCCGCACGCTCCTCGGGTGCGCCTTCGTCGGCGGTCTGGTCCGTCCGCACCGCCCACCCGTGGATCGCGTAGAAGGCGGGCCGGACCTCGGCGGGCAGCACGGTGATCGCCGCCCACATCGCGGCGTAGAACTGCCGCACCTCGCCCTCGCACGCCCCGTACGCCGCACGCAGTTCCGGCGACTCACCGAAACCCCCGGCTCTCTCCGCCATTCCCCGGACCACCGCTTCCCCATCGCCACCGTCACCGCCGTTGTCACCAGCACCAACGATCCACCGGCCCATCAGTGGCGTACCCGGGCGCCGTAGAGGAGTACGGGACGCCACGGCGGGGCCGTGAAGCGCCACGAGACGGCCCGTCCGGGGCCCGGAACACATCCGGGCCCCGGACGGGCCCCGGACCCGGCACAGCGGAGCGCACAGGCCCTGCTCCCGCTCTCCCTCCCACCCCCCGGGAACGACCCGGTCCCCGCCGGGGCCGTTGCCTGGCGGGGACCGTTGTCAGGGGTGGTGCGGGGTGGCCGTGGGGCCTACTTCTCGTCGGCCGACGGCTTGCCCTTCGGCTTGTGCGGGCCGGAGTCGGAGTCCGAGGACGAACCGGAGTCCGAGCCGGACTCGGAGTCGCCGTCTCCGTCGGCCGAATCGGCGGCGTCGGAGCCGTTCTCCTCCAGGAGCTGCGAGAGGCGGCTGCCCAGGACGCGCTTGAACTTGCGCTGCTGCGGGCGGCTGCGGTCCAGCACCGCGACCTCGAGCTGCTCGGCCGTCAGGTCCCGTTCCCCGCCGTTGTTGTCGCGGGCCAGGGCCTCGACCGCCAGCTTCAGCGCCTCGCTCAGCGACATGTCGTCGCGGTGGCGCTCGTTGAGGTGGTTGCCGATCGTCTCGGAATTGCCGCCGACCGCGACCGAGCCGTGCTCGTCCACGATCGAGCCGTCGTGCGGCAGGCGGTAGATCTGGTCGTCCTCGGGCGACGGGCCGACCTCGGCCACGATCAGCTCGACCTCATAGGGCTTCTCCGCGTTGCTGGAGAAGATGGTGCCCAGCGTCTGTGCGTAGACGTTGGCGAGACCACGGGCCGTGACGTCGTCGCGGTCATAGGTGTAGCCCCGCAGATCCGCGTACCGGACGCCGCCGATGCGCAGATTCTCGAACTCGTTGTACTTGCCGACGGCGGCGAAGGCGATGCGGTCATAGATCTCGCTGACCTTGTGCAGCGCGCGCGAGGGATTCTCGGCAACGAACACGATGCCGTCGGCGTACTGCAACACGACCACGCTGCGACCGCGCGCGATGCCCTTGCGGGCATACTCCGCGCGATCGGCCATGGCCTGCTGGGGTGAGACATAGAACGGCGTCGACACCGGCTATCCGTCCCTTCCTGTCCTGTGCGTGCGTAAGGGCCCACGGCCCAGTGGGTGAGCCTGGAACCTAGGAGAGCGGGGCCTGCGGCCCGTTGGGCGACTGGAGCCTGCCCTCGTGCACGGCCAGGGCCAGCTCGGAGATCTCCTCCTCGGCCAGCCTGCGATAGCCGTCCTCGGTGATGACCGAGACGATGGGATAGATCCGCCGGGTGAGGTCCGGGCCGCCCGTCGCCGAATCGTCGTCCGCCGCGTCATAGAGCGCCTGGAGCACGACCGTGGCGACCTGCTGCTCCGTCAGGTCCTCGCGGTGCAGCTTCTTCAGCGAACCGCGCGCGAAGACGGACCCGGAGCCGACGGCCGTGAAGCCCGTCTCCTCGGAGCGCCCGCCCGTCACGTCGTAGGAGAAGATGCGGCCCTTCTGCCTGTCCACGTCATAGCCCGCGAAGAGCGGGACCACGGCGAGGCCCTGGAGCGCCATGCCCAGGTTGCCGCGGATCATCGTGGAGAGCCGGTTGGCCTTGCCCTCCAGGGAGAGCTGGGAGCCCTCCACCTTCTCGAAGTGCTCCAGTTCCAGCTGGAAGAGCTTGACCATCTCCACCGCGAGCCCGGCCGTGCCGGCGATGCCCACCGCGGAGTGCTCGTCCGCGGGGAAGACCTTCTCGATGTCGCGCTGCGCGATGACGTTGCCCATCGTGGCCCTGCGGTCACCCGCGAGCACCACGCCGCCGGAGAAGGTCGCCGCGACGATCGTGGTGCCGTGCGGTGCCTGCACAGCCCCCTCCACGCGGGGCAGCGGCCGGTTGTGCGGCAACTGGTCCGGCGCGTGCGAGGACAGGAAGTCCATGAAAGACGACGAGCCCGGCGTCAGGAAGGCTGCCGGCAGACGCCCTGTGTCACGTGTGTTGGCTTCCACGCGTTTCCTTCCACGAGTTCGTGAAGAAGAGATCTTGGAATACTGCCCGGACCTTACCCGGGACCGCGAATGTCATCCGTCCTGCGCCCCCGTTCACGGGGACGCAGGACGGGGGTCACTCGCCTTACTCTCCGCCCTTCTGGACGAACGACCGCACGAAGTCCTCGGCGTTCTCCTCCAGGACGTCATCGATCTCGTCGAGCACGGAGTCCACGTCGTCCGAGAGCGCCTCCTGGCGCTCCTTGAGGTCCTCGGAGACCTGCGCGTCCTGCGCTTCCTCCTCGGTCTCCTCGGTCTGGCGCGTCGCCTTCTGCTGTCCGCCGGTGTCCTTGGTCGCCATTTCCCTCACCCCGCTCGGTTCGGTGTGTACGCGAGACGTACAAGATCAGACCCTACAAGCAGGGACTGACATCGGCCCTTCACTTGCCATAACGCCCGGAAGCCACCTCGATGATTCCCGGATCGGCCAACATCTACCGTTTCTCAGCCCCCGGACAGCACCTTCACCAGGTCCTCGGCCGTGCGGCAGCGGTCCAGGAGCTCCTTGACGTGGTTGCGGGTGCCGCGCAGCGGCTCCAGGGTGGGGACCCGTTGCAGGGAGTCACGGCCCGGCAGGTCGAAGATGACCGAGTCCCAGGAGGCGGCGGCCACGTCGTCCGCGTACTGCTCCAGGCAGCGTCCGCGGAAGTAGGCGCGGGTGTCCTCCGGCGGCTTGGACGCGGCCCGCTCGACGTCCTGCTCGTCCAGCAGGCGCTGCATCTTGCCGCGTGCCGCGAGACGGTTGTAGAGGCCCTTGTCGGGGCGTACGTCCGCGTACTGGAGATCGACGAGGTGGAGCCGGGGGGCATCCCATTCGACCTGGTCACGGCGGCGGTAGCCCTCCATCAGCTCCCGCTTGGCGACCCAGTCCAGCTCCCCGCTGAGGCTCATCGGATCGTGTTCCAGCCGGTTCAGCACGTCCTCCCATCGGGTGAGGACGTCCTTGGTCTGATCGTCCACATCCGCGCCCCAGCGCTCCTCCACGTACTTGCGGGCCAGCTCGCAGTACTCCATCTGGAGCTGTACACCGGTGAGCGTGCGCCCGCTGCGCAGCGTGATCAGCCTGCCGAGCGTGGGGTCGTGGGAGACCTGGTGGAGGGTCCTGACGGGCTGGTCGACGGCGAGGTCGACGGCGATGAAGCCGTCCTCGATCATGGAGAGGACCAGCGACGTCGTGCCCAGTTTGAGGTACGTGGAGACCTCGGAGAGGTTGGCGTCCCCGATGATCACGTGCAGCCTGCGGTACTTCTCCGCGTCCGCGTGCGGCTCGTCGCGGGTGTTGATGATGGGCCGCTTCAGCGTGGTCTCCAGGCCGACCTCGACCTCGAAATAGTCGGCACGCTGGCTGAGCTGGAAGCCGTGTTCGCTGCCGTCCTGGCCCAGTCCCACGCGCCCGGCGCCGCACACGACCTGCCGGGAGACGAAGAACGGCGTCAGGTGGCGCACGATGTCCGAGAAGGGGGTCTCCCGCTTCATCAGATAGTTCTCGTGCGTCCCGTAGGAGGCGCCCTTGTTGTCGGTGTTGTTCTTGTAGAGGTGGATGGGCTGGGTGCCCGGCACCTCGGCGGCCCGCACAGCGGCCTCGGCCATGATGCGCTCGCCCGCCTTGTCCCACAGCACCGCGTCCCAGGGGTTGGTGACCTCGGGGGAGCTGTACTCGGGGTGGGCGTGGTCCACGTAGAGCCGTGCGCCGTTGGTGAGGATCACGTTGGCGAGGCCGATGTCCTCGTCGGTGAGCTGGCTGGCGTCGGCTGCCTCACGCGCCAGGTCGAAGCCGCGGGCGTCCCGCAGCGGGTTCTCCTCCTCGAAGTCCCAGCGGGCGCGGCGCGCCCGGTGCATCGCCGCCGCGTAGGCATTGACGACCTGGGACGAGGTGAGCATGGCATTGGCGTTGGGGTGACCGGGCACGGAGATTCCGTACTCGGTCTCGATACCCATTACTCGCCGTACGGTCATGCGGCCCTCCTTGCCCGGCGGCGGCCCGCCATCGGGCCACCACTCAAGTCCCGCTGCGCATCCGGCCCGTGTGCGATCCCCTCTCCCGCACTGCGCGAGGCGGCGGTAGGGAAGAGCCTAGAACGCGTGGGCTGAAGTGGGGAGATCACCTAGCGGACTTCCTCAGGACTGCTGGAAACAATCCGGCTGCGAGTGCCCGTGCTGGGCACCCGCAGCCGGACGGTGTCTTCTCTACAGGTACTGACCGGTGTTGGCCACCGTGTCGATGGAGCGGCCCGTGTCCGCGCCCTGCTTTCCGGTGACGAGGGTGCGGATGTAGACGATCCGCTCGCCCTTCTTGCCGGAGATACGGGCCCAGTCGTCGGGGTTGGTGGTGTTGGGAAGGTCCTCGTTCTCCTTGAACTCGTCCACGCAGGCGGCGAGCAGGTGGGCGACGCGCAGGCCCTTCTGGTTCTGGTCGAGGAACGCCTTGATCGCCATCTTCTTGGCCCGGCCCACGATGTTCTCGATCATGGCGCCGGAGTTGAAGTCCTTGAAGTACAGGACTTCCTTGTCACCGTTGGCGTAGGTGACCTCCAGGAAGCGGTTCTCCTCGGATTCCGCGTACATCTGCTCCACGACGGACTGGATCATCGCGTCGACAGCGGCGGCGACGTTCCCGCCGTGCTCCGCGACGTCGTCCGCGTGCAGCGGCAGGTTCTTCGTGAGGTACTTCGAGAAGATGTCCTTGGCCGCCTCGGCGTCCGGGCGCTCGATCTTGATCTTCACGTCGAGCCGTCCCGGGCGGAGGATCGCCGGGTCGATCATGTCCTCACGGTTGGAGGCGCCGATGACGATGACGTTCTCCAGGCCCTCCACTCCGTCGATCTCGGAGAGGAGCTGCGGGACGATGGTGTTCTCCACGTCCGAGCTGACACCGGATCCACGGGTGCGGAACAGGGAGTCCATCTCGTCGAAGAAGACGATGACGGGTGTGCCCTCGCTCGCCTTCTCCCGCGCGCGCTGGAAGACCAGCCGGATGTGCCGCTCCGTCTCGCCGACGTACTTGTTGAGCAGCTCGGGGCCCTTGATGTTGAGGAAGTAGCTCTTCCCCTGGGGCTTGCCCGTCACCTCGGCGACCTTCTTGGCCAGCGAGTTGGCGACCGCCTTCGCGATCAGGGTCTTGCCGCAGCCGGGCGGGCCGTACAGCAGCACGCCCTTGGGCGGACGGAGTTCGTGCTCCTTGAAGAGGTCCGGGTACAGATACGGGAGCTCCACCGCGTCGCGGATCATCTCGATCTGTCCGCGGAGGCCACCGATCTTGTTGTAGTCGATGTCCGGGACCTCTTCGAGGACAAGCTCCTCGACCTCGCTCTTGGGCACGACCTCGTAGACGTACCCGGAGCGCGATTCCAGCAGCAGGGCGTCGCCGGCCCGGAGCGTGGCGTTCAGCAGCGGCTCCGCGAGCCGCACCACACGCTCCTCGTCGGTGTGCCCGACCACCAAGGCGCGCTCGCCGTCCTCAAGCACTTCCTTGAGGGTGACGATGTCTCCCGCGCGCTCGAACTCCATGGCCTCGACCACATTGAGCGCCTCGTTGAGCATGACCTCCTGGCCACGCCGTAGCTCTTCGAGGTCCACACTGGGGCTGACGTTCACCCGGAGCTTGCGGCCGCCGGTGAAGATGTCGGCCGTGCCGTCCTCATTGGCCTGCAGGAACGCTCCGAAGCCCGCCGGCGGCTGCGCCAGCCGGTCGACCTCCTCCTTGAGGGCCACGATCTGGTCGCGTGCCTCACGGAGCGTGTTGGAGAGCCGCTCGTTCTGCGCGGACACGCCGGCCAGGTTGGTCTGAAGCTCGACGATCCGCTCCTCGAGAATCCGAGTATGCCGCGGAGAGTCGGCGAGCTTGCGGCGCAGGACGGCGATTTCCTGCTCAAGATAGGCGACCTGGCCGGACGGGTCGTCGGAACCCCGACCGGGCCGGATGCCGCGGTTAGTGTCGTCGTCGTGGGCTGCCACGGTCCTCACCTCCTCCAAGGGGAGCTGGACGCTTCCAGACCCTACCTGGGCCGGTGCAGGTTGAAACCCCTAGATCACAAAGACGGTAGGGGTGTGTCTGATCTTCACCCTTGCGCACTCCCTCACGCCTGGGGAATACCCACCCATCAACATCGGAAAGCGACCGGCTGTAACCTCGACACGGTCAACACCCGTCAGGGGTAGCACTATTTCGTCACGACCGCAGGAACGGCAGGCAGCAAGATGAGCACCGGGAACGAAGCCCTGGAGGTCTGGATCGACCAGGACCTGTGCACCGGGGACGGTATCTGCGCGCAGTACGCCCCCGAGGTCTTCGAGCTGGACATCGACGGCCTGGCCTATGTGAAGAGCGGGGACGACGAGCTGCTCCAGACCGAGGGCGCGACCACTCCGGTCCCGCTGCCGCTCCTCACGGACGTCGTCGACTCGGCCAAGGAGTGTCCGGGCGACTGCATCCATGTACGACGCATTTCAGACAGGGTCGAGGTCTACGGTCCCGACGCGGAGTGACCGAAGCACACGGAGCGCAACGGTGCGCGCCCGAAGCACGGCGCGGTCGCACCGGTCGTGGCGGTCGCACCCGGCGCTGACGCCCGGGGATCCGGAGAGCGGTCAGACACCGGCGCTTCCCGCGACCGGGGCCGGGACGAGGACGAACTTCCCTGCCTTCCACTCCCATTTCACCTTGCGCTGCCGGTCGGGGCAGCAGCGCGGCACGTCGGCCGAGGAGTAGCCGAGGAGCGTCGCGGAGACGGTGCGTCCGCGGACGGTGAAGTCCGTGACGTTCATCTTCTCCTCGGTCCGCACGAGGGTCGCCACGACCTGCGGGCGCTCCCCCGGCTCCTTCGCCGGGGCCAGCACGAAGACGCCGCTGGGCGGTGTGCCCGTGCCCGACTGGCAGCGCACGACGGCGACCGTCTCGCGCTGGCCGTCCCCGTCGAAGTCCGCCGAACCCTGGTCCACCACGTCCACCTTGGCCCCCGTCCCCGCGCCGCACTCCACGGGGAACCGCGCCTTGCCGGGGTCGGGCGCGGGCGCCGCCGCCGTGCCGCCACGCGCCGTGGCGGCGGACGGGCCGGAGGCCGCGGGGCCCGCCGTGGCGTCGGGAGGCTGGACCATGGCCGAGACCCCGACGACCGCGGCGAGAGCGGCGGCCGTGGCGATCCAGTGCACCGTGCGGGTACGGGTGTGCGGCAGTTCCGTCACGCTGGATGACTCCAGTGGAAAGTGTGGTGAGGGGGAGTGCTCCGCATCGTGCCATACGTCACACAGGGCCGGAACAACCGGGTCCGCCGAGCCGGACCAAGTCCGCGTAAAGAAACCGCCGCCGGGCTCCGCTGGTGCGGAACTCGGCGGCGGCTGAGTCGAGTTGAACGGCTTCCCTCCGGGCCCGGAGAGCGCCGCTGACCACCCCGGAGAGGGCGGCGGAGCGGGCCCCGGCCGGAGCCCGGCCGTGGACCGTGGTGTCAGCTCTTGGCGCCCGACTGGCTGCCAGGGCCCGTGTAGTCCTCCCCGTACGCGCCCTTGGCGGGACGGCGGCGGCGCAGCGGGGGCTCCACCCCGTCGGCGAGGCGGCGGGCTGTCAGCAGGAAGCCGGTGTGCCCGATCATGCGGTGGTCGGGGCGCACGGCGAGGCCCTCGACGTGCCAGTTGCGGACCATGGTCTCCCACGCCTGCGGCTCGTTGAAGGTGCCGTGCTCGCGGATGGACTCGACGACGCGGGCCATCTGCGTCGTGGTGGCGACGTAGCAGCACACGATGCCGCCGGGCACCAGCGCCTTGGAGACGGCGTCCAGGCACTCCCAGGGGGCCAGCATGTCGAGGATGACGCGGTCGACCTCGGTGTCGGACAGGTTGTCCTGGAGATCGCCCACGGTCAGCGTCCAGGCGGGGTGGGGCTCGCCGAAATAGCGCTCCACGTTCTGCTGGGCGATCTCCGCGAAGTCGGCGCGGCGCTCGTAGGAGTGCAGCATGCCCTGGTCGCCGATGGCGCGCAGCAGGAAGGTGCTGAGCGAACCGGAACCGACACCCGCCTCCACGACGCGCGCGCCGGGGAAGATGTCGGCCATGGCCAGCACCTGCCCCGCGTCCTTGGGGTAGACCACCGCGGCTCCGCGGGGCATGGACAGGACATAGTCGGGGAGCAGGGGGCGCAGCGCCAGGTAGGCGACGTTTCCCGTGGTACGGACGACACTGCCCTCGGGAGCGCCGATCAGCTCGTCGTGGGGGAAGGCTCCCTTGTGGGTGTGGAAGCTCTTCCCCTCTTCGAGGGTGATCGTGTAGTGGCGTCCCTTGGGGTCGGTGAGCTGGACCTGGTCCCCGACCTTGAAGGGCCCGCGACGGCGGGCGGCACCGGTCGGTTCGGACATACGGACAGACTAACGGGTTTCCGGAGGCCGGCTACGCGGAGGGCTTGGCCATGGCCGCGACGAACGCCTTCTCGACGTCCCCGGTGGACAGCACGCCGTAGATCTCGCCGGTGTCCTCGACGACCAGGTACTCCGTGGCCGGGGTGGCGCGCAGGTGGTCCAGCAGTTCCTCGCCCGCCAGCTCGGCGCGGACCCGCATGCCCTCCTTGAGGTCCTGCGCGAGCGTGGAGACGGCGACCCAGGGGCGACGGTGCTCGGGCACCCCGACGATCGCCGCCTCGCGCACCAGCGAGATGGGGCCGCCCCTGCCGTCGACCACGACCAGCGCGCGTGCGCCCGCCTCGTTGGCGCGGCGCAGGGCCTCGGAGAGTGGGGTGTCTGCGTGTACGGGGACGGCGCGGCGGGTGAGCGCGCGGGCGCGCAGCTCGGGGAGGTGTTCGCGCAGCCTGGCCATGCGGAGGCTGTTGCCGGCGCCGGTCCAGATGATCGCGGCGAGGATGGCGGCGAGCAGCGCGTCCGTGAGCGAGTCGACCCCGCTCAGCCCGTCCTCGGTGAAGCCGCCCGCGTGGGTGGCCAGGGGCAGCCCGATCAGCACGGCGATGGCCAGGGCGCGGCCCGTCCAGGCGGCGAAGACGGTGCCCGTCATGGCCCTGCCGCTGAGCTTCCAGACCAGGGCGCGCAGCATCCGGCCGCCGTCCAGGGGAAGCCCGGGGAGGAGGTTGAAGGCCGCGACGATGAGGTTGGAGACCATGAGCCCGGCGAGCAGCACACCGGGCACCGTGCCGGGCTCGACGACCTTCATGCCGACGTAGAAGACCCCCGCGAGGACGAGCGAGAGCAGCGGCCCCACGAAGGCGAGGACGAACTCGCGGCCCGGCGTCTCGGACTCCTTCTCGATCTCCGAGACGCCCCCGAAGAACTGGAGCTGGATGCGGCGCACCGGCAGCTTGAAGCGCAGCGCGGCGACGGTGTGGGCCAGCTCGTGCACCAGGACGGAGGCGTAGAAGGCCACGGCGAAGAAGAGCGCGATGAGGTAGCGCAGGGCGCCGAGGTGGGGCAGTACGCGGTCGAGCTGGCCGCCGAACACCCAGGTGATGAGCGCGGCGACGAGGAACCAGCTCGGTGCGACGTAGACGGGCACGCCGAAGGGGCGGCCCATGAGGATGCCGCCGCCCGTACGGGAACGCTCGCCCTTCTCCTGCTTATCGGGGGTCCGCGCCTTCTCGGGGGTCTGCTTCGAGAGGCCCCGTCCGGCCGGGTCGGCGGGCGCGGGCTTCTCCTCGCGGGCCGCGAAGGGCTCGGGGGCCGTCTCCTCCGGGTCCTGGGCGGGCCGCTCCTGAGACGTCGGCCGGTCCTCGGGGGGTGCCTCCGGGGGTGCCTCGTGGGAGGGCGCGTGGTCCGGTTCGGGTTCCGCTTCCGGCCCGTCGGCGGGCACGCGCGCGGGCGCGGGCGCGTCCTCGGGGGCCTCGGCCCGTACCGCGGCGCGCGGCGCCTCCGCGGAGCCGTCCGGCCCGCCGGTTCCGGTGCGCGCCGGAGCCTCGGAGACGTCCGGCCCGCCGGGGGCGCGGTCGCGGCCGTCGCCCTCGTCACTCGTGCTGCCGGGGCCGCTGGTGCGCGGCTTGCCGCCGTTGTCCGTGTCCGCCACGGGTTCCCCTCTGCCGCTGCCCTCGCACACCGCCCTGCGCGATTCCCATGATCATGCAGTGCGAGGACCTGTGCCGTCGATGGTATGCGCCCGTTGTCAGTGATGGGCCGTAGGGTCTTCCCCCATGAGAACCAGCGCCGCATCGCCTCCGAACTCGCTGTCGCCGTCGCGGGCCAGTGACTTCATGCAGTGTCCGCTGCTCTACCGCTTCCGGGTGATCGACAAATTGCCCGAGAAACCTTCCCCCGCCGCCACGCGCGGCACCGTCGTCCACGCGGTGCTGGAGCGGCTCTTCGACGCGCCCGCGGCGCAGCGCAGCGCTCCCCGCGCGCGTTCCCTGGTCGTGCGCGAGTGGGAGCGGCTGCTCGCGAAGCGTCCGGAGCTGGCCCGGCTCTTCGCGGAGGACGAGGACACGAAGACGGCGGAGGACGCGGGCGGCGCGGAGGGCGCCGAGGAGACGGACGGTGCCGGGGACGCGGCAGGGAAGCGGCTGGCCCAGTGGCTCGCGGAGGCCGAGGAGCTGGTCGAGCGCTGGTTCACCCTGGAGGACCCCACCCGGCTGGAGCCCGCCGAGCGCGAGCTGTTCGTCGAGGCGAAGCTGGAGTCGGGGCTCCGGCTGCGCGGGATCATCGACCGCGTGGATGTCGCGCCGACGGGCGAGGTCCGCGTCGTGGACTACAAGACGGGCAAGGCTCCCCGCCCCGAGTACACGGACGGGCCCCTCTTCCAGATGAAGTTCTACGCGCTGGTGCTCTGGCGCCTGCGCGGGGTGATCCCGCGCAGGCTCCAGCTGGTCTTCCTGGGCGGCGAGGGTGACGTCCTGACGTACGACCCGGACGAGGAGGACCTGCGCGGCGTCGAGCGGAAGCTGCTGGCGCTGTGGGACGCGATCACGCGCGCGACGGAGAGCGGTGACTGGCGTCCGAAGCGCAGCAAGCTCTGCGGCTGGTGCGACCACCAGGCGCACTGTCCCGAGTTCGGCGGCACTCCCCCGCCGTACCCCCTCACCATCCAGCCGCGGCTCCCCGAGCCCCGCACCGAGCCCGAGCCCCAAGCGGGGACGCAGGCGCCCGTAGCGCGTGCGGAAGGGCCAGCGGACCCCCTGCCGGGGGCTTAGGCAAGAATGGGCCCACATGCCGCCTGACGTCCGCTGGAGGAGATTCCGTGGCTATCCGCGTCCTGCTGGTCGATGACCAGCCGCTGCTGCGCACCGGATTCCGGATGATTCTGGAGGCGGAGCAGGACATCGCCGTGGTCGGAGAGGCCGGTGACGGGCTCCAGGCCCTCGATCAGGTGCGGGCGCTCCAGCCGGACGTGGTCCTGATGGACATCCGCATGCCCCGGATGGACGGTGTCGAGGCCACCCGCAGGATCACGGGGCCCGCGAAGGACGGCCCGGCCAAGGTGCTGGTGCTGACGACCTTCGATCTCGACGAGTACGTCGTGGAGGCCCTGCGCGCCGGTGCCAGCGGCTTCCTGCTCAAGGACGCGCCCGCTGGCGAGCTGGTGCAGGCGATCCGCGTGGTGGCGGCCGGTGAGGCGATGCTCGCGCCGAGCATCACCCGCCGCCTGCTCGACAAGTACGCGGGCAAGCTGCCCTCGGGCGACGAGCCCGTGCCTGACACCCTGCACCAGCTCACGGAGCGCGAGGTCGAGGTGCTGAAGCTGGTGGCCCGCGGCCTGTCGAACGCGGAGATCGCCGCCGATCTGTTCGTCAGCGAGACGACGGTCAAGACGCACGTCGGCCATGTGCTGACGAAGCTGGGGCTGCGGGACCGGGTCCAGGCGGCGGTCTACGCCTACGAGAGCGGGCTCGTCCGCCCCGGCACCCCGTAAGCCCGTAAGCCCGTAAGCCGCACAGGCAACCGGGGGCGCGCCCGATACGGCGCGCCCCCGTCACGACCCAGGCGCCCGGCCTCCGGTCAGCCGTCGGCGCCCTTGCTGATCTCCCAGAAGCGGAAGACCGTCGAGGCGTCCAGCGTCCACTCAAGGCCCGCGATGTTCTCGCGGGCCACGGCGTACTGCTTGCCCTGCCACACCGGCAGCACCGGCACCTCCTCCGCGACCTGGTCCTGGACGGCCTCGAAGTCCTGGACGGTGTCGGCCCTGTTGCTCTTCTTCGCGGTGCGCGGCAGGAGCTGCCCGGTGATGCGTCCGGGGTCGTAGCCGTTGCTCAGGACGTTGCCCTCGCCGAAGAAGGGGGCGGTGAAGTTGTCGGCGTCCGGGTAGTCGGGGACCCAGCCCTTCACGTAGACGCCGTACTTCCCGGCCGCGATGTCCTTGTCGTACTGCTCGATGTCCCTGGTCTTGACCTTGGCGTCGAAGAGGCCGCTGGCGTTGAGCTGGTCGGCTATCTCCTCGAACTCCTTGACCGTGTCGGGGCCGTAGCGCACGGGTGTGGCCCACAGCGTCAGCTCGGCCTTGCCCTGGATGCCCTCGCTCCTGAGCGCGGCTTCCGCCTTGTCGCGCTGGGGGCGCTCGCCGTAGCGGTCGAAGAAGGCGGTGTTGTGTCCGGTGATCCCGGCGGGGACGACGGAGTAGAGCGGTTCGGCCGTGCGCTTGTAGACATCGCGGATGAGGGTGGTCCGGTCGAGAAGGTACGCGATGGCCTGGCGGACGCCGAGCTTCCCGGTGACGGGGTCCTTGAGGTTGAAGACGAGGTGCTGGACCTCGGCGCTGGTGCCCTCGACGACCTGGATGTGGCGGTTGCTGCCCGCCGTGCCCGAGGACGCCTCCAGGCCCGCGAGCGCGGCGGTGGACAGGCCGCGGTAGGCGAGGTCGACGTCACCCTTCTGGACGGCCTTCTTCAGCCTGTCCTGGTCCCCGTGGAAGAGCTTCAGCGTCATGCCGCTGTTCTGGGCCTCGGCGGGGCCGCGGTAGTGGGGGTTGACGGAGAAGCGGGCCTGCTTCTTGTCGAAGCTCGAAAGGGTGTAGACGCCGGAGCCGACGGCCTTCTGGTCCTCGCGGAGGCTGTTCTTCGGGTACGAGCGGTGGTCGACGATGGACCCGGCGCCGGAGGCGATCTTCTGCGGGAAGGTGGCGTCCGGGTACTTGAGGCGGAAGACGACGGTCTTCTTGTCCGTCGTGGTCACCTCGTCGATGGAGTCCAGCATCACGGCGGGACCGGCCTCGTCGTCGATGCGCAGGGTGCGCTCGAAGGAGAACTTGACGTCCTCGGAGGTCAGCTCGTTGCCGTTGCTGAAGCGGAGCCCGTCGCGCAGGGTGCAGGAGTAGACGCGGGTGCGGCTGTCGGTGAAGCCGCACTGGCTGGCCGCCTCGGGCTGCGGCGTGGTGGAGCCCTTGGGGAAGCTCAGGAGGGACTGGAACACGTTGTTGAAGACCAGCCAGGAGGCGGGGTCGTAGCCGGAGGCCGGGTCGGTGGAGATGATGTCGTCGCTCATCCCCATGACGATGGGCTCCCCCTTGCCCGCGGCCTCGCCGTCGTCGCTGCCGCACCCCGCGAGCAGCGTGGCGGCCACGGCGACGGTGAGGGGCGCAGCCGCCCACCGGGCCTGCCCCCGGGCCGACCACCGGGCCTGACGGTTTCTCACGCGCATGTCCGTCCTACCGTCTCTCTCGTCTCTTTGCGGTTGTCCGTGGCATCGCGGGGCGCCGTTGCCGCGTGATGCACGTCTTCCGTGCGTCCCGTGTGTCCACGGCCCGTGTACTCACGGAACATGTGCTCACGGAACGCACGGCCCCCTCGGTCCGGCCCGGGCGGTTCAGTTGCCCACTCCCCGGCCCAGCTCCCAGAGCTGGAGCACGGAGGCGGAGTTGAGCGCCCACTCGACCCCGGTGATGTCGTCGCGCGCGGCGATGTACTGCTTGCCCTGCCACAGCGGCAGCAGCGGAACCTCATCGGCGACGATGTCCTGGGCGCGCTTGAAGTCCGAGGTCGTACCGGCCCGGTCGGCCTCGCGCCGGGTCTGCGGAATCAGCTTGTTCCTGATCTCGTGGTTGTCGTACGGCGAGTCGAGGAAGTTGTTCTTCTCGAAGAAGGGCGCGATGAAGTTGTCCGCGTCCGGGAAGTCAGGGAACCAGCCGTAGCCGTAGACCTGGTACTTCCCCTCGGTGGCCGCCGGGCGGTAGCTCTTCCAGGGCGCGCCCTTGGTCTCGGCGCGGAAGAGCCCGGTGGCGTTGAGCTGCTCCTTGAGGGTCTTGAACTCCTTGGCCGTGACATCGCCGTAGTGGTCCGTGGTGTACGCGAGGGTGATCTTCACCGGGGTGTCGATGCCCGCCTCGCGCAGCGTGTCGCGCGCCGCGGAGGTGTCGGGCTCGCCGTACTCGTTGAAGAAGGAGTTGGTGTGGCCCGGGAGGCCGCCGGGGACGATCGAGTACAGCGGCTCCGATGTGCGCGCGTAGACATCGCGTACGAGCTGCTGGCGGTCGATGACCTGGGCCATGGCCTTGCGCACCGCGGTACGGCCCGCGGTGCGGTCGTCGGTGTTGAAGACGAGATAGCGGATTTCCTGGCCCGGCTGCTCGACGAGTTCGATGCCGTCGTCCTTGGGCGTCTCCAGCTTCTCGACCTGTTCGGGCGAGATGGTGCGGTTCATCAGGTCGATGTCACCCGCCGAGAGTGCCTTCTCCATGTCGGCCGAGCGCTTGAAGAAGCGCATCTCGACGCGGCTGTTCTTGACATTCAGGGTGCCCTTGTAGTCCGGGTTCCTGGTGAAGACGGCCTTGTTCTTCTTGGCGTCGAAGTCGTCCAGCACATAGGGGCCCGAGCCGGTCACGTCGAAGCCCTTGACGAAACCGTTCGCGGGATAGGTCTCGCTGTCCACGATGGAGGCGGCGGGGGTCGCGAGCTTGTACGGGAAGGTCGCGTCCGGCTTCTTGAGGTGGAAGACGATTTCCCTGTCGTTGGTCGCCTCCGCCTTGTCCACATTGCTGAGGAGGGAGGCGGGCCCGTTGGCGAAGTCGATGTGCAGCAGGCGCTTGACGGAGAACTCGACGTCCTTCGCGTCCAGCTCGTTGCCGTTGGAGAAGGTGAGTCCGTCGCGCAGGGTGCAGCGGTACTGCTCGTTGCGCTGGTCGGTGAATCCGCAGCGCTCGGCCGCGTCCGTCACCGGCTCGGTGCCCGAGCGGGGCAGCCGCAGCAGCGTCTGGAAGGTGTTGCGCATGACGTTCCAGGCGCTGACGTCGTAGGAAGCTGCCGGGTCGAAGGGCGCGGGGGTGTCCTTGCTGACCGCGAAGCTGTCCGTCGTGCCCACGACGATGGGCTTGCCGTCGCCGTCGTCCCCATCTGCTCCGCCGCCGCATCCGGCGAGTACGGGAACGAGCAGCCCGGCCAGCGCGGGCAGCACGAGTATCTTGCGGTTCATGGTCGACGGTCTCCCTCGTCCGGCCGGGGGTTGTTGCATGGTGGAAAGGCCGGGAAGCAGACGTTAGTACCTCTGCGGTGACAATCCTGAACAGGGCGCCGCGCAACCGCTATCCGGAACCGATATCGAGCGTCGGCCATCCGCTATACGGACACCGGAACGTATGGCGCTTCGCAGAACCAATAGGGACACAAGGGTGCGGGGATCGCGAGACGAAGCGGTGTTCCACCACGGAAGCGCATTCCTGTCGACATGCGAACGCGTGACAAACATCACTTTCCCGCGACGGATGTCCGCTGACCGTCCGGCGTGCGAATTCGGCCATTCGGTGGGTCACGGAGAATAAGCGAACCGGTGCTGACAGTTTCCGGCACTATTCCGCGCGGCCGTTCGGGATTCCGTACCGAAGGCCGCGCGAGAAGACTCAGCGGCCTTTTTTGTCCACGCGCGGCACGGCTTTGCGCACGCTCAGTGCGCGACCATGATCAGAGAGCGCAGAAAGGGCAGATCCACTTCTTCGAGGGATTCCACGACCGTGCGCCCCGCGACCGGCTCGATGGGCGCGACGGACGGTACGGCCACCACCCGGCAGCCCGCCGCCTCCGCCGACGTCACCCCCGTCACGGTGTCCTCGACCACGGCGCAGCGCGCCGGGTCCGCGCCCAGGCGGGCCGCGGCCGTCAGATACGGGTCGGGGTGCGGCTTCGTGCGCGCCAGATCGTCCCCCGCGAGGGTGAGGGCGAAGTGCTCGTGCCCCAGCGACTCCAGCATCCGGTCCACGACGGTGCGGTGCGAGGCGGAGACCAGCGCGGCGGGCACCCTGTGCGCCGCCAGCTCGGTGAGCAGCCTGCGGGCGCCCGGCATCAGGGGCACGCCCCGCTCCAGCCGGGCGACGAACTCCGCGTTGAGCAGCGCGCTGACCTCCTCGACGGTGATGTCGGCCCCTGTGGCGTCGATGAGGAAGCCCGCGCTGCGGGTCATCGGCCCGCCGACCACCACGTGCCGCCACTCGTCGCGCAGC
Source organism: Streptomyces daliensis (assembly GCF_054782395.1). Taxonomy (NCBI): domain Bacteria; kingdom Bacillati; phylum Actinomycetota; class Actinomycetes; order Kitasatosporales; family Streptomycetaceae; genus Streptomyces; species Streptomyces daliensis. The sequence goes on along the minus strand of NZ_BAAGSO010000060.1, from coordinate 92,357 downwards.
CTGTGGCCCAGCCGCTCGAAGACCGCGGCCTCGGAGTCCCACCAGAAGCCCTCGGTGTCGACGAGAGTGCCGTCCATGTCGAGCAGGACGGCCTCCAGCGAAGCGCCTTCGGCCGTCAGGGTGCCGACTGCGGGGATGGAGCTGGTCATCCGCTACGCCTCCTCAAGGGACGAGAAGGCCGGTCACCCGCTTCCCAAGGAACCGGGTGACCGGCCTGTACCGGACCAAGCAGTGTACGTCGGCGGGCCGTCGCGTGGCGGGCGACCGCGGTCACCGCACGTTGAACACCGTGCGAGCGGTGATCACGGTGCGTGCGCCGGTCGCCGTACGAGCGCAGGTCACCGTACGAGCGCAGGTCACCGTGCGTTGAAGTACTTCGCCTCCGGGTGGTGGATCACGATCGCGTCCGTGGACTGCTCGGGGTGGAGCTGGAACTCCTCGGACAGCTCGACGCCGATCCGCTCCGGCTGGAGGAGGTCGGCGATCTTCGCCCGGTCCTCCAGGTTCGGGCAGGCGCCGTAGCCGAGGGAGAAGCGGGCGCCCCGGTACTTCAGGTCGAACATGCCGCTCATCTCGTCCGGGTCCTCCCCGGCGAAGCCCAGCTCGGAGCGGACCCGCGCGTGCCAGTACTCGGCCAGCGCCTCGGCGAGCTGCACGGAGACGCCGTGCAGCTCCATGTAGTCGCGGTAGTTGTTGTTGGCGAACAGCTCGGCCGCCGCCGTGTCCACCTTCGAGCCGATGGTGACGACCTGGAGCCCGACCACGTCCTTCTCGCCCGAGTCCTCGGGCCGGAAGAAGTCGGCCATGCACAGCCGCCGTCCGCGCCGCTGGCGCGGGAACGTGAAGCGGGTGCGCTCGCTGCCGTCCTCGTTCAGCAGGATCAGGTCGTCGCCCTTGGAGACGCAGGGGTAGTAGCCGTAGATGACGGCCGCCTCCAGGAGGTTCTTGGACTGGAGCTCGTCCAGCCAGCCGCGCAGCCTGGGCCGTCCCTCGGTCTCCACCAGCTCCTCGTACGAGGGGCCCTCCCCCGTCCGCGACTCCTTGAGGCCCCACTGGCCCTTGAACAGCGCGCCCTCGTCGATCCAGGAGGCGTACTCCTTGAGCCCGATGCCCTTGATGACGCGGCTGCCCCAGAAGGGCGGCTCGGGTACGGGGTTGTCGGTGGCGACGTCGGAGCGCACGGAGCCGTCGTTGACCTCGGGCTCGGCGATCTGGACGTCGCGCTTGGGCACCCGGCGCTGCTTGAGCGGGGGCAGCTCGGCGCCGGGCACGCCGCGCTTGATGCCCATCAGCGCGTCCATGAGGCGCAGGCCTTCGAAGGCGTCGCGGGCGTAGCGGACCTCGCCCTCGTAGACCTCGTGCAGGTCCTGCTCCACGTAGGCGCGGGTGAGCGCGGCGCCGCCGAGGATGACGGGGAAGTCGGCGGCCATCTTGCGCTGGTTCAGCTCCTCCAGGTTCTCCTTCATGATCACCGTGGACTTGACCAGCAGGCCCGACATGCCGATGACGTCGGCCTTGTTCTCCTCGGCCGCGTCCAGGATCGCGGAGACCGGCTGCTTGATGCCGAGGTTGACGACGTTGTAGCCGTTGTTGGACAGGATGATGTCGACGAGGTTCTTGCCGATGTCGTGCACGTCGCCGCGGACGGTGGCCAGCACGATCGTGCCCTTGCCGTCGTCGTCGGTCTTCTCCATGTGCGGCTCCAGGTGGGCCACCGCGGTCTTCATGACCTCGGCGGACTGGAGCACGAAGGGAAGCTGCATCTGTCCGGAGCCGAACAGTTCGCCGACGACCTTCATGCCCGCGAGCAGGGTGTCGTTGACGATCTCCAGCGCGGGGCGCTCCTCCAGCGCGGCGTCGAGGTCGGCCTCCAGGCCGTTGCGCTCGCCGTCGATGATGCGGCGCTGGAGCCGCTCGTCCAGCGGCAGGGCCGCCAGCTCCTCGGCCTTGCCCGCCTTCATGGACTTGGCGGTGGCGCCCTCGAACAGCTCCATGAGCTTCTGGAGCGGGTCGTAGCCCTCGGAGCGCCGGTCGTAGATGAGGTCGAGCGCCGTCTTGACCTGCTCCTCCTCCAGCCGCGCGATGGGGAAGATCTTGGAGGCGTGGACGATGGCCGAGTCGAGCCCGGCCTTGACGCACTCGTCGAGGAAGACGGAGTTCAGGACGATGCGGGCCGCGGGGTTGAGGCCGAAGGAGATGTTGGACAGACCGAGGGTGGTCTGGACGTCCGGGTGGCGGCGCTTCAGCTCGCGGATCGCCTCGATGGTGGCGACGCCGTCGCCCCGCGACTCCTCCTGCCCTGTGCAGATGGTGAAGGTGAGGCAGTCGATGAGGATGTCGGATTCACGGATGCCGTAGTTGCCCGTCAGGTCGTCGATGATGCGTTCGGCGATGGCGACCTTGTGCTCGGCGGTGCGTGCCTGGCCCTCCTCGTCGATGGTCAGCGCGATGAGCGCGGCGCCGTGCTCGGCGGCCAGCGCGGTGACCTTCGCGAAGCGGGACTCGGGGCCGTCGCCGTCCTCGTAGTTGACGGAGTTGATGACCGCGCGCCCGCCGAGCTTCTCCAGGCCCGCCTGGATGACGGGGACCTCGGTGGAGTCCAGCACGATGGGGAGCGTGGAGGCGGTGGCGAAGCGTCCGGCCAGCTCGTTCATGTCCTCGACGCCGTCGCGGCCCACGTAGTCGACGCACAGGTCGAGCATGTGGGCGCCCTCGCGGATCTGGTCGCGGGCCATCTCGACGCAGTCGTCCCAGCGGCCTTCGAGCATGGCCTCGCGGAACTTCTTGGAGCCGTTCGCGTTCGTCCGCTCGCCGATGGCCAGATACGAGGTGTCCTGGCGGAACGGGATCGTCTGGTAGAGCGAGGCGGCGCCGGGCTCGGGCCGCGGGTCGCGCGGGGTCGGCTCGGTGCCGCGCACCCGCTCCACCAGCTGGCGCAGGTGCTCGGGCGTGGTGCCGCAGCAGCCGCCGACGAGGGAGAGGCCGTAGTCGCGGACGAAGGTCTCGTGCGCGTCGGCCAGCTCGCCGGGGGTGAGCGGGTAGTGCGCTCCGTCCTTGCCCAGGACGGGCAGGCCCGCGTTGGGCATGCAGGAGATCGGCACCCGGGAGTGCTGCGCGAGATAGCGCAGGTGCTCGCTCATCTCGGCGGGGCCCGTGGCGCAGTTCAGCCCGATCATGTCGATGCCCAGCGGCTCCAGCGCGGTGAGCGCGGCGCCGATCTCGGAGCCGAGGAGCATGGTGCCGGTGGTCTCGACCGTCACCGAACAGATGAGCGGGAGGTTCGCGCCGAGCGCGTCCATGGCGCGGCGGGCCCCGATGATGGACGCCTTCGTCTGGAGGAGGTCCTGCGTGGTCTCCACGAGCAGCGCGTCGGCGCCGCCCGCGATCATGCCCTCCGCGTTGCTCTGGTAGGCGTCGCGCAGCACGGTGTACGGGGCGTGCCCGAGGGTGGGCAGCTTGGTGCCGGGGCCCATGGAGCCCAGTACCCAGCGGTCGCGGCCGTCCTTGGCCTGGAACTCGTCGGCGACGTCGCGGGCGATCCGCACGCCCTTCTCCGACAGCTCGTAGACCCGGTCCGTGATGTCGTACTCGCCCAGCGCCGCGTGGTTGGCGCCGAAGGTGTTGGTCTCCACGCAGTCGACACCCGCGGCGAAGTACTCCTCGTGGACGGCGCGGATGATGTCAGGGCGGGTGACGTTGAGGATCTCGTTGCAGCCTTCGAGCTGCTGAAAGTCGTCGAGGCTGGGGTCCTGCGCCTGGATCATGGTGCCCATCGCCCCGTCGGCGACGACCACTCGCTCCGCCAGTGCCTGGCGGAGGGCGTCAGCCCGGGGGTATGCGGCGGAGGACGTGGTGCTCGGCGAGGCCATGAAGGTGCTCCCTATGGGTGCGACGGCTGTCGGCTATGCGCGGCCCCTGCGGAACGGCGCACCAGATCAGGGTATCGGTCGAGCACAAGACCCCAGGGGGACGTTCCGCCAAGCGGACACCCGTGGCCCCCTGGCGCGGACGCCGCGGAGGACCCCGGAAGGAACCGCGCCGGGACCCCTGCCCCGCCGTCGGCCCGGGAAGCGTCGTTCCCCGGCCGAAAACCGACGCTGCGCCGCCCGCGCCGCGCCCCCGGGTTCCGTCGCGTCGACATGACGCGATACCGTTCGGCATTGTCGAATCCGATCACGAAGAGCAGGTCAGGGAGGTGCCTGATGGCCCGGACCATCCAGTCGCTGGAGCGCGCCGCGGCGGTGCTGCGCCTGCTGGCGGGCGGCGAGCGGCGGCTCGGCCTCTCCGACATCGCCTCCTCCCTGGAGCTGCCCAAGGGCACGGCGCACGGCCTCATCCGCACCCTCCAGCAGGAGGGCTTCGTCGAGCAGGAGCCGACGACGGGCAAGTACCAGCTCGGCGCGGAGCTACTGCGCCTGGGGACCAGCTATCTGGACGTGCACGAGCTGCGGGCGCGCGCCCTCGTCTGGGCCGACGACCTGGCGCGCTCCAGCGGCGAGAGCGTCTATCTGGGCGTGCTCCACCAGCAGGGCGTGCTGATCGTGCACCACGTCTTCCGGCCCGATGACAGCCGTCAGGTACTGGAGGTCGGCGCCATGCAGCCGCTGCACAGCACCGCGCTCGGCAAGGTCATCGCCGCGCACGATCCCGTCGCGCACAGCGAGGCGGCCGACGGCGAGCGCCAGGGCTTCACGGAGCACACCGTCACGGACCTGGAGGGCTTCGAGAGCGTCCTGGACATGACGCGGGCGCGGGGCTGGGCCGGGGACGTGGAGGAGACCTGGGAGGGGCTGGCCTCGGTCGCGGCGCCGATCCACGACCGGCGCAGGATGCCGGTGGGCGCGGTCGGGGTGACAGGGGCCGTGGAGCGGGTGTGCGAGGACGGGGAGCTGCGGCCGAGGCTGGTCGCGGCGGTACGGGACTGCGCGCGCGCCGTCTCGCGGGACCTGGGGGCGCGGCGTTTCTAGACGCCGGGTTTCCAGGCGTGGCGCTTCCTGGCGCGGTGCCGCCGCACGGCGGCGCTCCCCACGGGGAGCAGCCCAGCAGGCGTAAGCACGGCTGAAGCAGCAGGGTGGACATGGGAGTCCTGAGTCACAACCCCTTGACGATCTCTTCACCGAAGAGAAAACTGCCGTTCGGCGGTCGACATTGTCGAACACCGGACGGGACCCGGTCCGCCCTACATCTGGACAAGGACAAAGGAGTCACGGGTGTCCAGCTCCGACATCTTCTTCGGCGAGACCATAGGGACCGCCGTCCTCATTCTGCTGGGTGGCGGCGTCTGCGCCGCGGTGAGCCTCAAGCGTTCCAAGGCGTTCGGGGCGGGCTGGGTCGCCATCGCCTTCGGCTGGGGCTTCGCCGTGCTGACCGGCGCCTACGTCGCTCAGGTCTCCGGCGCGCACCTCAATCCGGCGGTCACCGTCGGCCTCGCCATCGAGGGGACCACCAAGTGGGCGGATGTTCCGCTCTACTTCGCCTGCCAGCTGCTCGGCGCGATGATCGGTGCCGTGCTCGTCTGGATCGCGTACTACGGACACTTCCAGGCCCACCTCACCGATCCGGAGGTCGAGCCGCTGAAGGACGCGAACCCGGGCCCTGTGCACGGCGTCTTCTTCACCTCCCCCGAGATCCGCAACGCCGCGCAGAACCTGGCCACCGAGGTCATCGCCACCTTCGTACTGGTGATCGCGATCCTCACCCAGGGCCTCACCAAGGGTGTGGGCGTCTCCGGGATCGGCGCGCTGCTGACGGCCCTCGTGGTCGTGGGCATCGGCCTCTCGCTGGGCGGCCCCACGGGGTACGCGATCAACCCGGTCCGCGACCTCGGCCCGCGCATCGTGCACGCGCTGCTGCCGCTGCCGAACAAGGGCGGCTCGGACTGGACCTACGCGTGGATCCCGGTCGTGGGCCCGATCCTCGGCGGGGCCATCGCGGGCGGCGTCTACCAGGTCGCCTTCGCCTGAGCCGCCCCCGCGACCGGCCCCGGTGCCGCCCGCGGCACCGCAGCCCGAGCCCGAGCCCGCACACCTACCGAACTTCTTGGAGCACGACATGAGCGACACCCACACCGGGCCCTTCATCGCGGCCATCGACCAAGGCACGACCTCCAGCCGCTGCATCGTCTTCGACAAGGACGGCCGCATCGTCTCGGTCGACCAGAAGGAGCACGAGCAGATCTTCCCGAAGCCCGGCTGGGTCGAGCACGACGCCGCGGAGATCTGGACCAACGTCCAGCGGGTGGTCGCCGGAGCCCTGGCGCAGGCCGGGATCAGCAAGGACGACGTGAAGGCGCTGGGCATCACCAACCAGCGCGAGACCACGCTCCTGTGGGACAAGAACACGGGCCAGCCGGTGCACAACGCCATCGTCTGGCAGGACACCCGCACCGACGCGCTCTGCCATGAGCTGGGCCGCAACGTCGGCCAGGACCGCTTCCGCCGGCAGACGGGGCTGCCCCTGGCCTCGTACTTCGCGGGCCCGAAGATCCGCTGGCTGCTCGACAACGTCGAGGGCCTGCGGGAGCGCGCCGAGAACGGCGAGATCCTCTTCGGGACCATGGACTCCTGGGTGATCTGGAACCTCACCGGCGGCGTCAACGGCGGACGGCACGTCACCGACGTCACCAACGCCTCCCGCACCATGCTGATGAACCTCCACTCCATGGAGTGGGACGAGTCGATCTGCCAGTCCATGGGCGTGCCGACGGCCGTGCTGCCCGAGATCCGCTCCTCCGCCGAGGTCTACGGCGAGGCCACAGGGGCCCTCGCGGGCGTCCCCGTCGCCTCGGCGCTGGGCGACCAGCAGGCGGCCCTGTTCGGCCAGACGTGTTTCGACAAGGGCGAGGCCAAGTCGACGTACGGCACCGGCACCTTCCTGCTGCTGAACACCGGGCACGAGGCCGTCAACTCCTACAACGGCCTGCTGACCACCGTCGGCTACCGCATCGGCGAGCAGAAGCCCGTCTACGCGCTGGAGGGCTCCATCGCGGTCACGGGGTCGCTGGTGCAGTGGATGCGCGACCAGATGGGCCTGATCAACTCGGCGGCCGAGATCGAGACCCTCGCCAGCTCCGTCGAGGACAACGGCGGCGCCTACTTCGTCCCGGCCTTCTCCGGCCTGTTCGCGCCGTACTGGCGCTCCGACGCGCGCGGCGTCATCGCCGGTCTGACGCGCTACGTCACCAAGGCGCACCTCGCGCGCGCGGTGCTGGAGGCCACGGCCTGGCAGACCCGCGAGATCGTCGACGCGATGCAGAAGGACTCCGGGGTGGAGCTGACCGCGCTGAAGGTCGACGGCGGCATGACCTCCAACAACCTGCTGATGCAGACCATCTCGGACTTCATGGACGCGCCCGTCGTGCGCCCCATGGTCGCCGAGACCACCTGCCTCGGCGCCGCCTACGCCGCCGGGCTCGCCGTCGGCTTCTGGTCGGACACCGACGAGCTGCGCGCCAACTGGAAGCGCGCCGCCGAATGGACCCCCCGTATGGACGCGGCCGTACGCGACCGCGAGTACAAGAGCTGGCTCAAGGCCGTGGAGCGGACCATGGGCTGGATCGAAGAGGAGAACTGATCGACATGAACACCTCGCAGAGCGTCCCCACCCTCGGGACGCACCCGGCTGCCGGCACCAACCCCGGCCGTGCCGAGACCAGAGAGCTGCTCGCGAACGCGACGTACGACCTGCTGGTGATCGGCGGCGGCATCCTGGGCACCTCGGTCGCCTGGCATGCGGCGCAGTCGGGTCTGCGGGTGGCGATGGTGGACGCCGGCGACTTCGCCGGCGCCACCTCCTCCGCCTCCTCCAAGCTGGTGCACGGCGGTCTGCGTTACCTCCAGACCGGTGCGGTCAAGCTGGTGGCGGAGAACCACCACGAGCGGCGGGTGCTGGCCAAGGACGTGGCCCCGCATCTGGTGAACCCGCTGACCTTCTACCTGCCCGTCTACAAGGGCGGCCCGCACGGCGCGGCCAAGCTCGGCGCGGGCGTCTTCGCGTACTCCGCGCTCTCCGCCTTCGGCGACGGCGTCGGCAAGGTCATCTCCCCCGCGAAGGCCGCCGCCGACAACCCGGGTCTGCGCACCGAGAACCTGAAGGCCGTCGCGGTCTACGGCGACCACCAGATGAACGACTCGCGCATGGCCGTCATGACCGTGCGCGCTGCCGTCGAGTCGGGCGCCGCGGTGCTCAACCACGCCGAGGTCACCGGGCTGCGCTTCACGCGCGGGCGCGTGACGGGCGCCGAGCTGCGCGACCGTACGGACGGCAGCGAGTTCGGCATCGACGCGCGGCTGGTCCTCAACGCGACGGGCCCCTGGGTCGACCACCTGCGCAAGCTGGAGGACAAGGGCTCCTCGCCCAGCATCCGGCTGTCCAAGGGCGCCCACCTGGTGCTCAAGCGCAAGGCGCCGTGGCGCGCGGCGATGGCCACGCCGATCGACAAGTACCGCATCACCTTCGCGCTGCCGTGGGAGGACCAGCTCCTGCTGGGCACCACCGACGAGGCGTACGAGGGCGACCCGGCCGACGTGCGCGCGACCGAGGCCGACATCCAGCAGATCCTGGACGAGGCGGCCTTCTCGGTGCGCGACGAGCACCTGAGCCGGGACCTGATGAGCTACGCGTTCGCCGGTCTGCGGGTGCTGCCCGGCGGCCCCGGCGGCGTGGAGTCCGCCAAGCGCGAGACCGTCGTCAGCGAGGGCCGCGGCGGCATGCTGTCGGTCGCGGGCGGCAAGTGGACGACGTACCGGCACATCGGCCGCACCGTCATGAACAAGCTCGCGAAGCTGCCCGGCGGTGCCCTCGCCGAGGACATGGAGCCGGTGAAGGACCTGGTGCGGCGCACCCCGCTGCCCGGCATCGCCAACCCGAACGCCGTCGCGCACCGGCTGCTGGTGGACCGCGAGCCCGGCGTGCGGATGGACCCGCTGACGGCACGTCAGCTCGCCACGCACTACGGCTCGCTGTCCTTCGACATCGCGCGGCTGGTCAACGAGGACCCGTCGCTGGGCGAGCGCATCCACCCGGACGGCCCTGAGATCTGGGCCCAGGTCGTCTACGCGCGCGACCACGAGTGGGCGGAGACCGCCGACGACGTGCTGCGCCGCCGCACCACGCTGACGGTGCGCGGGCTGGACACGGACGACGTCCGCGAGCGGGTGGAGAAGCTGCTCGCCGAGCGCGACGCCTGAGCGGTCCGAGAGGTCTCAGAGGTCTGAGGGGTACGCCCTGCGCGTACCCGCCTCCCGAGGGGGAGCGGGCATGGTGCCCGCTCCCCCTCGGCGTTTCCCCCGGCCGGGCGCTCCGGGCCACGGCGAGGGCCATAATGACCGGGCAGACATCGGAGGTCTGCGGGTCCGCTGGGGCAGGGGCCCTGTTCGGAGCGCGGGTACGGGGAGGCAGCGGTGGCGGTTACCGACGAGGCGATCGAGAAGATCAAGGGAATGATCGTCGCGGGCGCGCTGCGCCCCGGCGACCGGCTGCCCAAGGAGAGCGAGCTGGCCACCGAGCTGGGCCTGTCCCGCAACTCCCTGCGCGAGGCGGTGCGCGCCCTGTCCCTCATCCGCATCCTGGACGTACGGCAGGGCGACGGCACGTACGTCACGAGCCTGGACCCCCAGCTCCTGCTGGAGGCGATGAGCTTTGTAGTGGACTTCCACCGCGACGACACGGTCCTGGAGTTCCTCGCCGTACGCCGCATCCTGGAGCCTGCCGCCACGGCCATGGCGGGCGAGCACATCTCCGAGGCGGAACTCGACGCGCTGGAGGCCCAGCTCGACGCGCTGGGCCCCGACCCCTCGGTGGAGGACCTGGTCGCGGCCGACCTGGAGTTCCACCGCCGCATCGTCGCCGCCTCCGGCAACTCCGTACTGTGCTCCCTGCTGGACGGCCTCTCGGGCCCCACGACGCGGGCCCGGGTGTGGCGAGGCCTGACCCAGGAGAACGCCGTCCCCCGCACCCTGCACGAACACCGCCAGATCCTCGCCGCGCTGCGCGCCCGCGACGCGGAGGCGGCCCGCTCCTGGTCGACGGTGCACGTCGCGAGCGTGGAGCAGTGGCTGCGCTCGACGTTGTGAACCATGCCCCCTGGACCCGTGCGACGACGCACGGCCACACGTCCGGACGGGCATACTGCCAGCATGGGGACAGACAGGCCGGACGACACGACAGATCCAGCCGACACCACACGTCACCACGCCGGTCACGTGCGTCGGCGGGAGGGCGCCGTCGACGAATGGGAGGGTCTCGCCGACGAGCGGGAACGCCTGGCCGACGAGCGGGAGGCCGCCGCGGACGAGCGGGAAAGCGCGGCCGACGAACGCGAGAGGGCCGCGGACAGCCGGGAAAGCGCGGCCGACGAACGCGAGAGCGTCGCGGACACGTGGGAGGGCAAGCTCGCCGCCCGGGAGAGCAGGGCCGACGAGAAGGTCCGCAGGCTGGGGGAGGCGCCGCCCACCCCCCGGGAACGCTCCTACGAGGCGATCGGCCGGGCCCGCGGACTGCTGGCCGCCAGCAATGCCCGGCTGGACCGCAGCGAAGCGGCACTGCGCCGCGCGGACGCGCACGACGAGCGGGAACAGGGCACTGTCGAGCGAGAGGCAGGCAGGTCCCGCTCGTCGCAGGTCAGTCAGGGGCGCACGCCACGGGACGACCTGGAGAAGAGGGTGCGCCGCCTGGAGGAGCAACTCGTCCAGGCGGCGTCAGCGCTCAGCACCGCTCAGTCGGCGCTGGCCGAGGAGTACGAGCGGCTCGCGCTGGAACAGCCACGGCAGTCGGCGGAGCACCTGCGGCACGCGGAACGGGCCCGCCGCGCTGCGGCCGGTCCGCACCTCACCGAGTCGTACGGTGCCGAGGACGAGGGCTGACGGACCGGAGGGCCGGACAGCGGCTCGGGCGAGCCCGTCGGCGTGAGCGGGGCCGCCGACCGTACCGGACACGCGCTTGCGCGGCCGTGACGGGGCGGGGGCGCGGTGTATGTGCGTGGAGGTACGGACGCCACACCGCGCGGACGGGTGCCAGGTCCGGCCCCGCCCCCGCCCCTGCCCCTGCCCCTGCTCTCGCCGCAACGGGGCCTTCCGGCGTACGGGCGCGCTAGGGGATGTCTTCAACGTAGCGTCGTCCGGCCGCCAGGCCGGGGCCGCCGGGGGCACCTCCCAGCGGTAGCGGGGGGGGGAGCCTGGTGCGTGCGGTCGCAAGGCGGAGGGAGGAGAGCGCAGGGGCCCCTCCCAGCCCGCAGTGCCTGGGGGAGGGCTGCGCTGACGACCGGCAACGTCGCGCGCGTGCGTGCCAGGCGGCGCGGCCCAGACGGGACGTTGACGACACCACCAGGGGGCGTGCCGCGTCCGGGGACGCACCACCGGCCGCTGCCGCTACGCCGCCCCGCCGCCGCGCAGCCACACCGCCGTGTCCGGCGGCAGCAGGCCGTCATCGGGCAGCGCCTCACTGGCCAGCAGCACCTCCGCTTCCCCGGGCAGCGGAACCGGCGCGCCCGCGAGGTTGACCCGGCATTCGAGGCCCCTGGCCGGGTGATCGGCGCCCTTGCGGAAGGCGAGTTCGCCGTCGGCCGAGGGCAGCCAGGTGAAGCCCTCGTCGCCCCGGAATGCGCGGCGCAGGGCGATCGCGGCGCGGTACAGCTCCAGGAAGGAGCCCTTCACGCCGTTCTGGGCCTCGGCTGAGTGCTCGCCCCACCCCTCGGGCTGCGGCAGCCAGCTGCCGCCGGGCCCGAAGCCGTACGAGGGCCCCGTACGCGCCCACGGCAGCGGCACCCGGCAGCCGTCGCGGCCCTTCTGGGCGTGCCCCGTGCGCTCCCACATCGGGTCGCGCAGCGCCTCGGGCGCCAGCTCTGCGACCTCGGGCAGGCCCAGTTCCTCGCCCTGGTAGAGGTAGGAGGTGCCGGGCAGTGCCAGCGTCAGCAGCGCCCCGGCGCGCGCGCGGCGGCGGCCCCGCTCCTCGTCGGGCGCGGGCGTCGTGCCGTCCGTGGCGAGCCAGGCCGTCAGATCGGTGCCCTCGGGCAGCGCGTAGCGGGAGACGTGGCGGACCACGTCGTGGTTGGAGAGCACCCAGGTCGGCAGTGAGCCGACCGAACGCGCGCCCTCCAGCGAGGTGTCGATGACGCGACGGAAGGCGCCCGCGTCCCAGGGGCAGCGCAGGTGGAAGAAGTTGAACGCCTGGTGCAGCTCGTCGGGCCTGGTGTAGAGCGGCAGCCGGGACGCGCTGACGCCCGCCTCGGCCACGGCGACGCGGGTGGGCGTGTACTCGTCGATGATCTTGCGCCAGGAGCGGTGGATCTCGTGCACCTCGTCGCGGTCCCAGAAGGGGTGGTCGTCGCCCTCGGGCGGGGCGTTGAGCGGGGCGCTGTCGCTGCCGAGGGTGTCGCGCAGCGGCGGCGCGAGGTCCTTGCGCAGGCCGTGCGCGACGTCCACCCGGAACCCGTCGACACCCAGGTCGAGCCAGAACCGCAGGGTCCGCTCGAAGTCGGCGGCGACCTCGGGGTTCTCCCAGTTCAGGTCGGGCTGTTCCTTCGCGAAGATGTGCATGTACCACTGCCCGTCGGGCACGCGGGTCCACGCGCCGCCGCCGAACTTGGACCGCCAGTCGGCGGGCGGCTCGCTCCCGTCGGGCCCCTTGCCGTCGCGGAAGACGAAGCGCTCGCGCGCGGCGGAACCCGGCGCCGACGCCAGCGCCTCCTTGAACCAGGGGTGCTGGTCCGAGCAGTGGTTGGGCACGAGGTCGACGATGACCTTGAGGCCGAGCGCGTGCGCCCTCGTCAGGAGGTGGCGGAAGTCGTCGAGGGTGCCGTGGCGTGGGTCTACGTCGCGGTGGTCGGCGACGTCGTAGCCGCCGTCCGCCCAGGGCGAGGGGTAGAACGGGGTCAGCCACAGCGCGTCCACGCCGAGCCCGGCGAGGTGGTCGAGACGGGCCGAGATCCCGCGCAGGTCGCCGATCCCGTCGCCGTCGGAGTCGCTGAAGCTGGGCACGTAGACCTGGTAGACGACGGACTCCCGCCACCAGTCGGCGGCTTCGCGGGTGCGGGACGGGGCGTGGGACGTGCTCACGGGTTCCTCTCGGGCAGGGCGGGGCGGAGCAAAGGTGGGCAGGGGCGTGGGGCGTACGGGGCTGTCGTGACGGGAGGACGCGCCGTCACGGGACAAGGTTGCAAGGAGGCGAGGACTCCGGAAAACGGGCGCCGCGGGCGGGGGCGGTCAGCCCGGCATGCGGTCCGGCATGCCGCCCGGCATTCGGCCCGTCACCCCGTGATCCCGTACGTACGGGCCGCGTTGGTGCCGAAGACCGCGGCGCGTTCGGCCGCCGACAGGTGGGACGTCGCGTGCTCGGCGAGCGCGTGGACCTCGCCGTAGGAAGCGGCCAGTCCGCACACCGGCCAGTCCGAGCCGAACATGACCCGCTCGGGCCCGAAGGCGTCCAGCGCGTGCCGAGCCCAGGGCAGCACGTCCTCCCGCGTCCAGCCGTGCCAGTCGGCCTCGGTCACCAGCCCTGACAGCTTGCAGCCGACGTTCGGCAGCGCGGCCAGCTCCTCCGTCAGCCGTGCCCACGGCTGCCACTCCCCCGCCGCTATCGGCGGCTTCGCCGCGTGGTCGAGCACGAGGCGCAGCTCGGGCAGGGCTCGCGCGGTGGCCACAGCCGCCGGCAGTTCGCGCGGGGTGACCAGCAGTTCGTAGACGAGCCCCGCCTCGGCGACGCGGGCCAGCGCGCGACGCACGTCGGCGCGGCACAGCCACGAGGGATCGGGCTCGTCCTGCACCTGGTGGCGTATCCCGGCCAGCCCGGCGGGGAGGTCGGGGCCCCCGGGCGCGGTGAGGTCGGCCCAGCCGACGACGGCGGCGACGCGGTCCGAGCGCTCCTTGAGCGCCAGCAGCTCGCGGGTCTCGGCGGCCGACGAGCACGCCTGGACGACGACCGTCGCGTCGATGCCGTGCGCGTCCAGGTGCGGGGCGAGATCGGCCTCCGTCCAGGTGCGCCGGATCGGGTCGGCCCACGGGCCGTCCATCCACGGCTGGTCGCGGCGGCCGAGATCCCACAGGTGGTGGTGGGCGTCAACGCGCATCGGGCCCCTTCCCGTCCGCACCGTCCGGGCCGGGCGCGGGACCCGGCGTCGGCAGGGGCAGATCGGCGTCGAGCAGCCCCTCGGCGACGAGGTCGTGCCACATCGCCCCGGGAATGTCGTAAGCGGACAGCCGCACGTTGTCCCGCACCTCCTCCGCCGAACACGCGCCGACGACCGCCGAGGCGACCGACGGGTGCCCGGAGGGGAAGCGCAGCGCCGCCGCGCGCAGCGGCACGCCGTGACGCGCGCACACCTCCTGGAGCCGCTGGGCGCGCTGGACGAGCGTGTCGGGCGCGGGGCGGTAGTCGTAGCGTGCGCCGGGGCGCGGGTCGGCGAGCAGCCCGGAGTTGTAGATCCCGCCGACGACGACGCGGGTGCCGCGCCGCGCGCACACCGGCAGCAGGTCGTCGTGGGCCGTACGGTCCAGCAGCGTCCAGCGGCCCGCGCACAGCACACTGTCCACGTCCAGTTCCGCCGTCAGGCGCGCCAGTACGTCGCTGTAGTTCATGCCGAAGCCGATGTGCCGCACCACGCCCTGCGCGCGCAGCTCGGCGAGCGCGGGGAAGCCGGTCTCGTACACCTCGCGCAGATGGTTCTCGACGTCGTGCAGGTACACCGTGTCCACGTGGTCCGTGCGCAGGCGCTCCAGCGAGGCTTCCAGGGTGCGGTGGACGCCGTCGCGGCTGAAGTCCCAGACTCGGGCGCGCGGCGGGGTGTCCACGAAGCCCTCGCTCTCTTCGCTCCCGGCGCGCTCGCCGGGCGCGAGGGATCTGAGCCTGCGGCCGACCTTGGTGGAGAGGGTGTACGTCTCGCGCGGCACCCCTGCCAGCGCCCGCCCGAGGCGTTCCTCCGACAGGCCCACGCCGTAGTGCGGCGCGGTGTCGAGGTGGCGGCAGCCCAGTTCCAGCGCGGTGTGCACGATGGCGTGCGCGGTCTCCTCGCTCATGGGCGCGTGGAGGTTGCCGAGCTGGGCGCAGCCCAGCCCGAGCGTGTACGCGCCCCCGTCTGGTCCGTCGCCTGTTCCTGTCACCGGCATCGCATGCCCTCCCTCACGCGGCCCTCACTCCTGGCGCTCGCCGCTGGCGAAGCGGGAGATGATCAGCGCGACGATGATGATCGTGCCGTTGAGGAACTGGTTCCACAGCGGCGGCACCCCGCCCAGCGTCATGACGTTGACGACGAGCTGGAGCGTCAGCACGCCCGTCAGCGCGCCGAAGACCGTGCCGCGCCCGCCGCGCAGCCCGATGCCGCCGATGACGGCGGCGGCGAAGACCTGGAAGATCCAGCCGTCGCCCTGGCTGGCCGAGACGGAGCCGTAGTGCCCCGTGTAGAGGATGCCGGCGAAGGCGGCGAGGGTGCCCGCGACGGCGAGGACGATCCAGGTGATGCGGTCCGTCCTGATGCCCGCGGCGCGCGCCGCTTCCGCGTTGCCGCCGATCGCGTAGAGCGCGCGCCCGTGCCGCATGTAGGCGAGGACGGCCCCTGTGACCGCGTACAGCGCCAGGCACAGCCAGACGGCGGCCGGGAGGCCGAGCCAGTCGGCCTTGCCGAGGTAGCGGAAGGAGTCGGGCACGTTCACGATCGACTGGCCCTCGGCGACGCCGATGTGCAGCCCGCGCAGCATGGTGAGCATGCCGAGGGTGGCGATGAAGCCGTTGACGCGCAGCTTGAGCATCAGGAAGCCGTTGACCGTCCCGATCAGCGCGCCGACGGCCAGGCACAGCGGGATGGCCGTCCACAGCGGCAGCAGCCCGAGCCCGTTGAACCGCGCGCCCTCGGGCGGCAGCACCAGCCACAGCCCGATGACGGGCGCGACGCCGAGCGTCGACTCCAGGGACAGGTCCATCCGGCCGCAGATGAGGACGAGGGCCAGCCCGAGCACCAGCAGGCCCAGCTCCGTCGACTGCTGGACGACGCCGACGAGGTTGTCGGCCGTCAGGAACGCGGGCGAGACGATGAAGCCGATCAGGCCGAGGACGAGGATGACGGGGACGAGGGAGAGGTCGCGCCATCTGGCGAGGGCGAGCACGGGCCTGGCCCGGCCGGCGGAGTCCTGCGGCGGCGCCCCGGAGCCGTCCGCCACTTCGCGGGCCGACGACCGGGAGGCCCGGGTGGTCTCGGTCATGAGGCGTTCCCCTCCCGCGCGTCGGCGCCCTCCGTACGGCCGGGGCTGCCCGGGTCACCAGGAGGGCCGGGGTCGCCGGACCGGTCGCCCGCCCCCTGCTCCCCCTCCGGACGCGCCCCCTCCGGCCCCTCCGGCCCGTCGGCCCCTGCCACCCCGTCCGCCCCGGACCCGCTCATCCCCTCCATCGCGGCGACCAGCTCCTGGTCCCCCCACCGCGTCCCGTACTCCGCGACCACGCGCCCGTGGAACAGGGCGAGCACCCGGTCGCAGACGCGCAGGTCGTCCAGCTCGTCCGAGACGAGCACGGCGGCGCTGCCCGCGTCGGCGACGTCCCGTACGACGCCGAGCAGCGCGTCCTTGGACTTCACGTCCACCCCCGCCGTCGGCCGGATCGCGACGAGGACGCCGGGCTCGCGCGCCAGCGCCCGCGCGATGACGACCTTCTGCTGGTTGCCCCCGGAGAGCCCGGAGACGGGCTGGTCAGGACCCGAGGTCTTGATGTCGAGGGAGCCGATCATGCGGCGCGCGAACTCCCGCGTACGGGACGGCAGCACGCTCCCCCACGGGCCGAGCTGGTCGGCGACGGTGAGCGTGGCGTTCTCCGCGACGCTGCGCGCGGGGACCAGGCCCTGCCGGTGCCGGTCCTCGGGCACGTAGCCGATCCCGGCGTCCAGCGCGTGCGGCACACTGCCGGGGCGCACGGTCTCGCCGCGCACGGAAACCGTCCCCGCGCTCTGCTTGCGCAGCCCCACCAGCGTCTCGCCGACCGCCGTGTTGCCGCTGGCCGTGGCGCCCGCGAGGCCGAGCACCTCGCCCGCGCGCACGGACAGATCCAGCGGCGCGAACTCGCCCTCCAGCGCGAGCCCCTCGGCGCGCAGCACCGGCTCGCCCACGGTCATCCCGCCGGAGAGCGCGGCGGCTCCCGAGGGCGCGCGCTCGCGGGCGCGGGCCGCCGCGCTGTCGCCGCGCGACGCGTCGTCGCCGGTCATCGCCGCGACCAGCGCCCGCCTGGGCAGCCCGGCGACGGGCGCCGTCAGCACGTGCCGCGCGTCGCGGTAGACGGTCACCGTGTCGCACAGCTCGTACACCTCCTGGAGGTGGTGCGAGATGAAGAGGAACGCGACGCCCTGGGCACGCAGTTCGCGCAGCTTCGCGAAGAGCCGGTCGATGCCGGCCGCGTCGAGCTGCGCCGTCGGCTCGTCGAGGACGACGGTGCGGGCGCCGAAGGACAGGGCACGCGCGATCTCGACGAACTGCCGCTGCTCGACGGTCAGGTCCCGCGTGCGCGCGGCGGGGTCCACGTCCACCCCGTACTCGGCGAGCACCGCACGCGCCCGCTCGCGCAACGCGCGCCAGCGGATGGCACGCCCGGCGGGGAAGCGGTTGAGGAACAGGTTCTCGGCCACGGTCAGCTCGGGCACCACCATGGACCGCTGGTAGACGCAGGCGACGCGCGAGCGCCACGCCTCCGTGTCCCCGTGGCGCGGCGCCGCCTCGCCCCCGAAGGTGACCGAGCCCGCGTCCTGCCTGACCATCCCGGTGAGCACGGAGACGAGGGTGGACTTGCCCGCGCCGTTGCGGCCCACCAGCGCGTGCGCCTCGGCCGGACGGACGGTGAGGCCGACGCCGTCGAGGGCGAGCGTGGCGCCGTAGCGCTTGACGATGCCCTCCGCGTGCACGGCGGCGGGCGCCCGCGCCTCACCACGGCGGGCAGGGGCCTCTCCCCGGCCGCTCACTTCGCCTTCTCCAACTGGTTGGCCCACAGCTCCTCGTCGTCGACGTTCTCCTTGGTGACCAGCGGCGCCGGAAGCTGGTCCTCCAGGCCGCCCGGGATCTTGATGATCTCGGAGCCGTGGTCCGTCGGGCCCGGCTTGAACTCCTTGCCCTGGAGCGCTGCCCTGGCGTAGTGCAGCGCGTACTTGGCGTAGAGGTCGGCGGGCTGCGAGAGCGTGGCGTCGATCTTGCCCTCGCGGATCGCCTTCAGCTCCTCCGGGATGCCGTCGTTGGAGATGATGCGGATGTGGCCCTCGCTGCCCGCCTTCTTGAGCAGGTTCTTCTGCTCCAGCAGCGCCAGCGTGGGCTGGAGGAAGGCGCCGCCCGCCTGCATGTAGATGCCGTCCAGGTCGCGGTGCTGCGCGAGCAGGCTCTGGAGCTTGGCCGACGCCTCCTTGCCGTCCCAGTTGGTGGGCAGCTCGTGGACCTTGATGTCCGGGTACTTCTCCTTCATGCAGGAGGCGAACGCCTGGGAGCGGTCGCGCCCGTTGATGGAGCTGAGGTCCCCTTGCAGCTCGGCGACGCGCCCCTTGCCGCCCAGTTTCTCGCCCAGGTACTCGCAGGACTTGCGCCCGTAGGCACGGTTGTCGGCGCGCACCACCATGTAGACCTTGCCCTCGTCGGGGCGGGTGTCGACGCTGATGACGGGGATCTTCTGCTCCTCCAGGCTCTCCAGCGTCGAGGAGATGGCCCCGGTGTCCTGGGGCGCCATGACGATCGCCTTGGCCTGCTGGTCGGTGAAGGTCTGCACGTTCGCGACGAGCTTGGCGACGTCGTTCTGGGAGTTGGCGAGCGGCAGCGCGTCCACCACCCCGTCCGCGACGCCCTTCTTCACGTAACTCTGGTAGGAGGTCCAGAAGTCGGTGTCGGTACGCGGCATGTCGATGCCGACCTTGCCGCTCGCGGCGGCGCCGCCCTCGCTGCCTCGGTTGCAGCCCGCGAGCGCGGTGGCCGCGAGGAGCACGGCGCAGGCGGTGGCGCCTGTGGTGCGGAGAGTACGCGTGCGCAGTCGCATGGGGTCGTCCCGTTCCCTCGGTCGGTGCCTGGGTCGTGCGCTCGGTCGGTCGGTGCCTGGGCCGGTCGTTGCCTGGCTCGGTTGCTCGGTTGCTCGATTGCTCGGTCGGTCGCTCGGTCGCGGGTCCGGTGGGCGGCCGGGGCTGTTACGTACGGGTGGGCCGCAGCCGCAGGCCCTGCATGCCGCCGTCCACGGCGAACGCCGTGCCGGTGACGGCTGCCGAACGCGGGCTCGCCAGATGCGCGACGGCCTCGGCGACCTCCTCGGCCGCGACGAGCCGCCCCGCGGGCTGCCGCGCCTCCAGCGCGGCCCGTTCAGCGGCCGGGTCGTCCGCCTGGTCCAGCAGCCGGCCGACCCACGGCGTGTCCACGGTGCCGGGGTTGACGCAGTTGACGCGGATGCCCTCGCGCACATGGTCGGCCGCCATCGCGAGGGTCAGCGAGAGCACGGCGCCCTTGCTGGCGCTGTACGCGGCACGCTGCGGCAGTCCCGCGGTCGCCGCGATGGAGCAGGTGTGCGTGACGGAGACATGGCCCGGCCGCTCGACCGCAGCGCGCCGCAGATGGGGCAGCGCGGCACGGTCCGTACGCACCAGGCCGAGCACGTTGATGTCCAGCAGCCGCTGCCACTCGGCGTCGTTGTTGTCCTCCACCGTGCCGATGGCGCCGACGCCCGCGTTCCCGACGACCGTGTGCAGCCCGCCGAGTTCGTCCGCCGCGCGGTCGACGGCGGCCCGTACGGCCGCGTCGTCGGTCACGTCGGCCTTCAGCGCGAGCGTGCCGTCGGGCGCACCCGTCGGGTCGAGGTCCAGCACGGCGACCCGTGCGCCCCTGTCGCGCAGCAGTGCGGCGACGGCCGCGCCGATGCCCGAGGCGCCGCCGGTCACGAGCGCGGCCATGCCCGCGAAGTCGCCGCCGGAGGCGCCGGGCCCGCCCGGTGCTGACGGAGTGGTGGTCATCGTCCTGTCTCCCCTTCGTCGGACCCGTCGTGCTCGTCGTGCCGTCCGTGCCGTTCCGGGTGATCGCCTTCCGACCCCCGCTCCCGTCCCCGTCCCGGTGCCCGCTCCCGCCACACCGGCCCGTCCGGATAGCGGTGCGCCGCGATGGACTCGGGCCGCATCCGCGCGGAGAACCCCGGTGCCTCGGGGGCCAGGTAGCGCCCGTTCTCGACGACGGCGGGGTCGGTGAAGTGCTCGTGCAGATGGTCGACGTACTCGATGACGCGGTCGCGCCAGCTGCCGGAGACGGCGACGTAGTCGAACATCGCCAGGTGCTGGACCAGTTCGCACAGGCCGACGCCCCCCGCATGCGGGCACACGGGCACCCCGTATTTGGCGGCGAGCAGCAGGACGGCCAGGTTCTCGTTGACACCGGCGACGCGTGCCGCGTCGATCTGGACGAAGTCCACGGCCTCGGCCTGGAGGAGCTGCTTGAAGACGACGCGGTTGGCCGTGTGCTCGCCCGTGGCGACCTTCACCGGCTGGCCCGCGCGGATGGCGGCGTGGCCCAGGATGTCGTCGGGGCTGGTCGGCTCCTCGATCCAGTGCGGTGCGAAGGGCGCCAGCTCCGCCATCCAGCGCACGGCTTCCGCCACGTCCCAGCGCTGGTTCGCGTCCACGGCGATGCGCACCCCGGGGCCGACCGCCTCGCGGGCCAGCCGCATCCGGCGCACGTCGTCCGCCAGGTCCCCGCCGACCTTCAGCTTGATCTGCGTGAAGCCGTCGGCGACGGCCTCCTTGGCGAGCCGCACCAGCTTGTCGTCGGCGTAGCCGAGCCAGCCGGGAGAGGTGGTGTAGGCCGGGTACCCGTGCGCGCGCAGCCGCGCCGTCCGCTCGGCCCGGCCCGGCTCGGCGGCGCGCAGCAGGCCGAGCGCGTCCTCGGGGGTCAGCGCGTCGGTGAGATGGCGGAAGTCGACGAGCGCGACGAGTTCCTCGGGGCTGAACGAGGCGAGGTACTCCCACAGCGGCAGCCCGGCGCGCTTGGCCGCCAGGTCCCACGCCGCGTTGACGACGGCGCCCGCCGCCATGTGCATCACGCCCTTCTCGGGGCCGAGCCAGCGCAACTGCGAGTCGTGCGTCAGCTCCCTGTGGAACCCGCCGAGGTCGCCGGTGACCTCGGCCAGCGGGCGGCCGACGACGTAGGGGCGCAGCGCTTCGAGCGCGGCGACGACCACGTCGTTGCCGCGGCCGATGGTGAAGCAGAAGCCGTGCCCCTCCTCGCCGTCCGGGGCGTCGGTGCGCAGGATCAGATAGGCGGCGGAGTAGTCGGGGTCGGGGTTCATGGCGTCCGAGCCGTCGAGCTGCTCCGAGGTCGGGAAGCGGACGTCGTGGATCTCGGCCTCGGTGACGCGATACATCGGACCTCTGCTCATACATCCGATGTATAGCGGTGTCGTCTCCGCGGAGTCCAGAGGTGTGCACCGAGGATCTGAAGGCGTGCGAGGACTGCGGCACGGGCACCGTCACGCCGTAGGCTGGGGGCCGCACATAACACGTAAGAGGAACGGCAGCCGGTACGGAGCGAGGCGCTCCGCTCCGGCCGGAAGGAGGCGCTGGGTGATCGAGCTCGAGGGAGTTCCCGAGCTGGTCGACCCGGTCATGGTGGCCGCGTTCGAAGGCTGGAACGACGCCGGCGACGCAGCCTCCACGGCGGTCGGACATCTGGAGCGGGAGTGGAAGGGCGAGGTGTTCGCGGCCCTGGACGCCGAGGACTACTACGACTTCCAGGTCAACAGGCCCCAGGTGTGGCTGGACGGCGGGGACCGGAAGATCACCTGGCCGACGACCAGGCTCGCCGTGGTCCGCGTCGACGACGCGGGCGGCAAGGGCAAGCAGCGCGATCTGGTCCTGGTGCGCGGCATCGAGCCGAGCATGCGCTGGCGGTCGTTCTGCAACGAGATCCTGGGCTTCGCGCACGAACTGGGCGTGGAGATGGTCGTGGTGATGGGCTCGCTGCTCGGTGACACCCCGCACACCCGGCCCGTCCCCGTGACGGGCGTGACCTCGGACCCGGACCTGGCGCGCACGATGAACCTGGAGGAGTCGCGCTACGAGGGCCCGACGGGCATCGTCGGCATCCTCCAGGAGGCGTGCACCCACGCGGGCGTCCCCGCGGTCAGCCTGTGGGCCGCCGTCCCGCACTACGTCTCGCAGCCGCCCAACCCGAAGGCGACCCTCGCCCTCCTCAACCGCCTCGAAGACCTCATCGGCATCAACATCCCCATGGGCGAACTGCCCGAGGACGCGCGCGCGTGGCAGTTGGGCGTGGACCAGCTGGCGGCCGAGGACAGCGAAGTCGCCGAGTACGTGCAGTCGTTGGAGGAGGCCAGGGACACGGCGGAACTGCCGGAGGCGTCGGGCGAGGCCATCGCCAAGGAGTTCGAACGCTATCTGCGCCGCCGCGACGACGGCCCGACGAGCGGAACCGCCACGGGCAGCGCAGCGGAATCCGGTCCCGGAACGTATCTGCGGGACACGAGCACGGGCCGCAACCGCGCTCCGAAGCCCTCGGCGAAGGACGAGGACGCGGAACAGAAGGAACAACAGGAACAGCCGGAACAGGACCCAAAGCGGGAGTCATCCGACGACTCGGACGACGACTGACGCTCCGCGCTGAGCGGCGCCCCGTTCACGGGAGGCGTGAGCGCCCGCACGCGACGAACGGGCCGCACCCGTCAGGGTGCGGCCCGTCGTCCGCCGACCAGGGGCACCTCCCCAGGGGCGCGGGGAACTGCGCGCTCAACCCGAACGCACCCGCACCCGGAGAAGCACAGCCAGAGGCACCCACCCAGGGGCGCGGGGAACTGCGCGCTCAACCCGAACGCACCCGCACCCGGAGAAGCACGCCAAGGCGCACGGCGCACCCCGTACGAGGCCGCTCAAGGCCAGGCGGGGCCAGGCAGGACGGGCCGGAACCGGCCCGACCCACGCCAGCCCGACCCACCCCGAGGCCACCGCCTAAAGCGCGACGCCCAGCAGCGCGTCCACCGCGCGGGAGACCAGCCCCGGCGCGCCCTCGTCCGAGCCGCCGTCCGTCTCCTGGGTCCGGGCCCAGCGGTCTACGGCGGCCAGGGCGCGAGGCGCGTCCAGGTCGTCGGCGAGGGCCTCGCGGATCTCCTCGACCAGCGCCTCGGCCGACGGCCCGTCGGGACGGGAGACCGCCGCGCGCCAGCGTGCGAGCCGCGCCTGGGCCTCGTCCAGTACCTCGTCCGTGTACTCCCAGTCGGCGCGGTAGTGGTTCGCCAGGAGCGTGAGTCTGATGGCCGCCGGATCGACGCCGTCCTTGCGGAGCTGCGAGACGAAGACCAGGTTGCCCTTGGACTTCGACATCTTCTCGCCGTCCAGCGCCACCATCCCCGCGTGGACGTAGGTCTTCGCGAAGGGGTGCTCGGACGTCAGCGCCTGGGCGTGCGAGGCGCCCATCTCGTGGTGCGGGAAGGCCAGGTCCGAGCCGCCGCCCTGCACGTCGAAGCCCATCCCGAGGTGCTCCAGCGCGATGGCCACGCACTCGATGTGCCAGCCTGGCCGCCCGGTGCCCAGGGAGGCGCCGTCCCAGCTCGGCTCCCCGTCGCGGGCCGCCTGCCACAGCAGGGGGTCCAGGGGGTTCTTCTTGCCAGGCCGCTCCGGGTCCCCTCCCCGCTCGGCGGACAGCAGCCGCATGTTCTCGGCGTCGAGCCGGGAGACCTCGCCGAAGTGGGGGTCGGCGTCCACGGAGAAGTAGGTGTCGCCGTCCAGCTCGTAGGCGGCGCCCAGGTCACGCAGCCGCTCCACCATCGGGACGATGCGCGGAATGGACTCGACCGCGCCGATGTAGTGCTTCGGCGGCAGCATCCGCAGCGCGGTCATGTCCTCACGGAACAGCGCGGTCTCGCGCTCCGCCAGGGACTCCCAGTCGTCACCGGTGGCGACGGCCCGCTCCAGCAGCGGATCGTCGATGTCGGTGACGTTCTGTATGTAGTGAACCTGCCGCTTGGTGTCGAGCCACACGCGCTGAACGAGGTCAAACGCGTTGTAGGTCGCCGCGTGACCCAGATGGGTCGCGTCGTACGGCGTGATGCCGCAGACGTAGATACGCGCGACGGAACCGGGGACGAGGGTGACCCGTCCGTCGGTCGAGGTGTCGTGAATCCTCAGGTCGCGACCCTGACCAGGCAGGGCGGGGACCTCGGAAGCGGGCCAGGCATGCATGCATCGAGCCTAACCCGGACTGCTGTTCCGTATTCGGACGGGAGTCGACAGGTCCGTTCGAGCCCGACGGAAATGGCCGGATAGGCACTCTTGCCAGCGCACGCCACCCCCGCATCACGGCCCCCCGCCGCACCCGCCGACCCGCACCCGCCGGCCCGCGTCCGTCAGACGGGCGGCCAGGGGATGGCGGGCCAGTCCCCGCTGGGCAGGGGGTGGCGCCCCGAGCTGAGCAACGCCTCGGTCCGCTTCCGCAGGGCGTCCAGCTCGGCCTCCGTGATCAGCTCCGCCAGCCGGACGGCCAGCGGGGCGCCGTCGGCCAGGGACGAGGCGAGGCCGCGCAGCACCGCCACCGCCTCCGCGGTCAGCTCCTCGCCCGCCCAGCCCCACAGCAGCGTGCGCAGCTTGTCGTCGGCGTTGAAGGTGACGCCGTGGTCGATGGCGTGGAGCCCGCCCGTGGCGTCGGTCAGCAGATGGCCGCCCTTGCGGTCGCCGTTGTTGATGACCGCGTCGAGCACGGCCAGGCGGCGCAGCCGGGGGTCGTCCGCGTGCACGAGCAGCGCGGTGCGGTCCTCGCCGACGTCCACGAAGCCGATGGCCTTCCAGCCCTCGCCCGGCTCGTCGCCCTCCACGAGGGCCAGCAGGGGCGTCACGCCCTCCCCAGGGCCCTCAGCGTCCCCTGCCGACTCGTCGTGCCCCTGGGCTCCCTCGGACCCCTCAGAGCCCTCTCCAGCCGCTCCGGCCTCTCCGTCTTCCTCCGCCGCCTCGATCCAGAGCTGGCACATGCCCTCGCCGTAGGGGCCGTCCCGCAGCACCGTCGGAGGCACCAGGTCCCAGCCGGTGGCCCGCGAGACCTCGTACGCGGCGACCTCGCGCCGCGCGAGGTTCCCGTCAGGGAAGTCCCACAGGGGGCGCTCCCCCGCGACGGGCTTGTAGACGCAGTCGAGGAGGCGGCCCTCGTGCTCGACGCCGCAGAAGAGGACCGCGTTCGAGGCACCGGGGATACGTCCCCGTACGGTCAGCTCGCCGTGCGTCAGCACGGCCAGCACCTCGGCACCGGTACCGGCACCGGCCTCCGTACGGGCGACGGCTACGCGCCCGGCACCGGAACCGGCACCCGCGTCACCGTGGGCACCCGCACCGGAACCGGAGGCGTCGGAAGCGTCAGTGGCGTCGGGGGCGTCAGGAACGTCGGAGGGTTCGGGAGGGGTGGTGTCGGGCCTCATTCGCCGCGCCGGTATCCGTTCTGGCGCGGACATACGTGTCCCTCCGGGTCGAGCGGCAGGCTGCACAGGGGGCACGGCGGGCGCCCGGCGTTCACGACCTCCAGGGCGCGCTTGGCGAACGCGCGCGCCTGGGTGCCGCTGAGGCGGACCCGCAGCATCGGCGGGCCGTTCTCGTCGTCCTGGAGCAGCCGCTCCTCGGCCTCGGCGAGGTCCTCGTCGGAGTCGGCCTCCAGCTCGACGACGGCCTGCGCCTCGACGACCATCCGCTCGCCCTCGCCGTCCCAGGCCAGCGCCATGGTGCCGACGCGGAACTCCTCCTCGACGGGCGACTGGAGCGGATCGGTGTCATCGATCTCGGGCGGGGCCACGGCGGGCACGGGCGCGTTGCCGCCCGAGCGCCGCACGACCTCGTCCAGCAGCTCGTCGATCCGCTCGGCGAGCGCTTCGACCTGCGCCTTTTCCAGAGCGACACTGGTGGTACGACCCGAGGCCGACGCCTGAAGGTAAAAGGTGCGCCGCCCTGGGAGCCCGACCGTACCGGCGATGAATCGGTCCGGCGGGTCGTAAAGGAACACCTGACGGGACACGTCCTGCTCCGTTGAAGTTGACGACTACTCGGTCAATGGCACCCTACTGCGCGCGCCGATCATCGCGCCTACGCGCCGCCCCCCACAGTGGCGTTGGCCTCTCGCACGTCCCGCGCGCCGTCTCCCGCCGCCTTCCCCGCTTCCGTTCCGGCCTCGGTCCCGGCCTCCTTGCCGTCCTCCTCCGCCGGGGCCTCGGGGGGCGCGAGGGAGCCCAGCTCGCCGGTCTCGCCGAGCCTGAGCAGGAAGGGGCGCAGCGGCGTGTAGCGGATGGCGGTCACCGAGCAGGGGCCGACGGAGATCCGCTGGAAGAGGTCCAGGTGCATGCCCAGCGCGTCGGCGACGATGGATTTGATGATGTCGCCGTGCGAGCACATCGCGTACGTGGCGCCCTCGCCGTGCTCGGCGGCGATCCGCGCGTTCCAGTCCCGTACGGCCTCGACCGCGCGGGCCTGCATCCCGCGCATCGACTCGCCCCCGGGAAAGGCGGCGGCCGAGGGGTGCTGCTGGACGACGTTCATCAGCGGCTCCTCGGACAGCTCGCTGAGCTTGCGCCCGCTCCAGTCGCCGTAGTCGCACTCCCCGACGCGCTCGTCGGTGTGCAGCGGCAGCTCAGGGCGGGCCTGCGTCAGCGGGGCCATGGTCTCCTGGCAGCGCTGGAGCGGGCTGGTGACGACGGCCGCCAGCGGCAGCCCTTCGAGCCGTCCTGGCAGCGCGGCGGCCTGCGTACGGCCGTGCTCGTCCAGGGCGACGCCCGGGGTCCAGCCCGCGAGCAGTCCTGCGGTGTTGGCGGTGGACCGGCCGTGCCGGACGAGGATCAACGTGGGCATGTCCGCAACCCTAAGCGAGCCGCCGAATGGGCGGTCGTCCGGTTGTGCGACGGGCGTGACGGGGGAGAATTCCCACGTGATCGTGGACTGCGCCATCTACCAGGACGGGCGCCGCACGGAGGGCCCGTCGGACTTCTCCGAAGCACTGTCCAAGGCACGCGGAGCAGGGGACGCGTTCCTGTGGATCGGCCTGCACGAGCCGACCGAGGACGAGTTCTCGCGGGTGACCAGCGATTTCGCGCTCCACCCCCTGGCCGTCGAGGACGCGCTGTCCGCGCACCAGCGGCCGAAGCTGGAGGTCTACTCCGACTCGCTCTTCCTGGTGCTGAAGCCCATGTCGTACGACGACACCTCGGGCACGGTCAGCACGGGAGAGTTGATGATCTTCGTGGGCGACTCGTTCGTGGTCACCGTGCGCCACGGTTCGGCCAACCCGCTCGGCACCGTGCGGGAGCGGCTGGAGGAGGACCCGGAACTGCTCAGACAGGGCCCTACGGCGGTGATGTACGCGGTGAGCGACGCCGTGGTGGACCGCTATCTGGAGATCGGCGTCGATCTGCATGTGGACCTGGACGATCTGGAGGAGGTCGTCTTCGCGCCGGAGGGCCAGGTGCGGCGGAGCACGGCGAGCCGGATCTACGACTTCAAGCGCCAGGTCCTGGAGTTCCGCCGCTCCACCACACCGCTGTCCGAGCCCATGGAGCGGCTCGCGGGTGCCGGGGTGCCCTTCGTGCACGGCGGCTCCCGGCCCTTCTTCCGGGACGTCAGCGACCACCTCACCCGCGTGAACGAGCAGGTCGACGGCCTCGACCGGCTGCTGTCCGACATCCTCTCGGCGCATCTGGCGCAGATGGGGGTGCGCCAGAACGACGACATGCGCAAGATCTCCGCCTGGGCCGCGATGTTCGCGATCCCGACGGCCATCGCCGGGGTCTACGGCATGAACTTCGACCACATGCCGGAGCTGCACTGGGTGTGGGGCTATCCGGCGGTGATCGCGGTGATGGCCGCTGCCTGTTTCGCGCTCTACCGGGTCTTCAAGCACCGCGGCTGGCTCTGAAAGGGTCCCGGGGCCGTACGCGGGTTTCAGGCGAACTCGGGCGCAGAGGGGGCAGCCGGGCCGCCGCCCATCGCGTCGCGCCGCTCGGGCATCGTCAGCGCGACCAGCCGCCGCCAGCCGAGCAGCCGCTCGTACACGTAGACCGCGTGGATGCCCAGCGCCAGCGCCCCGTACTTCGCCTTCGGCCAGCCCAGGATGCGCCCCATCCTTGCCATCACGGCGAGGCTCACGTCGCGGTAGGCCCGCATCTCGACGCGGACGCTCTCCCGCAGCAGCCGGTGGATGGTGCACGCGTGTCCCGCGCGGGCCAGCCGCAGCAGTTCCTCGTGGCAGTAGGCGAGGTGGTTGTCCTCGTCAGCGGAGATCATCTTGACGGCCCTGCCGATGTCGGGGTCGTCCCCGAAGTGCTTCGTGAGCAGCGCCATCTGGCTCGCGGCCCGCTCCTCCGTGATCCGGCTGTGGGCGAGGTAGGCCAGGACGTCGTGCTCGGTCAGCCGCTCCTCGCGGCGCAGCTTCTCGTGCGCCAGGCCGATGCCCAGGCCCTCCAGGAGCATGGTGTAGTCGGTGTCCTCGGGCACCTCGACGGGTTCGAGCCCACGCTTGCGCAGCAGGGCGTGGAACAGGCGCCCGTGCTTGTCCTCGTCGGCGCCGTGCCGCGCCACCTTCGGGGCCAGCGCGCGCTGGCTCTCGGGGAGGAGCGCGGCGATGCGCCCGTTCTCCCAGCCGCCCTGCGCCTCCCCGCTCGCGGCGATGGAGCAGAAGAGCCGGAACGACTCGTCGTCGCCGAGGATCTCCTGGAAAAGACTTCTGGCCGAGAGCATCGAACCCACCTCCGTGCAGGTAACCCGGAGGATGAGTCAAATGCGGCATACCCGGACAGGCAACACCTCCACGCCGGAGCTGCGCCGAACGAAGGAGCCCGCTGGTGCCTCCGGGTGCGTGTTCCGGGTACGTCCCGTACCCACGGGCGGGCCCGCGGGCCCGTAACCCCGCCAGGACCCCGCGCGTTGTGCCCCGTGACGGCCGTGGCGGGGAAGACCCCCGAGCCCCCACCACGGCCGCGATACCTCAGACGCTTCCCCTCGCCCTCCGGGCTCGGTTCAGGGCTCGGTTCAGGGCTCGGTTCAGGAAGCCACCCCGGCCCGCTCCAGGGCCTCCACACCGGCCCGCACGGACGCGATGCGCTCCTCGCGGGTGAAGCCCGCGGGGGCCAGCGAGAGTGTGGTCGCCCCGGCCTCGGCGTAGGCGCGCATACGGTCCGCGATGCGGTCGACGGGGCCGAGCAGCGTGGTGGAGTCGATCAGCTCGCGGGGCACGGCCGCCGCGGCGCCCTCCTTGTCGCCCGCCAGGTACTTGTCCTGGATCTCGGCGGCCTCCTTCTCGTAGCCCATGCGCTGCGCGAGCTTGTTGTAGAAGTTCTGCTTGCGGCTGCCCATGCCGCCTACGTAGAGCGCGGTGTAGGGCCGGAAGAGGTCGGCGAGCCCGTCCACGTCGTCGCCCACGGCCATCGGGACGGTCGGGCACACGTCGAAGCCCGCGAAGTCCTTGCCCGCCTTCTCGCGCCCGGCGCGCAGGTGCTGGAGCGTGGTCTCCTCGGCGTGCTCGGGCGAGAAGAAGATCAGCAGCGCTCCGTCGGCGATCTCGCCCGTCTGCTCCAGGTTCTTGGGGCCGATCGCGGCGATGTAGAGCGGGATCTCCTCGCGCACCGGGTGCACGGTGAGCTTGATCGGCTTGCCGGGCCCGTCGGGCAGCGGCAGCGTCCAGTGCTCACCCTCGTGGGTCAGGCGCTCGCGGGACATGGCCTTGCGGACGATCTCCACGTACTCGCGGGTGCGGGCCAGCGGCTTGTCGAACTTCACGCCGTACCAGCCCTCCGACACCTGCGGCCCGGAGACACCGAGCCCGAGCCGGAAGCGCCCGCCGGAGAGCGAGTCGAGGGTGGCCGCCGTCATCGCGGTCATCGCGGGCGTACGGGCCGGGATCTGGAAGATCGCCGAGCCGACGTCGATGCTCTCCGTCTGGGCCGCGACCCAGGAGAGCACGGTGGGCCCGTCCGAGCCGTAGGCTTCGGCGGCCCAGCAGACGGAGTAGCCGAGGCGGTCGGCCTCCTGGGCGACGGCGAGGTTGTCCGCGTCCATGCCGGCGCCCCAGTAACCGAGGTTGATCCCGAGCCGCATCACGGCCCCCTTACTGATCAGTAACGTCCCTGTCCCCCGGACTGTAACGCGGGGCCGCAAGTAACCTCAACGGCCATGGAGCAAAGGCACCTGGGCCGCACGGGCCTGCGCGTATCCCGGATCGGGCTCGGCACGCTCACCTGGGCCAGGAACACCGGCGAGCGCGAGGCCGCCGACCTGCTGAAGGTTTTCTGGGAGGCGGGCGGCACCCTCGTGGACACCGCCGACGTCTACGCGGACGGAGGTGCCGAATATCTCCTCGGCAAGCTGCTGGAGGGGCTGGTGCCCCGGCGCGATCTGGTGATCGCCACGAAGGCGGGCAGCGTGCCCGACCCCGAGCGCCGCTTCGACGGCTCCCGTGGCCACCTCCTCGACGCGCTGGACGCCTCCCTGGAGCGCCTCGGCACCGACTACGTCGACCTGTGGCAGGTGCACGCCTTTGACCCCATGACGCCGCTCGACGAGACCCTCGGCGCCCTGGACATGGCCGTCAGCTCGGGCCGGGCCCGCTACGCGGGGATCTCCAACTTCTCCGGCTGGCAGCTCGCCAAGGCCGCCACCTGGCAGCTCGCCGCGCCCGGGACGCGCACGCGGCTGGCGAGCACGCAGATGGAGTACTCGCTGCTCCAGCGCGGCGTCGAACGCGAGGTGCTGCCCGCCGCGCTGGACCTCGGCGTCGGACTGCTGCCCTCCTCGCCCCTGGGGCGCGGCGTACTGACGGGCAAGTACCGCCACGCCACCCCGCCCGACTCGCGGGGCGCCTCCGATCTGATGGCCGCCTTCGTCGCCCCGTACCTGGACGAGGAGGCGGCGCGGATCGTGGACGCGGTGACGACGGCCGCCGACGGACTGGCCGTCAGCCCGCTCCACGTGGCCCTGGCCTGGGTGCGCGACCGGCCCGGAGTCGCCGCGCCGATCATAGGAGCACGCACGTCGCAGCAGCTCACGGCGGCTTTGTCAGTGGAGGGGCTTAGTCTTCCTGACGAGATCTGCCGGGCGCTCGACGATGTGTCGGCCCCGGTGCACCGCTATCCCGACCAGGACTGGAGCGAGCTGTGACGACCGACAAGGCAGCCGAACTCCTCGCGGCCGTACGCGCGGTGGAGAGCGGCGAGCGCTCCGCCGCTTCGTTCTTCGCCGAGCCCGAGCAGGCGCAGCGCCGCGCCGCGCGCCCACCGGCCAGGGCCGCCGGTCCGGGGCCCGCGTCCGGACCCGGCCCCGGCCCCGACGCGGGAGGCGCCGCGCCGGGCCCCCGTACGGTGCCCGACGCCGTGCGGGCCGTGCTCGCCGAGGGCGGCGCGCCGGAGGAGCTGGCCGCACGGGTCGTGGAGACCCTGGGCGAGCAGGCGGACGAACTGCTGCGCACCGACCCCTGGCAGCTCCTCGCCGTCCCTGGCGTGCGCCCCGAGCAGGCGGACGGCTTCGCCCGCGCGCTGCTGGGCGACGACTGCGGGCCCGATGACGAGCGGCGCGCCCAGGCCCTGGTCGGCTGGCTGCTGGAGCGCGCCGCGCTGGCGGGGCACACCGTGCTGGAGCCCGCCGCGCTCGCCAAGAGCCTCGCGCAGCACTCCGTCCCCGATGCCGAGGAGGCGGTGCGCTCCGCCGTGGACGCGGGCGCGGTGCTCGTCTTCGAGGACGCGCTGGACGCACTGGGCGGCGCCGGTACCGGCGCCCCGGTCCCCTCCCAGGCGGCGCCCGCCGGAGAAGGGGAGCCCGGAGAGGGCGAGGAGGAGCGGCCGGTACGGCTGCTGATGGGCCTGGACCGCTATGCCCTGGCCGAGGAGTCCCTGGCCGACGGCCTGGCCCGCGTCACCAGCACGTTCACCCCGCCCCCGGAGCACGCGGAGGACGAGGAAAACGAGGACGCGCCGGGAGCGGACGCGGACGCTGAGGCGGCTCCGGATGCGGACGCGGGTGCCCCGGCCGCCCCGGTCGTGGACCGCGCGGCCTGGGAGGCCGCGGCCTCCGCCGCCCCCTCCCCCTCCGCCGCCGAGCTGATCCGCGCCGCCTCCGCACACGGCCTGGTGGCCCACACCGGGGGCGAGGCCGCCCGCGCCGAACCCCTCGCGCTGGTGGCCGCGGCCAGAGCGCTGGGCCTGCGGGCCTACGCGGCGACGCACACGGAGGACGGACGGCTCCGCGCCGCCCGCTTCCTCACCGGGAGCGCCGGGAGCGCCGGGAGCGCCGGGACCGCAGACGAGAACGGTGCCGACGCCACTCCGGCCGACGGTTCGGCCGCGGTCACCGTCGCCGGGCTGCTCAGCGGCCGTGAGGGCCCGGGGCGCGACGAGGACGGGGCATGGGCCCTGGACCTCCTCGCGGTGTGCGACGCTCCGCTGCTCGACGCCGAGACGGCCACCATGCTCACGGAGTCGCTGCCGGACGGCGTGCGCCTCGTCCTGAGCGGGGATCCGATGGTGCTGGGCTCCGCCGGGCCAGGGCGGGTCTTCGCCGATGTGCTGGCCTCGCGCACCTGCCCGCAGATCGCTTCCCGTACGCCCGACCCAGGGCCCGTCGGCGAGCTGGTCTCGGGCATCGGCATCGGCGAGCTGAACCAGGTGGAGGCGCCCGGCAAGGAGGTCGTCATCGTGCCCGTGCGCGACGCGGGCGAGGCCGTGCACCGCACCGTCCAACTGGTCGCCGATTCGGTGCCCCGCGCCATCGGCGTCCCCACCGAGCACACCCAGGTGGTCACGCCAGGACACGGCGGCGCGGCGGGCACCCGCGCGCTGAACGCCGCGCTCAAGGAACGGCTCAACCCGGGTCCGGGGCGC
Organism: Streptomyces daliensis; assembly: GCF_054782395.1. Classification (NCBI taxonomy): domain Bacteria; kingdom Bacillati; phylum Actinomycetota; class Actinomycetes; order Kitasatosporales; family Streptomycetaceae; genus Streptomyces; species Streptomyces daliensis. The sequence continues at coordinate 59,549 of NZ_BAAGSO010000060.1, read as the reverse complement.
TTCGGCGGCTTCGATCCCGGAGACCGCGTCGCCCACTCCCCCGCGCCCGGGCGCACGACGGTGGGCACCGTCGTCACCGCCGACGAGGCCGGGCTCCACCTCGACTGCTCGGGGCTCCCCGTGGTCGTCCCGCGCGAACGGGTCGCCGAGTCGGTTCGGCACGGCTGGGCGGTCACGGCGCACCAGGCGGCCGGGACCCGCTGGCCCGCCGCCGTGGTCGTGCTGCCGGGCGATGCCACGAGCGCCCTGACCCGCGAGTGGGTCTACACCGCGTTCGGCCGCGGCGCGCGCCATCTGTCCGTCGTCCACGGCGCCGAGGAAGCGCTGCCGCGCGCCGTCTCCTCCGTACGAGCCCCTGAGCGCACCACCCGGCTGCGTACGCTGCTGGTCCAGGCAGCCCGCGTCGCCACCGCCCCGGCGGAGCCGCCGGAGTAGCCCGGCCCTGGAAACCCGGGGAGGCCCGGCCCGCACAGGGCCGAGCCTCCTCAAAGCGGTGCACGACGACGGCTCCCCGCCCCCTGCCAGCTATCGCGCGGGCGTGCCGCCCTCCAGCCCCTCGTCGTCCAGTTCCAGCCCCAGCTCCTCCTCGTCGAAGGCCGAGCTGACGTCGAAGCGGCACACCACCCGTTCGGGGTCGGCCTGGTCGAAGGGCACGGACAGCCACTCCCCCGGTTCGCCGGGCTCGTCGGCGGCCTGCACCCACAGGGTGGAGTCGCCCTCCTCCAGGCCGAACTCCTTGTGCCGGGTCGCGATCTCGTCCGCCTCGTACTCCCCGAAGAGCACTCCCAGCGCGGCGTGCACGCTGCTGCCCGCCGAGGACCCGGCGATGCCGTCGTCGTCGGCCGAGTCCGGGTCGAGGTCGGTGACGCGCTGCGCCTGGGCGAGCAGCCGCTGTGGATGGGCGACGGTGTAGTCCCGCCGTATCAGCACAGTGAGGGCGTTGGGCTCCTCCGGGCCCGTGTAGGGCGGCATGGTGTCGCCGCCGGGGATCTCGAAGGGGGTGACCTCGTCGTAGACCTCGTAGAGAAGTTCGTCGTACGCCTCACCCGCCGCGGCCAGCTCGTCGAACGCGGCGTAGACGGCGGCGTCGGGCGCGGCGGGGTCCTCGCCGTCCTCTCCCGTCCCCTCCGCCCGTCGCTCGACCGCGTCGAGGTGCCGGTCCAGCGCGGCTTTGACCGCCTCAGCGGCGGCGCGTACGTCGGCAGCGGTGGGCTGCGCAGCATCAGACATAGTGCAGACGCTATCCGCAGAGGGCCCGTGCCCGCACAATAGATGAGATGCCGGAATACGAATTTCGCGATGTGTACGTGCCTCGCGGGGTCTCCCGCAAGGCCGCGACCCAACTGCTGACCGACCATGCCGAGTACGGGCACTGGGAGTTGGCCCGCACGCGGCTCTATCCCGACGGAAGCCGGAGGGTGCGGCTGCGCCGCCGCATCATCCGCCAGCTCCGGGCCACCTGGTGAACCCGGGCGCCTCCAGGGGGCCGCGCGGCCCTCATGTGTGCGACCGCAAGGCCCCGCGACACGACGGAGCGGGCCCCGCTGATGCGGGGCCCGCTCCGTCGTCCGCCGGGCGAGGCCCTGGAACGTGTGCCGAGGGGTGCTGCTGAGGCGCCGGGGCCGTCAAGCACCGGCCGCGGCCGTGACCTCAGCGCCGCGACCGGAACCGGACCCGGAAGCGGGTCCGCCGCGACGGGCCCGCGCGCTCAGTGCCGGGCGGTCCGACGACCGCCGCGAGCGCGCCGGAAGAGGACATAGCCACCGACCAGGAACCCCGCGCCGAGGGGCGCGGCGAGGGCCAGGCCCTGCCCGGCACCGCTCTCGGCCAGCTCGCCGCCCGCGCCGAAGACGGAGGTGTCACCCGAGCCGCCGCCTTCCGGGGAGGACCCGGCACGCACGTCGGCCTGCTTGGCCGAGGACCCCGCCTCCGGCGTGCCGCCCGAGCCGTCGCCGTGTTCGCCCGTGTGCTCGCCCGACCGGGGGTCGCCCTTGCCGTCCTGCGGGCCCGTGTCCGTCCGCCCCGACCGCGGGTCGTTGTGCGCGGGCTGACCGTGGCCGCCCGGCGCGCTCTGCTGCGACGTCGCGGGATACCCCGAGGACCTGTCCCCGCAGCCGTTGCCCATGGCGGGGTTGCCCACGCCGACGACGTTCGCGCTGTTCCCGCAGAGGTCCACGGGAACGTCGACGGGCGCCTTCACGTTGTTGCCCGAGCCGACCCCCGGCGAGTTCGCCGTCCCGCCCTCGGCGCGCGCCTGGGACCCGTGGCCCCCGCCGTGCGAGCCGCCGTCACCGGCGCAGCGGTTGCCCGTGGCCGGGTTCAGCGCACCGACCACGGAGACGGTGTTGCCGCACGCGTTGACGGGCGCGTCCACGGGAACCTCGACGGAGTTGCCCGAGAGCACGCCCGGCGAGTTCTCGGCGCCGCCCTTGGCGTCCGAGTCCGCGAGCGCGGCGCTGCCCGTCATCGCCAGCACACCGCCCGCCGCGGCTACGGTGATCAGGCCCTTTCTGGTGACCTGTCGCATGCTTCGATCCCCTGCCTTGCCTTCTGCCTACGTAACGCGAGGGGGCGGCCCCCGAGGGGACGCCCCACTCGCCCGAAAGGCCCGACGACCCCGGAGCGCGCTACGCGCTCCGGGGCCCGCCGGGCTTCACATCCTCATGAGCTGAGGCGCAACGTCAGTCGTTGACGCAGGTGTTGCCGAAGGCGGGGTTCAGCAGGCCGATCACGTTGATGGTGTTGCCGCAGACGTTCACCGGAACGTGGATCGGGGCCTGGACGGTGTTGCCCGAGAGCACGCCGGGAGAGTTGACAGCGGCGCCCTGGGCACCGGAGTCGGCAACGGCCATGCCCGCACCCGCGAGCAGCAGACCGCTGGTGGCAGCCGCGGCGGCGACAACCTTCTTGATCATGATTCCTCCTAGTTGGCAATGCGGTCCCAGCCGCGGACCGCATCACCTGTAACGAGGAAGGGGGAATCAGGCTACGAGCAGACCGACGTATTCACTCGTCCCGGTCAACGGGCACGAAAGACCGAATACCGAATTCGCGGTACGGCCATGTCCGTTCGCGGCCGTACGGATTCTCCGTACGGCCGCGTCATGCCTGCTCAGCGGCTTCGAGCCGCCCCTGGGAAGCGCCGAGGGCGCCGTCAGCACTGGTCGAGGAAGCGGTCCAGGACCCGCACCCCGAACTGGAGTCCGTCCACCGGGACGCGCTCGTCCACCCCGTGGAACATACCCGCGAAGTCCAGCTCCGGGGGCAGCTTGAGCGGCGCGAAACCGAAGCAGCGGATGCCCAGGTCGTCGAAGGACTTGGCGTCCGTGCCGCCCGACAGCATGTACGGCACGGCACGGGCGATGGGGTCCTCGGCCTTCAGCGACGACTGCATGGCCTCCACCAGCGCGCCGTCGAAGGTCGTCTCCACCGCCTTGTTCGCGTGCACGTCCTCGCGGCGCACGCGCGGCCCGAGGACCCGGTCCAGATCCGCGAGGAACTCCTCCTCGTACCCGGGCAGGTAACGGCCGTCGACGTGGGCCGTGGCCTGGCCCGGGATGACGTTGACCTTGTACCCGGCGCCGAGCTGGGTCGGCGCGGCCGTGTTCTGGAGCGTCGCCCCGATGAGCTTGGCGATGCCGCCCAGCTTGGCGAGGGTCTCCTCCATGTCCTCGGGGTCCAGCTCGGTCCCGAACGCGTCGGACAGCTCGTCCAGGAAGGAACGCACGGTCTTGGTCACCCGGACGGGGAACTTGTGCCGCCCCAGCCGTCCCACGGCCTCGCACAGCTCCGTGATCGAGTTGTCGTTGTTCGTCATCGACCCGTGCCCGGCGGTGCCGTCCACGGTGAGCCGCATCCAGTGGATGCCCTTCTCGGCGGTCTCGATCAGATAGAGCCGCAGGTCCTCGTTGACCGTGAACGAGAAGCCGCCGACCTCGCCGATCGCCTCCGTCACCCCGTCGAAGAGGTCCCGGTGGTTGTCGACCAGGTGCCGCGCGCCGTAGACGCCGCCCGCCTCCTCGTCCGCGAGGAAGGCGAGTACGACATCGCGCGGGGGCTTGCGGCCCGTGCGCAGCCGCTCGCGTACGACCGCGAGGGTCATCGCGTCCATGTCTTTCATGTCGACGGCGCCGCGGCCCCAGACGCAGCCGTCGGCGATCTCGCCTGAGAAGGGGTGGTGCGTCCAGTCGTCGGCGTTGGCCGGGACGACGTCCGTGTGCCCGTGGATCAGGAGCGCGGGCCGGGAGCTGTCCTCCCCCTCGATGCGGGCTACGGTCGAGGCACGGCCCGGCTGGGACTCGATGACCTGCGGGTCCAGGCCGACCTCGGCCAGCTTCTCCGCGACGTACTCCGCGGCCTTCCGCTCCCCTGGCCCCTCGTTGCCCCCGTAATTGCTGGTGTCGATCCGGATCAGGTCGCGGCAGATGTCGACGACCTCACTTTCGGCGTTCACACCACTACGGTCCGGTGCCGGGCTCGACTGAGTCACGCTGCCTCCTCGTATCGCGCGGTCGCCCCCATCCTCCCGCTTCCCGCGCGGCTCCCCAAGCGCCGGAGGCGTGTGATCGACCGCCCCTGAACCAGTGCTAAAGTTGACTCCGTCGCCACGGCCACGGGCCGGGCGCTCCACTCTTGTCGGGGTGGCGGAATGGCAGACGCGCTAGCTTGAGGTGCTAGTGCCCTTTACAGGGCGTGGGGGTTCAAGTCCCCCTCCCGACACCAGCTAAGACCCCTGCTGAGCAGGGGTTTTTGCATTTCCACCCCTGCGGCGTGACCAACCACGTGACCAACGGGGATGATCTTGCTCAGGTCAGACCGGAGAGCCTGCTCCTGTCCGCGCTGGACGCGGCCAGCTTCACCGCACCTTCCTTTCGGCGCCTGCCGTGCCAGCACGCCCTCATCGACCAGGTCCTTGACCCTGTCGGGGATCTTGGGGTTTCCCGGCGCGGCAGCATGATCAGCGGGCAGGCTCGCGTTGTTCCGTAGGCCGATGCCGTCGTCAAGGTGCCCGTTGTCGCTCCGTCCCCGTTCCGGTGAGCAGGTCCCGCCTCTGACTGCGCAGGTCGCGCGGGCGAGCAGCCCGGGTGGCACGACGGCGATACCCGGGTGGCACGACGGCGATATGGGTACGGGACCGCCTTGATGGGCTGTGGAACGACGAGGATTTCATCGACTGGTACCCGCGGGACGGGCGTCCGGGGCTCTCACCCGCTCAGCTGGCCACCGTCTGTGTGCTGCAGTTCCTGCTCGGCCTGGCGGACCGGCAGGCCGCCGAGTCGGTCCGCTGCCGCATCGACTTCACGTACGCCATGGCCATGGAGCTGGACGATCCCGGGTTCCATCACAGCGTGCTGGCCGACTTCCGCGGCCGTCTCGCCGAAGACAGCCGTGCTGACCGACTCCTCGACCTCGCGCTGGCCCGTCTGAAGGAGGCCTGACTGGTGCGCAAGCGCACCGACTCCGCCCACGTCCTGGCCGCGGTGCAGGACCTGATCCGCCTGGAGCTGATCACCGAGGCCGTCCGCGCCGCGCTCGAAGAAGTCGCTGCCACCTCCCCTCATCTGCTCGACGAGCTGGTCGATGAGGACTGGGGACACCGCTACGGTCGGCCGGTCCGCCTGGGCAAGAACCCCACCAAGCCCAAGACCAGAATCCTGGCCACCGGCAACGACGCCGTCCGGCTCCTGGAACACCTCTACCGGAACGGAGCAGACCGCGCGTCCGGTCCTCGTATCCAGGCCCTGCGCCAGATCACGGTGCGCAACTACCACCGTGACGACGCAGGGCGCTTGTGCTGGCGCACCACCGAGAAGGAAGGCGGCCCCGGGCTGCCTCCCTCGTCCTGGGCCGTCGTCTCTCCCTACGACACCTCAGCCCGTTACGCCCGTCACGGACACATCATCAGCTGGAAGGGATTCGCCGCTCACCTGACCGAGACCTGCGCTCCCGACGGCCCACGTGATCACGGACGTGGTCACCACCGCGGCCGCCACCCACGACAGCCAGGTCCTGCCCGGCATCCTCACCCACCGCGGCCCCGCTGATCGTGGCCCGGTTCACCAAGAGCCAGTGCCGCTCCTGCCCCGCCCCTGCTCCGTCCGTTCCCACTGCACGTCCACCGCCGACAGCGCCCGCACCGTGGGCTTCCCCCTAGAACTCCGCGACCTGTAGCTCCGCGTCCGCACCGAGCAGCAGACGCCCGACTGGAAGACCCGCTACGCGGTCCGCTCCGGGGTGGAGGGCACGGTCAACGAATTCGCTCACGGATACGGGATGCGTCGCTGCCGCTGCCGAGGACAGGGGAAGGCCCGCGTCCAGCACGTCCTGACGGCCATCGCCGTCAACATCGAACGCCTCAGCGGGCTTCCACCTGCCGAGGAAGCCCCCATACCCCGCCGACCGACTGCCTCCCAAAACTACCTCGACCGGCGCGAGATCCCCCGGCCGAAGTCGTGGCGAACCCTGGGCACCTGACCTCGGCGCCTCCAAGATCCCCGACAGAGTCGAGCTGAGTGGCTCTTTGGAGTGACGAAGACCAGCTCAAGAGGTCATAGTCTCGGCCGGATGAACGAGTTCGAAGGCCGGTGGCCCGGTTGGGGTGCCGATGCAGGGTTGGTCGTGCTGACGTTTCTGCCGCCACTGTTGTCGCAGCCGTACGTGGACACCTCCGCGCCGGCGTGGGCCTCGCTCATGATGTACGAGGCATTGGGCATGGTGGTCCTACTGCTGAGGCGACGGCTGCCGGCCGCCGCCTTCGTCGCATGTTTCGCGGCCCTGCTGGGGGCGTTGGTCGGGAGCGCGGGTGCGGGGGCCAAGCTGTCGCCGCTGGTCTTCCTGCCGCTGGCGGTGCTGCTCTACAACCTGGGCAGCCGCTGCGCGAGCTGGAGGCGGACGGGGTCGGCGGTCCTGGGTGCCATCGTGCTGGGCGTGGCCGGTCTGTGGCTGAACCGGCTGACGACCGATTCCGGTGATTTCCAGGGCGGTCTGGACGTGCTCGCCGCGCTGGCCCCGATGCCGCTGGCGTGGGCGATGGGGTTCGCCGCACGGACCCGGCAGACGCTGCTGGCCTCAGCCGAGCAGCGGGCGGCCGACGCGCGCCGGGCGCAGGCCCTGGAGGCTGCGCAGGCCACGCAACGTGAACGGGCACGGATCGCCGGTGAGATGCACGATGTGGTCGCGCACTCGCTCACCTTGCTCGTGGTGCACGCGGAGACACTGCGGGCCCGTGGCAGCGAGCTGCCCGATTGGGCTCGCGCCCAGGTCGACGGGTTGGCGGCGGCGGGCCGGCAGAGCGGTGGTGAACTGCGTGATCTGCTGCGGATGCTGCGTGACCCGGCGGACGCGGCGCCACTCCAGCCCGTGCCCGGCCTCGGTGAGCTGGAAGCGTTGCTGGAAAGTCACCGTGCCGCGGGAGGGGTGGCGGAGCTGACAATGGACAGCGCACTGGAATCCGTACCGGGGGCGGTGCAGCTGGCGGGCTACCGCGTCGTGCAGGAGGCACTGGTCAACGCCCGTCGGCATGCGCCCGGAGCACCAGTCCGGGTGAGTGTCGACGGCGTCGTGGGAGAGCTGAGGTGCGAGGTCGTGAACGGGCCCGGGACGCGGCGCGGCACAGCCGGCGCGGGCATCGGGCTCGGCTTGATCAGCATGGAGGAACGCGTGGGTGCGGTGGGCGGAGAGCTCACCGCTGGGCCGACCGGGGAAGGCGGGTTCCGCGTCGTGGCCACGCTGCCGCTGGAGAGTGCCGGTGTTTGAGCAGATCAGTGTGCTCGTCGTGGACGACGAGCCGATCATCCGCGCCGGTCTGAGCGCGATCCTGGACAGTCAGACCGACCTTACCGTGGTGGGCACCGCGAACGACGGGGAGGAAGCCGTCGAGGCATGTGCGCGGCTGCGGCCGGACGTCCTGCTGATGGACATCCGTATGCCGCGCCGTGACGGGCTGTGGGCGCTGACCGAGTTGGGCCGCCGCGCACTGCTCGGGCCGGGACGCAGCCGGGTGCTGATGCTGACGACGTTCGACCTGGACGAGTACGTCGACGACGCGCTCGCGGCCGGGGCGTCGGGGTTCCTCCTGAAGAACAGTGCGTACGAGGAGCTGACCGGAGCCGTACGCGCCGCGGCGGCGGGGCACAGTGCGCTGAGTCCCGCGGTGACCCAGCGGATCATCGCGGGCCATCTCAGCGGCCGGCGACAGCCCAGCGACCAGGCGCTGGCCCGGCTGAGGGACCTCACGGAGCGGGAACTCGACGTGCTGCGACTGGTCCGGGACGGGCTGAGCAACGCGGAGATCGCCGCCCGGCTCGTGGTGAGCCTGCACACGGTGAAGACGCACGTCAGTCGCGTACTGACGAAGACCGGCTGTCAGAGCCGGGCGCAGGCGGCGGTGCTGGCCCGCAACACCCTGTCCTGAACGCCCGGGACGGCGGGGCGCCGTGACCCCGCGGGTCATTCCTTGGAGTGACCCCGGGCCAGTGGGAAGCCCGACATCGAGCGATGTACCCGGGGCGCGTCACTGACTGAATGGTTGCTGTGCGCGGGACCCCCAGGAAGCTCAATACATGGGTGCCCGGTCCCTCGACGCACGCAGCACATCGTCATGCGCCGAAGGGAACTGTCATGTCCGCATTCACGTCGTCTCGCCGCCACTGGGTCTGTCGGGGGGCGCTGACCACGGCGCTGGCGACCTGCATGGGGGCGGCACTCGTGAGCTGTTCGGATACGGGGTCGGAGGAGGCCGGGCGGAGCGTGGCGAGTCCGGCGGCCGACACGCAGTTGGCCAACCTCGCGCAGCAGGCGGCGGACACCGGCTCCCTGGGCGTCATCGTCCGCGTCGACACCGGCGACGGGAAGCCCGTCGAGGTCGCCCGGCAGGCCGCCTGGACGGCGGACGACCACACCATCGCCGCCGGCGACCGGTTCCGGGTCGGCTCCAACACCAAGACGGTCACCGCGACCCTCGTTCTGCAACAGATCGCCGAGAAGAGGATCAGCCTCGACGACACGGCGGAGAAGTGGCTGCCCGGCCTGGTCGAGGGCGGCCAGGACATCACCGTCCGGATGCTGCTCAACCACACCAGCGGTCTGGGCGACTTCCTCCTGACCCCGAAGTTCCTGGCCTCCCTCACCGGCCGGCAGGAGCGCACCTGGACGCCGGAGCAGCTCCTCGCCATCACGCCCCAGCAGGAGTCCGTGCCCGGTGAGACGTACTCCTACAGCAACGCCAACTACGAGGCGCTCGGACTCATCCTGGAGAAGGCCACCGGCCGGCCCCTGGCCGATCTGATCGAGGAGAAGATCACCGAGCCGCTCGGCATGAAGAACTCGTACCTGGCCACGGACGGCGACTGGGACACCGGCGCGCGACACGTGACCGGTTACGAGCCGGACGCCGGGCGCCTGAAGACCATCCTCTCCGGGGTCGTGGACCTGCCCGAAGGCGTCGGATTCACCGGTCCCGAACGTCCCCAGGGCAACATCGACACCTCCGCCATCGACCCGAGCTGGTCCTGGGCCGCGGGCGGCATGGTCTCCACCGCACAGGACTGGCAGCGCTTCCTGACCGCGCTGATCTCCGGCGAGCTGCTGCCCGAGGCGCAGATGAAGCAGATGCGCACCACGGTCGACGCCCCCGAGGAGGGCGGCGGCTATGGGCTGGGCCTGATGCGGGTGGACACCTCCTGCGGCACCGTCTGGGGGCACACCGGCGGCCTGCCCGGCTACTCCAGCGAGATCTACACCGACGCGAGCGGCCGACGCAGCGTAGCGGTCCTGACGAGCACCAACTTCGGCATCAAGGAAGAGAAGGCCGCCGCCGCGAACAAGGCCCTTGTCGAGGCGGCCACCTGCCGGATGCTCGGCGAGCCTAAGCCCTCGGACAGCCCGGCCGGATGACAGCCGGGGAGGCGGGCCGCCCCTGATTCCGCCCCCGCTGACGACCCGGGGTGGGACGGCTGCCGTGCAGCTCACGTGGTCGCCGCACCCGGCTCGGGGACGGGTGAAGCGGCGTTCCGGGAAACGGAGCCGTGTTCCCCGCCACTGCCAAGGCCCCCATGGTCACGTCCAACTCCCGGACGACCACCGCGAAGGTCGGGGCCATTGACGCCTGCGACCTGTGGCCTGGGGGTGTAGGTGATGGTCACCGTTCCGGCAGGCACCGAGTAGCGGGTTTTCCGATACCGGCCATCGACAGGCCCGTGGAAGCGGGTCATGACAGGAGTAAGGGAACATGATGACGCATCAGTACAGCCCCGGGACCGCCGCCGACGAAGAGGAGACGTACGACGTCGTCGTGTGCGGCGCCGGATCGGCGGGGTCGACGGTCGCGGGATTGCTCGCGGCGGATGAGAACCTGCGGGTCCTTCTGCTGGAGGCGGGAGGCGACGACGCTGACGACCGGGTGTCGGACCCGGACCGCTGGTTCGAGAACATCGCGAGCGAACGCGACTGGGGCTGGCTCACCGAGCCGGGTACCGGCCTTGGAAACCGGCGGCTGCTGTACTCCATGGGCAAGGGTCTGGGCGGCGGCTCCAGCATCAACGCCGGGGTGTGGTCGCGCGGCCACCGCCGTGACTGGGATGACCTGGCCGCCGTCTCCGGCGACCCGCGATGGGACTACCGCTCGGTGCTCGGCTCTTACCGCGAGCTGGAGACCTGGCGCGGTGCACCGGATCTTGAACGGCGGGGCACGGCGGGCCCGATGCATATCCAGCCCGCCCAGCCGCTCCACCCCTTCTTCTCCGCGATGCTTGACGGTGCCGAGGCGGCCGGCCTCGACCGCTATGACAGCCCGAACGGCGAACTCGCCGAGCAGGGCAGCGGCTGCGCCGTCCGCGACGAGATCATCTCCGACGGCGTGCGGTGCTCCGCCTACCGTGCCCTGGTCGCACCGCGTTCGGAGCAGCGCAACCTGACCGTCCGTACCCGGACCCTGATCACCCGTGTCCTGTTCGACGGCGACCGCGCGGTCGCCGTCGAGGCGATATCAGACGGCCGGCCGGTCGTCTTCCGGGCCGCGCACGAGGTCGTGCTCAGCCTCGGAGCGGTGCAGACACCCAAGGTGCTCATGCAGTCAGGGCTCGGGCCCGCCCGCCACCTCGACCAGGTCGGCATCGATGTACGGCAGGACCTGCCGGGTGTCGGCTCTGGCCTCGACGACCACTTGCAGTTCGGGTGCGTGTGGGAAGCCGCCGACGCACGGCAACTGCCGCCGCCGTCACGCGCGCAAGCGGTGTGCTTCTGGGAGGGCGACGGCAGGGAGCGTTCGCCGCAGTTCGTCATGTACTCCGGCGGTGCGCCCTTCATGAGCCCGGAGGCGCAGGCGCGGTACGGCGCACCGCAGTCCGCGTTCTCCTTCCTGCTCGGGATGCGACTGCGCACCCGAGGTTCGGTGCGGCTCGCTGATGCCGGCCCGGCAACCGCCCCCGTCATCGAGACCTGCTTCCTTGACGATCCCGCGGACCTGCGTGACGCCGTCGGCGCCTACCGGTTCGCCGAGGAGGTCGCCCACTCGGAGGCGATGCGACCCTACCTGGGCTCCCGCTCGGTCCCCGCCGGTCTGTCCGACGCCGAGGTCGCCGCCTACATCCGTACTGCGGCCGTCACTTTCTGGCACCAGTGCGGCACGGCCCGGATCGGCACCGATACCGATGTCAACGCCGTCGTCGACTCAGAACTGCGTGTCCGGGGCTGCGATGGCCTGCGCGTTGCCGACGCCTCGGTGTTGCCCCGGGTGACCTCTGGGAACACCATGGCGCCCGCCATGGTGATCGGACACCGCGCGGCCGGTCTGGTCCGGGCCTGAGCTGCGCACGGCCGGGACGAGTGTCCCGGCCGTGCGCTGCAGGCGCCCCGCCTCAGACGCTCACCAGCAGCCCCTGAAAGGGCCGTGGGCCTGCTGCATCGCCTGCCTCTGGGACGGAGCACAGGATCAGGCGAAGGCCGCTTGCGTGTCCGGCATTCGGCCAAAGCCACCTGCAAGTTCGGGGCCACGTTGGATTGCAGACGAAGAACCCAGGTCAAATGCCTGCCGTCCGGCGTTATGCGCACCCGACCGGATCAGGAGGTTCCGCTTCTTCGTCGCCTCGGTCGAGCGCTCTGCGATCCCTGCTGGCGCCCGGCGAGTGTCCGGTGACGCGTTTGAAGGCGCGGCTGAAAGATGCCTGTGAGGTGTATCCGAGGCGTTGTGCCACAGACTCGACCGTCAGGGTGTCCTGGGCCAGCCACTGGCCGGCCAGGAGCATCCGCAGCTCCGTGGCGTAGCGGAGGGGCGGCGTACCGATCGTGGCCTGGAACCGGTCCGCGAAGACGGAGCGGGAGACGTTGGACCGCTCCGCCAGCTCCGCCACGGTCCAGTGGTGGCCGGGCTGTTGGTGCAGGGCCAGGATGGCGTGGGCCAGGCGGGGGTCGCGCAGCGCGGCGATGAGGCCGGAGGTGTCGTCGCAACCACATTCGATCCAGCCGCGCACGATCATCGCCGCCGCCACCTCGGCCAGCCGGGCCAGGACACCGGCGAATCCCACCCGCGCGGTACACACTTCGCGCCTCATGGACGCGAGGATCGGCATGAGCCCGGGATAGCGTTCTCCCTCGGCATTGACGAGCATGACGTCGGGCATCAGCCGGCTGATGCCCTGCATTCCGCCGAGGTCGAATTCCATGTATCCGTTGAAGAACACAGCGCTGGGATTCGAGTCGGTGCTGGGGCAGGCATGTACGTCACACACCGCGTCGCCGAGAGGGGCCGCATCGAAACTGTTGATGTCCCGGGCCGGTACGTCCGAGTCGGAAAGTAGCTGATGGGATTCGCCGTGGGGTATGAATACGGCACTGCCGGCCGAGAGCTTGTGGACGGTCCCGTCCTCGGTGCGCAGGACTGCTGATCCAACGGCGAGAAAGTGGAAATAGGCGCGTCCGGGCTTGGCGTGGAAGGTGAGGCCGAAACGTGGGCCGGCGTGGACGCGGCGGTAGCGAACGCCGCGCAGCCGCATGCTGGTCAGCAGCTCGCTGACGAGGTCGGACGACGGGGCGAACGGTCCTGAAGCCGCTATGTCCGGGGCCTCGGCCATATAGTGCGGACGTTCTGTCATAGCTCATCCCGAAGTTGACGTGCAGGCTTGACTTCAACCTTTCACGCTATGCAGGAGAAGTAAAAATTGAGCAGCGACGTGTGCCGCAACGCGCCCGATACGGGTCCCGAGACTGCGGCCGATAAGGAACGGAAAGCGTCCGAACCGGCCACCTCGTCCTGGGCTGCGGTGTTCTCCTTGGCGGTCGGTGTGTTCGGATTGCTGACGGCGGAATACCTGCCGGCCAGCTTGTTGACTCCGATGGCCGCCGACCTCGGAATATCGGAAGCGTTGGCCGGACAGGCAGTGACTGTCACGGCGGTGGCGGCAATGCTTTCCGGATTGCTGACGGCAAGCCTGACCCGGAAAGTCGACCGAAGGACCGTGCTGCTCGGTTTCACGGTTTTGCTGACCGTGTCCAATGTTCTGGTGGCCGTGGCCGCCAACGTGGCGATGCTGTTGCTCATGCGCATTCTGCTGGGTATCGCACTCGGCGGCTTCTGGAGCATGGCGGCGGCGGTGGCGATGCGCCTGGTGCCCGCGGCCTCGGTGCCGCGCGCGGTGTCGATCATTTTCAGCGGCATCGCGGTGGCGACCATCGTGGCGGTGCCGGTGGGCAGCTACCTCGGCGAGCTGTCCGGCTGGCGCAGCACCTTCGTCGCGGCGGCCGTGCTTGGGGTGCTGACGCTGGTGTTCCAGTGGTTCACGCTGCCCCGGATGGCGCCCCATGGCTCGGCACGGCTGGGCACGCTGTGGGACGTGCTGCGACGCCCGGGCTTCGGGTTGGGGATCGTGGGGATGCTGCTGGTTCACGTAGGGCACTACGCGCTGTTCACCTATATCCGGCCCGCGCTGGAGAACGTGGTGGGGGTCGACGCCGACAAGCTGGCACTGCTGCTGTTCGTCTTCGGAGTGGCGAACTTCGCGGGCACGCTGGTGGCCGGCTGGCTCCTGCAGCTCAGCCTGCGTCTGACGCTGGTGCTGGCCCCGGCACTGATGGGCGGTGCGGCGCTGGGCCTGGCGCTGCTTCCGGCCGGGCAGGCCGGTTATGTGGCTCTGGTGATCCTCTGGGGTCTGGCCTTCGGCGGGGTGTCAGTGGCTTGGTCGAACTGGGCGTCTCGCATGGTGCCCGACCATGCGGAGAGCGCGGGCGGACTCGTGGTGGTGGGTGTGCAGTCCGCCATCGCCGGCGGGGCCGCGGCGGGCGGTGTGATGTTCGGTTTCGGCGACGTCACCACCGTATTCACCATCTCCGGTGTCGTGTTGCTCGCCTCCGCGTTGTTGATCATGCTGCGGGTCCAAGCCCCCGGGCACCACGCGGGTCACTGATCTTGTCCGCAGTGTCGGACCAGGTGTTTTCCGCTGGCCGGTGTCTGGTCCTCGGGTGAGGTCCATGCCGGTTCGGGATGTTCTCACGGGCGATGCGGCGGTGGCGGATGAGCGGGCCGGCGCTGTGCTCGATGGCCCAGCACCGGCCCAGCACCGTGAAACCTCCCGTGCCGTGCGAGCGTTGGACGGGGTGGACGTCGATGCCGAGGCTGCCGGCATGGGTGGACGACGGTCGACGTCGCCCTGTTGTCCACCCGGGCCGGCGGCCGGGACGCCTGCGCGTCATCACGCTCTCGGCGAACGGTCATGCTGCCGGCCTTGGCCGACGGGGGCAGAGCGCCGGCCGTCAGCCGCCGACGGTACTGAAAACGAGGACTGCGCCATGCGAGCGGTCACCGCCCGCGCCGCCGGACTCGGCTGACCTTCCGCTCGCTGACGCAGCTGCCACACGACCCGATCCACCCAGGAGGCCCCGAGCCAGGAGGCCCCGAGCGAGATCCCATTAAGAACAGATGTTCTTTTCGTAGTGTACGTTTGTTCTTATGGATGGGACGGATGCCCTCAAGGGGCAAGACAACGCAGGCCGCGAGGAACGCCGGGCGCGGCGGCATGATCCGCGGCGCAGGACACGCATCCTGGATGCAGCGCTCGACGTGCTGGTCGCGGACGGGGTCGCCGGTCTCACGCATCGCAAGGTGGCCTCCGGCGCCGACGTGCCGCTGGGCTCGGTCACGTACCACTTCGCGAGCCTCGCCGAACTGCGGACGCAGGCGTTCGTCTGGTACGTCGACCAACGGACCGCCCAGTTCGAGGCCCTCTTCACCGAGGTGGAGACGGACGAGGATCTGATCGATGTCCTGGTCGAACTCGTCCAGGGCGGTCCGTCCAGGCGGCACAGCGCGGTCCTCGGGTTCGAGCTGCATCTGGCCGCGCTGCGGGATCCCGCTCTGCGCACGCTGACCCATGAATGGACGCGGGCCAGCCGCGCGGTGCTGGCCCGGTTCACCGGAGCGGATACCGCCGCTCGGCTGGACGCCCTGCTGGAAGGGATGATCATGCACGCGCTGCTCTCGCCGGAGCCGGAACCGCGCGAGGCGACGCGGGCGGCCATCGAGCAGACCCTCCCCCCGAATCCCAGATCAGCGACGTGAACGCCGATGCCGAGGACCCGTCTTCGCGTGCGACTGCGGCCGCCTTGCGGGCGACGTCCCTGGTCTTCGCCACCCTGGGCCTGGCCGGAGCGACCTGGGTGTCCCGGCTGCCGCAGATCCGCGAACAGCTGAACCTGGACGCGGCGTCGGTGGGTCTGATGCTGCTGGTGATCGCCGTCGGCGGGGTGGTGGTGCTGCCGCTGGCCGGACCTGTCGTCAAAAGGGTCGGACCGCGGCGGACCGTCGCCGCGGTGGCCGGGCTCGTCGGTATCGGACTGGGCGCGGTGGCCTACGGGTTCGCCCTGTGGGCGCCACTGCGTTCGCCGGCGTGCTGCTCTGGGGAGCCGGCGCGGCGCTCGGACTTCCCGTCGGCCTGAGCGCAGGTTCTGACGATCCCGCGCAGACCACCGTCCGGGTCGGAGTGATCACGTCGATCGGATACTGCGGCTTCCTCTACGGTCCGCCACTCATCGGATTCCTCGCCGACCGGACGGCCCTCGCCCCGGCACTGCTGGTCGTCGCCGCCCTCATGGCGACGTCCCTCACTCTGGCGGGCGCGGCCCGTACCGCCGCTCCACCGACGCCTCACCCAGGACCGGCCGCGGCCGCCCCGCAGACCGCGCGCGACGAGTCGGCCGACGCCGTCTGAGCCGCCGCACCCATTCTCACCGCGCGGCACAACACTTCACCGCACAGCAAGGAGAACCGAACCCCCATGACCACCGACACTCCCGTGATCTCAGTCAGTGACGCCGAACTGTACGACCTTCGCGCCCGGTTGCGGTCCACCCGTTGGCCGCGGCCCTGGCCGATCGAGGGCTGGGCGGCGGGCACCGACACCGCCGAACTCCGCCGCCTCGTCGCCTACTGGGCCGACGGATACGACTGGCGCCACCACGAGACCGCCGTCAATGCCCTGCCTTCCCACTTCGCCGACATCGAGGGCACACCCGTCCACTACTGCCGCTACGACGGCGAGCGGCCTGACGCGCTGCCTCTCGTCCTCACCCACGGCTGGCCCAGCTCGTTCCTCGAACTGACCGCGCTCGCCGAACGGCTGGCCCATCCGTCCCGGTACGGCGGGCGTCCCGCGGACGCCTTCACCGTGATCGTCCCCTCGCTGCCCGGGTTCGCCTTCTCGCCCCAGCGGCCCGCACTGGCCGAAGCGGGTACCGACGCAGCGGCCGAGCAGACCCACGAGCTGTGGCACCGCCTGATGCACGACGTCCTCGGCTTCGAGCGCTACGCGGCGCACGGCGGAGACCTCGGCGCGGGCATCACGTCACGGCTGGCCGAGGCACACCCCGAGGCGGTCGTCGGCATCCACCTGCTCGCGGTGGCGTCCCCGGCCGCGTACGACCCGTCCGGGCTCACCCCCGAGGAAGAGGCGTACCTCGCCGCCGTCGCCACCTGGCAGGCGGAGGAAGGCGGCTACATGCACCAGCAGAACACCCGCCCCCTCACCCTCGCCCCCGCTCTGACCGACTCGCCCGCCGGTCTGCTGTCCTGGATCGTGGAGAAGTACCGCGCGTGGAGCGACTGCGGGGGAGACCTGTCCTCGCGCTTCAGCGACGACTACCTGCTCACCCAGGCGTCCCTCTACTGGTTCACGAACACGGCCGCCACCTCGCTACGCCCCTATTACGAATACGCCCACGGCCTGACCCGGCGCGTGGAACGAGTGGACGTGCCCACGGCCATCGCCCTGTTCCCCGCCGACCTGAGCCGCCCGCCGCGCAGTTGGGCCGAGCGCACGTACAACGTCACGCGCTACACCCGCATGCCTCGCGGCGGCCACTTCGCCGCCCATGAGGAACCCGGCCTACTGGCCGAGGACATCACAGCGCTCTTCCGCGGCCTCGGTCACGGCGCCACAGATGCGGGCGCGCGTCGCTCTCGCTGGTTCTGACCGGCGATCCCGCGCACCATAGATGGACCACCGCCACGCCCTGCCCCTACGTCGAGAGGCTCCTCCCACGACCGCAGACACCACACGTGCCGCAACCCGTCACGAGGCCGGCCTTAGCAGGCGATCATGCCGCCGGGCAGCTTGCGACGAACACCTACGCGTGGTGGTCGGCAGGGCGAAGGTTGCCTGACGCCGCACTGGCTCTTTGCGAATACTTGGGCCGCCGTGAGTGCGGAAGGCGCCGAGCAGGTCGCGAAGACCACCGTGCCCGACCGACTCGCGAGCCCGCGCGAGATCGCCGAGGTGATCCTCTTCCTCGCCTCGGACCGCGCGGGCTACGTCACCGGCGCCATCCCCGCAGCTGGCCCTGGATGCACCGCTGTCCAAGGGTTGACCCGTAAACGATCTTCTTGTCAGTTCGGGGCACGGGGCGTCCTGATCGGTCTCGTCTCCAACTCGGCCGGGAAGCTGGAGGTTTGGCGTACGCCTGTTGCGTAGGCTCGTTGTGTGCAGTGGTATCTGGTACTCGGCTTCGTGGCCGCAGTCACACCCCTGACATTGATTCCCGGCACGAGCTTCACGCTGGTCACGCAGCAGGTGATCACGAGCTCGCGGTCCGACGGTGCACGCGCCGCCTTGGGCTCGGCATGCGGGCTCCTGGTCCACGCGACGTTCGCTGCGGTGGGCCTGTCCGCCCTGGTCATGTCGTCGGCTCGCGCGCTCACCGTGGTGAAGCTCGTGGGCGGCATCTATCTCATCTGGTTGGGCGTGACCACGTGGCGTTCAGCGCGTCGAGGCGCCGAACCAGCGACTCGCAGGCGATCGACCATCTCGGGCCCAAGCTCGCCCTCCAACAGAGACAGCGGTTCCGCCAGGGCACCGTGCTGATCGTGGACGGCACCCTGGTGCCCACCCGCGGCCACTCGGTAGCCGAGCAGTCGCAGAACTATCGGTACTCCACGAACCACCAGGTCGTCGTCGACGCCGATACCCGGCTCGTGGTCATCGGTCGGCCGCTGCCCGGCAACGTCTTCGCCCGCATGAAGTGCTGGAAGATCCTGCGAGATTGCCGCCTCAAGGGTGACGGCGTCCTTGACGATTGCCTCGGACGCGGTGCTTCTCCCGACCTGATCGCCAGCGGCGCCAAGACCATCGAAGTCCGCATCGGCTACCCCAAGATCCGCGAAATCAACGCAGGGGACCGCCCTGCGCTTCACCAGCGAAGACGCTTCCCCTGCCCCCACTGACGACGCCATAGGCACAGAGCGCACGAAGGACTGCCATCGCTGTCACGTGACCAACGCATGACCAACAGCAGTCCCGACCGGACAGAAAGCCCAGGTGACAGACTCGAATGATGGACTTGATCAACAGGCCCCCAGCGTGATGGGCCCCTTTCCCTCAGGGCGAGGTCACGTCTGCGGGACCGGGAAGGTGACGTTGGTCAGCCGCTCGCTCTCCTGCCACAGCCAGGCGCCCAGCTCGGGGTCGTCGGCTCCGGCGGGCAGCCGGACCGCCTTGGGTGCGCCGGAGGTCTGGTCGCGTCCGGCCGGGCCGAGATAGGACCCGCTGGCGACCGCGGGGTGGGTTGCCGCGTACAGGGACGGCCAGGCCGCGCCGTCGGCAGAGCCCATCAGCGTGCGGGAGGCGAGGGCCACGAGCAGGCGTCCCGTCCGGCTGGTGGAGGTGTGGCGTTGCAGGTTGGTGACGGCCGAGCCCGGATGGACGGCCACGGCGCGGTGCGTACTGCCGGCAAGCCGGCGGGCGAGTTCCTGGGTGAAGACGACGTTGGCGCGCTTGGACTTGGCGTACGCGCTCATCGGGCGGTAGCCGCGCTCGCTCATCAGGTCATCGAGATCGCCGGAGCGCCAGGCGGCGGCGAGGGCGCTGACCGTGACGACGCGGGCAGCCGAGGAGCGCCGCAGGGCCGGCATCAGGTGCGCGGTGAGCGCGAAGTGGCCGAGGTGGTTGGTGCCTACCGTGAGTTCGAGGCCATCGCGGGTGAGCCGGCGCTCCGGGACATCCATCACGCCGGCGTTGTTGATGAGGAGGTCAAGGGTCTCGCCCGCGGCGAGCGGGGCGGCCGCCTCACGGACCGCGGTCAGGTCGCCGAGGTCGAGTTCCACCGTCTCCGAGCGGGCACCGGGCACGTCCGTGCGCAGGCGGCGGGCGGCGTCCGCCAGGGAGTCGGGGCGCCGGCCCGCGAGCAGGACGCGGGCGCCGTGTTCCGCCAGGACCTGGGCGGTGCGGTAGCCGATGCCGCTGTTGGCGCCCGTGATCAGTGCGGTCAGGCCGTTGAGGTCGGGGATG
This sequence comes from Streptomyces daliensis, assembly GCF_054782395.1. Classification (NCBI taxonomy): domain Bacteria; kingdom Bacillati; phylum Actinomycetota; class Actinomycetes; order Kitasatosporales; family Streptomycetaceae; genus Streptomyces; species Streptomyces daliensis. The sequence goes on along the minus strand of NZ_BAAGSO010000060.1, from coordinate 39,783 downwards.
TCGGCGGGAGTCCAGTGGCGGACCATGACAAGCCTCCTAAATGAATGTTCATTTACTTCGCTCAGCATGCGGAGGGTGACCCAAGTTGTCAAATGAACGTTCATTAAGGGAGAGTGGTGGTCATGGCAACGCGTGATCCCGACCGCAAGCGCGAGCAGTTGATGGCAGCCGCCCTCGCCGAGTTCGCCGAGTTCGGCCTGGCAGGATCCCGCGTGGACCGGCTCGCCAAACGCGCCGGGATCAGCCCCGGCCTGGTGTACTCCTTCGCCGCAGGGAAGGAGGGCCTGTTCGAGGCCGTCTACGAGGCGATCGCCGAGCAGACCGTGAACGCGGTCCCCGTCGACGCCGACGACCTGCCCGAATACGGCGGCCGCCTGTACGACGCCGGGCAGCAGCACCCCCGGGTCATGCGTTTCCTCACCTGGTACGCGCTGGAAAGCACCCGACGGCCGACGCCCGGCACCATCGCCCGCTCGATGCAGGACAAGATCGCCGCCATCGAGGCCGCCCAGCAGCGGGGCACCGTCCGGCGGGACAAGCCGGCCGCGGAGATCCTGGCCCTCGTGCTCGCACTGGCGAACATGTGGCAGCACCACACCGAGGACGTCAATTCGCTGGTCCCTCCGGCCCAGCAGCGCACAACGATCACCGACGCCGTACGCCGTCTGGTCACCCCGGACCGGGCCCCTCACAGCTGAGAGAGTCCCGCACGCGCGACGGACGAAGCCCCTCTCCCGAACCGAGCTCCCCCTCAGCAGCGGTCGCGACGCCCGGCCCTCCCGTTCCAGCGCCCTGCGCAGCCGTCCCACCAGCGCCTGGAGCGCGGCGGGCCCTCGCGGGTGCCAGACGCGTGTCAAAGGCCCCACAGACTCATGGGCCCCCAGGCGCCGGTCATGGGCCCTCAGGCGCCGGCGGGCGCGGCGCGGCGGGTGGTGACGGCCTCGATGAACTCCTCGGGCGGACGGTAGAAGTGCGCGGTGACGTAGTGGTGCACGAGGGTCGGGGCGATGAGCCAGCGGCCGTCCGGGGTCGTCACCCGGACCTCACCGTTGCCCAACTGCACCGTCCGGTCGCCGACCTGGATGCTCGGCGGCGGGTCGAAGGGGTCCCGGCCCGGCTCGAAGGTGCAGTTCTGCCAGCCGCGCATCACCTCACGCCGGTCGTCCCTGCACAGCACGCCGAGGGCCTCGACGAATTCCGGCGGTACCGTTCCGCGCGGGAATTCGTGCGGCGCCTCCAGCCAGCCGACGTTCAGCGCTTCGGCACCGGCCGGGACCGAACCGGCGGAATACTCATAGGGGCTGAGATCCGCGTACCAGGTCAATTCACACTCCGTTGCCCGTTTTTCGCATTCCGCTGCCGCATTTCGGGTCACTGCATCTCCGAGCGGCAAGCCGCCCAGTGTACCTGCCTCATATTGGGCTGGAGCAGTCGCGAAAGATACGTCTCGCCGGTCACCGTGACGTTTCTCGGCGTGCCGAGGATATTGAGATCGCCCCCGAGAAAAGGGAATAGAAGTGGCGGTCCGCTCGGCACCGCGGTACTTCGGCTGTCGATCGTCATCCTCAGGTGGCGGGTACGTACGTCACAGCGTGAGGGGCCCCGGTCGCCGCGAGGCGGAGGCCAAGTTATAGTCGCGGCGTCGCGAAAAACGATGTTCCGCAGGTCCGTCCGCCGAACATCGCTCGTACATCGATGCAGATGGTTCTGATCGGTGAGCGTCTCCTTGCCGAGACCGGGCGTCCCGTCCGCTTTCGGCGCTGACCATCGTCGGCGCGTGCCGACGCGACAGAGGAGCGCAGCGTGCAGAAGACCATCGGCATTGTCGGAGCGGGACTGGGCGGGCTGACGCTCGCCCGGGTGCTTCAGACTCACGGCGTCGCCGCGACGATCTACGAGGGTGAGGCTTCGGCGACGACCCGTGCACAAGGCGGCTTGCTCGACATCCACGAAGAGACCGGCCAGGTCGCGCTTCGCGCGGCTGGTCTCTATGACGAGTTCCTCACTCTGGTCCGCCCGGGCGAGGACGCCAAGCGTGTGGTCGACCGCCACGGCACGATTCTGTTCGACATGCCCGCGGACCCCGGTTCGGCCCGTCCTGAGGTGGACCGTGGCGAACTCAGGCGCCTGCTCATCGACTCGCTGGCGCCCGGGACGATCAGGTGGGGTCACAAGCTCGCCTCGGTCCGGCGCTGTGCGGAGGGCGGCTACGAGCTCACTTTCGCGGAAGGTTCCGCCGCGCGCGCCGACATCGTCGTCGGCGCGGACGGTGCCTGGTCAAGGGTGCGTCCGCTGCTCACTCCCGCCAGGCCCGTCTACAGCGGGACCTGCTTCGTCGAGATCGCCCTCGCCCCGGGCGGCCAGAACGGCCGGGCGAGCCTGGCCGCGACCGGCAGCGGCACGCTGATGGCGGTCGCGCCGGGCAAAGGCATCATCGCCCATCGCTACGCCGACGGGCACGTGCGCGGATACGTGGCGCTGAACAAGCCCGAGGAGTGGATGAGGTCGATCGACTTCGGCGACCCGTCCGCGGGCCTCCGTCAACTTGCCGACGAGTTCGACGGCTGGTCGCCACTGCTCACCGCCTTCGTGACACAGAGCGACACGGAACCGTGGCTCCGACCCATCCACGCTCTTCCCGTCGGGCTCAAATGGGACAGGGTGCCCGGAGTGACGCTCGTCGGCGACGCCGCGCATCTGATGTCGCCCTTCGCGGGCGAGGGCGCGAACCTCGCCATGTACGACGGCGCGGACCTGGCGAACAAGCTGGTTGAACACTCCGACGTCGAGGCCGCGCTCACCGCCTACGAAGAACGGCTGTTCCCACGTAGTCGCGACGCCGCCGACCGCTCGGCGAAGAACCTGGAAATCTTCTTCGGCGGGGAAGCACCGCAGAGCGTCGTCACGTTGTTCGATCGCTCCTGATGCCCCGGGCCGGTTTCCCGTTCTTGCTGTGGGCCCGGCGGGGGTCGGGTACGGCCATCGCGTGATCATCAGGTGTGGCGCGGACTCCGCGGGCAGCGGGGCGGCCGGTGGCCACCCGGCGACGTCGGCCTTCGGCACGTCCGGCCGCAAGGGAGAACGCGGCGTTGACTGGCCGAGGGGAACGCGTTATCAAGAAATGACGCCGGCCCAAGAGAGTGCCCATACCCCGTGCCCGGGCCCGGGCCCGGTGGAGTCCTGACCGTCAGCCGGAGGAAAGCCACCGTGCCGAGAAATCGCCGCAGCCATCCCGATGACCACGGAGACGGATATCCCACCACTCCCGGGCCCGAGCCGGAATCCCCCGGGGCGGAGGAAACGCTGCACGGCGGGCACCTCACCGAAGTGGTCCGTCAGGGAAACCGTGTTCGCCGCAGCACCGGCCCCTGGTCGCCCGCCGTGCACGCGCTCCTCGACCACCTGGCGAAATCCGGCTTCACGCGCGCCCCGCGGCTCCTCGACGTGGACGAGGAAAAAGGCTATGAGTACCTGAGCTATCTGCCCGGCGAGGTGGGATATCCGCCCATCCGGGCACCGTGGCAGACCGACGAAGCGCTACGGGCCGCGGCTCATCTCATCAGGGAATACCACGACGCCGTCGCCGATTTCACGCCGCCGGAGAATGCCCGCTGGCGATTCATGGTCGGCGCGCCCCGGACCGGCGAAATCATCTGCCACAACGATATCGCCAATTATAATCTGCTCTACTCCGACGGCCTTCCCTCTGCGCTGATCGACTGGGACTTCGCCGCTCCGGCCGGCCGTACCTGGGATCTGGCCCAGGCGATGTGGTATCTCGTTCCGCTGCACACCCCCGCCTACTGCCGAAGCGTCGGCTGGGCCGAGGTGGACGTGCCCCGGAGGCTGCGGCTGTTCTGCGACGCGTACGGACTGCCGGAGGACGACCGCGTCGGCCTGATCGATCTCGTGGCCGAGCGCCAGACCGTCACGTTCAGGACCATGGACACCTGGGCCGCGCAGGGGGTACCCGGATTCGCCGAACTCGTCGAGAACCCTCCGGAGATCACCGAGCGGGCCGACGCACCCCATCTGCGCCGCCACCGTGACCTCTGGCAGCGGGCGCTCCTGTGAGCCCGCCGGATCTGATCCAGCGTTTCCTGCGCCAGGTGCGGCGCACTCCGCACGCGCTCGCCGTGACCGGAACGGGCGGCGACCTCACCTACGGTCTGCTGGAGGCCCGTTCGGCCGCCGTCGCCGCGGCTCTCCGGGAGGAGGCGCACGGGCGCCCGCGCATGGTCGGGCTCGCCTGCGGCCGTACGACGGCGAGCATCGTCGCCGTCATGGGTGTGCTCCGGGCGGGCGCGGCCTACGTGCCGCTGGACGAGAGTCATCCGGCGGAGTACAACCGGCGGCTGATGCGCCGGGCCGGTGTCCGGCAGGTCATCGCCGACCGGAGCACGGCGGACGCCGCTCGCGCGCTGACCGGACGGCCGCTAACGCTGCGGAACGACGGCGGGCCGGACGGGGCGAGGGTACCGGACGGGGCGAGGGTACCGGACGGGGCGGGGGTGCCGGACGGATCCGTCGCATCACCGGCTTCCGTCCCGCCGTCGGCGTCCGGCCCGCCAACGGCGCGGACCGCGGCGCCGGAGGCACCCGCTTACATACTCTTCACCTCCGGCTCCACCGGTGAGCCGAAGGGCGTGATCATGCCCAGGCGGTCGCTGGACAACCTCGTCGACTGGCTGCTGGCCGACCCGGACGCGGACCTCTCCGGCCCGGTGCTGCACTTCTCCACCCTGTCCTGGGACACCTCCACCCAGGAGATCTTCCCCACCCTGTGCGCGGGCTCCACCGTCGTCGTGGCCACTCAGGAGGAGCGCCACGACCCCCGCGCGCTCCTGGCGGCGCTCCGGGCGCACCGCGTCGGACGGGCGGTGCTGCCGCCCCAGATCCTGCACCGGCTCGTCGGCGCCGGTCAGGCACCGCATCTGCGCGAGGTGATGAGCGGCGGCGACCAGTTGCTGCTCACCCCCGAGCTGCGCGACTGGTGCGCGACGATACCCGCACGGCGGCTGCGCAACGCCTACGGGCCGACGGAGACGCAGATAGCCACGGTCTACACGGTTCCGGACGTACGCCGGGCGCCCGCCGTCGTTCCGCTGGGCGGGCCCGCGGCGAGCTGCGCCCTCGCCGTCCTGGGCCCGGACGGGTCGCCGGTGCCCGACGGCGTACCTGGCGAGCTGCACATCGGAGGGCCCGGGCTGGCGGACGGCTACCTCGGCGCACCGCGCGAGACCGCCGCACGCTTCCTGCCCTCCCCCGGCGGCCCGGCCGCCACGCGCCGGTACCGCTCCGGCGACCTCGTCGTCAGGGAGCCGAACGGCGCGCTGCGGTTCGTGGGCCGGGCCGACCGGCAGGTGAAGATCCGCGGGCACCGTGTGGAGCCGCAGCAGACGGAAGCGGTGCTCGCGGCCATGCCCGGTATCGGGGCCGCCGCGGTGATCGCCGCTCCCGGTCCGGCCGGTCCCCGGCTGGTGGCCTTCCTCGTACGCGACGGGGCCGACGGGCCAGGACCGGGTGCGGATGCCCCCGGGGGCGGCGGACACGCGGGGCTGCGCGCCGCGCTGGCCGAGCGGTTACCGCCGCACCAGGTGCCCGTGCTGCTGCGGGACGTACCGGAGCTGCCGCTGACCGCGAACGGGAAGGCGGACGTCGCCCGGCTGCGGGAACTGGCGGCGGCGACCACGGAGAACGGGCACTCCACCGTCCCGGGCCCCTCAAGTCCGCCAAGCTCCTCCAGGCCCGCGAGCCCTGCGAGCCCCTCCAGCCCCTCACACCCCGCGAGCCCTTCGGGCCCGGCCGAACGGACGCTGCGCGAGATCTTCACGGACTGCCTCGGGCTGCACGCGCTCGCGGCCCCGGACGCCGATCTGCTGGTCCTGGGCGGCGATTCCCTCACCGCGATGGACATCGCACAGCGGTTCCGCGCGGCCGGCTACGACCTGCCCGTCTCGGCCGTGCTGGCACACACCACCCCCCGGCGACTGGCCGCGCTCGTCCGCTCGTCACGGCCGCGCCCGGCACCCGGCGGGGCCGTGTCGGCGTGGTTCCCCCTGGCGCCGTCCCAGGCCGACGGGCTGACGCTGCCGACGCCGGACCGCGACCACCACAACCAGTACGCGGTGCTGCGCACGGCCCCCGGAACCGATCCGGCACGACTCGGCCGGGCGCTGGCCGCTGTGGTACGGACACACCCTTCGCTCCGGCTGTCCGTACGCGAGGACGCGGGGGACGCGGGAGGCCCGAGGGCGGAGGGGCCCGGCCCCCGCCAACGCGTGACGCCGGTGGAGGCCGTTCCCGGGGCCGCGCTCATGGACGTCACCGACCTGCCCCCTGACGCGGGTCCCGCCGAGGTCGCGGAGGCGGTACGGCACACCGGCAGCGCCCTCCACCGCTCGCTGGACCTCGCAGGCGGCCGGCTCCTGCGGGCCCGTCTCCTGCGGCGCGGCGCGCACCGTACGGGCCGCCTCCTGCTCGTCGCGCACCAGATGGGCATCGACCGGCTGTCCTGGTCCATCGTCGCCGCCGACCTCGCAGCGGCCTACGACAGCGGCTCGCCGCGACTGGAGCCCGAAGGGACGTCGCTGCGCGAGTGGATCGCGGCGGTCGAGCGCCACGCACACGGCGCCGCCGCGGCCGAGGCCGCGTACTGGGGGCGGCAGGGGGAACCGACGGGCCCCCTGCGGCCGGACGTGCCGGCGGCCGACCCGCTCCGCGACAACCTCGCCGGTTCGGCCGCCGAGGTCGTCCGGACCATCGGCGGTGAGGTGGCCGGGGCGCTGCTGCGGCGGACGCCGGGCCCGCCCGCCGAGGTGCTGCTGTACGCGCTGGGCCGGGTGCTGGCCGGGGCGGGCGGCACCCGGGCGGTACGGATCGACACCCTGCACCACGGCAGGGGCCACACCCTCGCGGACGACGTGGACCTGCTCCGGACGACCGGCTGGTTCACCGCGTCCGTACCGGTACGTGTGGACACGGCCGACGGCCTCGCCGCGTTCCTGCGGCGGCCCCGCCCCCCGCACGGGGGCCTGGGCTGGGGCGCGCTGCGGACGTACGGGTCCTCCCCTGCGGCGACGGCACTCGGCCTGCTGCCGTCCGCCGAGGTCTCGTTCGACTTCCTCGGGCGTCCGGGCCCCCTGGGCTCCACGGGCCCCTTCCTGGGGTGGATACCGGAGGCGGACACCGGGCCGTTCGTCCACGGGGAGTGGCGCCGTCCCCATCCGCTCGAAGTGCAGTGCGAGGTCACCGGCGCCGGCGACCGGCTGACCGTGACGTGGACGTACAGCCGCGCTCTCTTCCGCGCCGCGACCGTACGCGGCTGGGCGGAGGAGCACGTCCGTACGGTCACGGGCCTGGTGGCGTAGCCGGATCCTGCCCGCCGGGGCGCACCGCGGCGGACCACAGCGGGCCGTGGCGGGCCGCGAGCCGGTCATCCCCGGTGCCGGGCCAGACCCTCGTGGTGGGCCAGGCTCTCTTGTTGGGCGAGGTTCAGCACGCCGAACACCTCGGCGTGGCCGCCGCCTTGCGCGACGGCTCCCCGGTAGCGGGCCAGCCCTTCGAGCGCTTCGTCCCAGGGCACGTGGTGGAGCTGGGAGGCGTAGGCCCGCATGGCGTGCACCTTCTCGGCCATGACCGAGGAGATGTCCACCGCGTGGGAGAACTCCCGCATCGGGGTCCACACCTCGTACGCCAGCACCAGGCGGGGCGGGGGCGCGGGCTCCGGGCCCGCCTCGGGGAAGAAGTCGGCGCCGGCCATCCACAGGGCGTCCCGGGCGAGTTCGTGCACCAGCCGGTGCTCCCGGTCGCCCTCGTCGGCGTGCGGCAGGTACACGACGGCGGGGCGCAGCCGTCGCACGGCGGCGGCCAGCGCGATCCGCAGTTCGCGACGGGGCAGCAGGTCGCGGGAGGGCGCGTCGAGGCAGAAGTGCTCCGCGACGCCGAGCCGCCGCGCTGCGAGATCGATCTCGGCCGCGTACCGCTCCTCGGACAGCTCCTCCGTGAGGGTCGGCTCCCGGCCGACGACGTGTACGACCGCGACGTGTCGCCCCGCCTTCGCGTGCAGGAGCAGCGAGCCGCCCGCGCCGATCAGTTCGTCGTCCGGGTGCGGTGCGATGGCGAGCACGGTGCCGGCGTCGGGCACGGGTCCGTACGGGCCGCTCACTGGACGATCCCCGCCCAGCGGGCCCAGGCCGCCGTATGCGCGAAGCCGGTGCGGAAGTCGGTGCGGGGCGGGCAGCCGAAGGCGGTCACGGCGTCGGTCGAGACCGTGGCGTGGCTGTCGTACAGGGCGCGTTCCCACTCCTCCGGGGGCGCGCCGGAGGTCGCCGCTTCGGGGGTGCCCAGCAGTTCCCTGTACGCGTCGTAGAACCGGCCCCACGGCAGCGTCGCGGGTCCTGACACCAGCATCCGCGCCTGCTCGGGGGCTGGCCGGGTGGCGGCGGCGATCAGCGCGTCGGCGACGTCGGAGACGTGGACGGCGTTGCACGTGCCGCCCTCGTCGCCCGTGGGCAGGGCCGTCCTGCCCTCGCGCAGTCTGCGCAGCGGGGTCAGGGTCCACGCCGGGCTGCCGGGCCCGTAGACGACGGTGGGCTGGACGACGGCCGTCGTCAGCCCGTCGCTGCCGGAGGCGAGGACCAGTTCCTCGGCGGCGAGCTTCTGGTGTGCGTAGTCCCGTGCCCCTGGGTTGTGCGCGAGGCGGGGTGTGGACTCGTCGATCCGGCTCCGGCCCTTGTCGTCGTAGACGGCGACGGTGCTGACGTGGACGAAGCGGCGCACCCCGGCGCGGCGGGCAGCGGCGAGGGCGGCGCGGGTGCCGTCGACACCCACCGACCACTGTTCCTCGGGGGTGCCCTCGCCGCCGTGGACGGTGTGCACCACGGTGTCGCAGCCGCGGAACGCCTCCGCGAGGGCGTCGGCGTCGCGGATGTCGGCGCGGTGCGGCCGGAGCCGCGGCCCGGCGAGGTGGGAGAGCGGGGCCAGCTTGGCGAGGTCGCGCACGACCGCGGTCACGGTGGAGCCGCCGGTGACGAGCCGCTGGGTGAGGTGGGAGCCGATGAAGCCGCTGGCCCCCGTCACCGCGATCCGGCCCGGCGGGTGCTGCGGGGCGGGAAGGGGGCCTTCGGCCGGCCGGGGCAGCGGGGTGCCGTCGGCGTCGCGGGCGGTGTCGCGGGCGGCGCTCAGCAGCCGCACGGCCGTCTCGGCCTCGGCCAGGGTGGCCGCCGACCTCGTGTCGTCGCCAGGCGCCCCGGGTGTTCCGGTGTGCCTGGCGATGGCTCCGGCGAACTGTTCGAGCTGGCCGCTGAACAGTCCCACCCAGGTGTCGCGGGCCGGCGGCTCCAACGGGATGGCGCCCTCCGCCACCAGGGCGCCGTCTCTGTTCCGCAGTTCGTACGTGCCGGGGAAGCCGGTGCTCACCGTCAGGTCGGCCGTGGTCCCGTGCAGGGTGCAGGTGTCCCCGAGGGAGCGCAGCCTGCTGAGGTGGATCTCCGACGGTGTGCCGCCGAAGGTCGCGTGCAGCCGTATCTCGCTCTCGGCGCCCGTGCCGCCGTTGTGGGCGCACGAGACGACCTCGGCCGGGCCGGGGAACCAGTGGTGCAGCAGGTCGAGCACGTGCGGTCCGGTGTCCAGCAGGACGCCGCCGCCCTCGTCCGGCGGCGCGAACATGAATCCGGTCAGCAGCGGCCACGCGTAGGGGTGCCCTTCCCGCCAGGTCACGGAGGTCACCCGGCCGAGCCTGCCCTCCGCCAGCGTCCTGCGCACCCACGGGGCTGCGGGGAAGAGCCGTCGCACGTGTGCGGGCATGGCGAGGGCTTTCCCGGCCCGGGCGGCGGCGGCGATGCGCCCGCAGTCCTCGGTGGTGAGGGCCAGGGGCTTCTCCAGCAGGACGTGCTTGCCCGCCCGCAGCAGCGTGTCGGCGAGGGGGAAGTGGGTGGCGTGCGGCGTGGCGATGATCGCGGCGTCGATCTCCGGCAGGATGTCCGCAGGTTCCATGCCGAGGGCGACTTCTCCAGGTGCGGTACGGGCCGTGGCGCAGGCGGCGCGGTAGATGTCGGCGGCCTGGTGCGTGTGCGCGGGCACGGTGTCGACCAGGTGGGTCAGCCGGAACGGTCCGCCCTCCGCGAGCGCGGGCAGATGGCACGCACGGGCCGCGGCGCCGCAGCCGATGACGGCGAGGCGCGACGGGGCTGAGGGAGAGAGCACGGCATCCTCCATGGCAGGACTCTGGTGGGCTGGGAGCGGGACGGGGGCGGGCGGGGCGGGCCTTCGAAGAGGGCGGCGCGGGCCGTCAGGACGGCACGCGTCCCTGCGGCCCTGAGGTGATGCGGCGGCCCTGGCGCTCGTGGGAGGCCCGCAGCAGGGCCCGCTGTTCGCCGCTGAGCAGGGTGGAGTGCCCGGGGACACCGGGGTGGGCCCGGACCCGCCGGGCGGTGCGGGGGTAGTGCGGCCGTACTCCGTAGGGGTCGCGCAGGTGCTGGTAGAGGGTGCCGAGGTGGTAACTGGTCAGCCAGGCGGTGCGGTAGAAGGCGGGCCCTGGGCCCTTGCGGCGGCCGATGCTGACGATCGAGCCCAGGTCGTTCGCGAGCCGCCACCGCATCCGGGGCGTGGGGAACAGGCCCAGTTCCTGTCCGATGCCCTCGCCGATCCCGTAGCGCAGTCCGCTGCGCAGATCGGTCAGTCCGCTCTGCGGGGCGTGTTCGACGACGGCGTCCGGGAGGTAGGCGACGGGGATTCCGGCGAGCTGGAGCCGGAAGTCGAATTCGCGGTCCTCCTCCCAGTGGATGAGGCCGGAGTAGTGGTATCCGCCTATGCGGTCCACGATGTCCCGGTCGTAGATGAGCGGCGGTGAATAGGCGTTGACGTGGTCGGCGATCTGGAAGGAGCGGGACTGCTCGATCCAGCGGCTGAGCCGCCCTCGCGCAGAGCGGAACCGGACCCTGCCCTTGACCACCGGGTGGTCGGCCACCGCTTCGGCGAGGGCGCGGATGGTGCCGGGGAGGAAGACGCAGTCGGAGTCCATGAGCAGGACATGGCGTCTGCCCGCGGCGTCGATGGCCGCGTTGTACGCGGCGCCCAGGTTCGGTTCGTCGATCTCGGCCACCCGCACCGGCCGGTCCAGGGCCCGGATACGGCGGTGGGTCGCCTCGTCGGCGCCGTTGAGGGCCAGGACGATCTCCACATCCTCGTCGACGCTCGCCACGCACTGGACGACCAGGGGGTCGTCCTTCACGGGGATGACGACCGACGTGTCGGCCAGGAGGGCGGTGACGCGTGCTTCGGAGGCGGGAGCCGGCGTTCTTCCCGGCTCGGCGTGCGTTCCGATGTCGGGGCAGGGTGGGGGCGGGCTCGGCCTCGGGGGCGAGGGCGGGGGCGGGGGTGAGGTCACGTCAGTTGGCTCCTCCGTGGGAAAGTCCGCTCTGTATCGCCGCCGTGTCGCCGAGCTTCCGCTCCAGCCAGTCGGCGACGGCCAGGAGCACCGGGTCCTGGCCGTGCGGGGCCACGCACTGCAACCCCACGGGCATGGGCGGGCCGCCGTCGGCGGGGACGGCGCGGCCGGCCGGGAGGCTGAGGGTGGGCAGGCCCGCCCATGACCAGAAGACGGTCGTCTCGATGTCGCCGGTGTGCTCGTAGCCGAGCGGCGCCGGGCCGAGCGCTGAAGGGCACACCCAGCAGTCAGCGCCGGCCGCCCGCAGTCCGGCGGCCAGCCGCCGCCGCATCACGGGCAGCCGGGAGCGGGCCGCCTCGATCCGTCCGCGGGGCAGGGCCCGTCCCGCGTCGATCGCCGCCGCTGTGCGGGGCCTGTAGCGCGGCGCGTACCGGGGGTACCAGTCGGCGTGGGTGCCCGCGAGTTCGCCGAGCATCAGGTCGTCACAGGTGCGCAGCCAGCTCTCCACGTCGTCCTGCCAGGGGGCGGGCACGGTGACGACGTGGGCGCCCGCCTCTTCGAGCGCGGTGAGCAGCGCGGTGAACGCGCGGCGCGCGGCGGGCTGCACCAGCTCCATCGGGTAGCCGTCGGGTACGGCGAGCCGGGGCGCCGGGCCGGGGGCGGCGACGACGCCGGTGAGCGCGGCGGCTGCGGTGGTCAGGGTGGCCATGTCGCGGGTGAGGATCCCGATGGTGTCGGCGGACGGTGCCAGGGGCACGCCGTCGTAGGGGATCAGCCCGTGGGTGGGTTTGTAGCCGACGACGCCGCAGTAGGCGGCCGGAGCGGTGACGGAGCGCTGGGTCTGTGCGCCGATCGCCACGGAGCAGATGCCCGCGGCCACCGCGGCCGCCGATCCGGCGCTCGAACCGCCGGGCGTCCGGGCCCGGTCGTGCGGGTTGCGGGTCGGCCCTGGCTCGGCGCACCCGAACTCGTCCAGGTGCGTCTTGCCGAGGATGACGCCGCCCGCCTCGCGGACCCGGCGCACCACCGTCGATTCGGGCCCGGCGAAGAGCGCGGCGGGCAGGGCGGAACCGGCCCGGGTGGGCAACCCGTCGGCCCGGAAGACGTCCTTGACCGCGACCGGGACCCTGGCGAGCGGCCCGTCCGAGGCGGCCTGCCGACGGGACTCGGCGGCCACCCGGGTCCGACGTCCCGGCTCGGCGATGAATGCCCTGATACCGGGATCAAGTGACTCCAGCCGGTCGAGCGCGGCGCCGACGTCCTCCGGCGGGGCGCCCCTCATCGCAACAGGGGCCGCAACGTGACCCCGAACCGGTCGCTCAGCGACACCTTGAGGACGTCGCCGCTGTCGAGTTCCCGTGGCCCTTCCGCCGTCCGCAGCGCCTCCACCACCTCGGCGGAATTGGCGATGAGGGTGGTGACCGGCCGGTCCAGCGCGATGGGAAAGTCGTGCCAGGTGCCGAGGTGGAGGAGAAATGCGCTGTTGGCGGGGAAACGCAGGGCGCGTGCGGCGTCGAGGTCGGGCAGTTTCGCGTCGTTCTCGTGATTGGGCGGGGTGAGCACCATGACGAAAGGCGCGCCCAGGGTGACGAAGAGCTGGGTCAGATGCAAATGGCGTTCGAGCCAGCGGACTTCCACCTCGGGGTCGGGAAGGATCTGCGCGGTCCGTAAGGCCGCGCGTCCGCGATAGCGGAATCCGATGTCTCCGCCCTCGATGACCCGGCCGGGATAGAAGGGGATGTCCATGGCCTGGACGACATCCGTGGTGATCAAGGTGCCGAAAGGACGCACGGTCTTCTCGTCGGCGTCGGAGACGAGTATGTCGAGACTCTTTGCTGTATTCACCCAGGATCGTCCTCACACAAGTGTCGGAAGAGGGCAGCACCCGTGGTCCACCGGACATGCGGCAGGGCGGCGATTTCTTCGAGGCAGCGGCGCAGCGCACCGATTCTTCCCGGCTGCCCCACCAGGAACGGGTGCAGGCCCAGCGCGACGACGCGCCCGCCGTGCGGCTCGGCCGCCAGCGTCCTCACCTGTTCCACGAGCGCGTCGGCGAACTGCGCGGGAGTCTGCCGCAGACTGAGGAAAAGCGTGATGTCATTCGTTTCCATGCTGTACGGAAGAACGAGCAGCCGTCCCGCCGGCCTTTTCCACCAGTAGGGCACGTCGTCGTTACCGAGGTCCGCCACGTAGCGCACACCGGCGGCGGACAGCAGGTCCCAGGTGTGGTCGCTCACGGCGAAGCCCGGGGTGAGCCATCCGCGCACCGGGCGTTCCGTGCCGTCCTGGAGCACCCGGAGACTCCGCTCGATCACCTCGGCCTCGGTCTGCGGAGAGAGGTCGCTGTGGCGTGTGCTGTTCTCCCAGCCGTGCGCCATCACGTCCCAGTCGTTCCCCTTGACTTCCTCCACGATCTCCGGGTGGCGCAGGCAGATTTCGGCGTTGAGCGCGGCCGTCGCCGGGATGCCGAGTTCCGCGAAGAGCGTGAAGAGCCGGAAGACCCCGGCGCGATTTCCGTAGTCGCGCCAGTTGTGGTTGGCGATATCGTGGCCGTGTGCCAAGTGCGGCTGCAACGCCGGTCCTTGACTGCCCTGCGGATAGTGCTCGATGTTGACGACCGGCCAGACCGCCACGCGGGCACCGCCCGGCCACGCCGGTGTTCTCGCGTCGCGCGGGCGGAATGGCGGTTCCAGTGGTCCATGGCTCACTGTCATCACACGGTCCGTGAAGTGAAGGGCAGCATTGTGCTGCCGGAGCGGAAACACGGCGGCTGAGAGCAGCCAAGACCTGTGTCACGTTCTCATCGGTGCGCGGGAAATGCGTAGCCGTGCGCCGCTTCCGTTGCTTTGAGGGCGACGATGACAACGGGAAGCGGCCGAAGGCAATGGGAAGCCGCGAATGCGTCTGCTGCTTCTGCTGCTGCGTCTGCGGATTCAGCTCCGCACGACGATAGTCGATACCTCCGGGATTCGCTCCCCCTGGTCCGATTCCCTTGGCCTGGGGCTACCCTCGGCCGGGGAACTGCCCGCCGCCGAGGGGCATTCCTCACCTGTCGGCGAAAGCAGGGCCGGGGCACAAGGAGTGGACTCCGTGTCTCACGAGTGCGCCGCGGCCGGCTTCGACCAACGACCCCGGATTCCCGCCCGCGGCCGCACGACCATCCCGCCCCCACCGGTCGGCCGATGGCGGGGACGGGCTGTCTCGCCGGCGAGACAGCCCGTCCCCGCCACGAGGCCGTAAACGTCCTCACAGGGAGCTCCATGAACGGATTGAGTGAACAGCTCTCACAGCACCCGTTGCTCCAGGCGATCGAGAAGGCTCTCCCCGAGCTGGACAGGTCCCTCGAAACGCCCTCCGCCGACGTGCTCCCCGACGCGGCCGTGGCGCTGCTCCGCAGGACCGGCGTCTTCCGGATGGCCCTGGCGACGGACCTCGGCGGGATGCAGACCGACCCCCTCGTGCAGTTGCGGGCCGTCGAGTCCCTGGCCGAGCATGACGCGTCGCTCGGCTGGTACGCCATGATCGGCTCCGACAGCGGCTACTACGCCTCCTTCCTCGACCCACGGGTCGCCGCCGAGATGTACGCCGACGACCCGGACGCCATCACCGCGGGCTTCGTCGAGCCCGCCGGTACCGCCCTGCGTACCGGCGACGGCTACACGGTGAGCGGCCGGTGGCCCTTCGGGAGCGCCAGCAAGCACGCCAGATGGCTGGCCAGCGGCTGCCGGGTACGCGACGGCGAGCAGGCCGGCCGGTGGATCGTCGCCCTGCTGCCGCGCACGGACTGCACCGTCGACGAGGACAGTTGGCACGCCCTGGGGTTGCAGGGCAGCGGCAGCTTCAGCTACGCGGCCCACGAAGCCCTGGTGCCGAGGGAGCGCACCTTCAGCTTCGACCGCCCCCTGAGCAGCGATCCGCTCTACCGCTGTCCTGTCATGTACCGGGCGAAGGTGCCGGGGGTCGTCCTGGGCACGGCCCGTGGTGCGGTACGGGAGTTCACCTCCCTGCTGGAGAGCGGTCTGGAGCCGGGCTCCGGGCGCCCCCGGCGGGAGTCGCCCGCCCTCCAGAAGGCGCTGGGCCAGGCCATCGCCCGTACCACGGCCGCCCGCTCGTACGCCTACGACACGGTGGGCGACCTGTGGGACACCGTTCAGGCGGGCACCCTCCCCGGCACGGAGCAGCGGGCCGCGTTCCGCATCATGCTCGCGCATGTGATGGACGTGTGCCGGGAGGTGGCCCTGAGCCTGTTCCGCGCGGCCTCGGGCGGCGCGGTGCACGACCGCCACCCCTTGCAGCGGCGGCTGCGGGACATGCTCACCGCGACCCAGCACGCACTCGGCAACGAGCGGACGTACGAACATGTGGGTGCGGCGCTGGTCGGCCTGCCCGCCCCCGAGGGGACGCTGTGACCCTGCGGGTGCTCCTCACCGGGTGCGGCAGCGGGCTCGGCCTGCACACCGCTCTGCGACTGGCCGCCCGCGGCCACACGGTCGTGGCCACCGTACGGCGGCCGGAGGCCGCGGAGGAACTCCGGGCCGCCGCTGCCCGCACCGGCACGCCCTTGCACATCGTGCGCATGGACATCCGGGATCCGGTGACGGTGGCGAGCGGGCTGGCCGAGGCCGAGGAGCTGGCCGGTGGGCTGGACGCGGTGGTGCACAACGCCGGCGTCGAGGTCGCGGGACCCGTGGAGACGACGGACGAGGACGCGCTGCGGTGGCAGTTGGAGACCAACGTCGTGGGCACGTACCGGCTGACCCGCGCCGTGCTGCCGGCCATGAGACGCCGCCGCGCTGGGCGCATCGTCTTCATCGGCTCCCTGGTCGGGCTGGCTGCCCGGCCGTTCGCCTCGGCCTACTGCGCGAGCAAGTTCGCGCTCGAAGGGCTCGCGGAATCCCTCCGGTGGGAGCTGATGCCGTTCGGCATCGCGGTCTCGATCGTGGAGCCGGGCCGCTACCCCAGCGAGCTGTACCGCAAGGGACGCGCCCCGCACCTGCCCGCCGAGTCCCCCTACAGGCCACTGGCCGACGAGTACCGTGCCGCGCTCCCGAAGCTGGAGCCGCCGGGCCACGAACCGGACCCGGAGGAGGTCGCGTGTGCCGTGGCGGAACTTCTGGAGGCCGCCCGTCCCCCGCTGCGGCGTGCCGTCGGCGCGGACGCGGAGACCACCGTGGCCATGCGGACGGGGCGCGGCTACGAGGAGTACGAGAGGGAGATGGCCCGCGTGCTGGGCCTCTCGGCACGCTGGGACCGGGAGCAGACATGACAGAGACGCGACAGGCACCGTTCGACACGCTCGCCGCCCAGTTGACGGGACCGCCCCACCTGGCCGTGCTCACGACGCTGCTGCCGGACGGACATCCGCAGAGTCACGTCGTATGGGTGGGCCACGAGCCGGGTCGGCTCCTGGTGAACACCGAACGCCACCGCGCCAAGTACCGCAACGTCCTCCGGGACTCCCGGGTGACCGTGCTGCTCGTCGACGGGCACGACCCGCACCGCTTCCTGGAAGTGCGGGGGGCGGTCACCGAGGTCGTCGGCGGGAGCGCGGCCAGACAGCACGCGGACCGGCTGAGCCACGCCTACCGGGGCCGCGGCTACCCGTCCGAGAGCATCCGCACCGAACGGGTCGTGCTGGTCATCGAGCCGCTCCGGTGCCTCGCCGCCCAGGGCCCGTCGCTGCGCACCCTCGACGCCGGACCCCGGGGGCAGGGCGAGTGGTCGCCGCCCCGCCCCGAGTGACACCGCTCGTGCGTCACCGCCCGAGTGACGCCGCCCCGAGTGACGCCGCCCGTGCGTCACCGCCCGAGTGACGCCGCTCGTGCGTCACCGTCCGCGCCTCACCGCTTCCGCAGCAGGAACGGGCCGATGGCGAGCGCGTCCAGCCCGAGCCGCGCGTAGGCGCTCAGCGCGTCGGCCGGCGAGTTGACCAGTGGTTCCTCGTTGCCGTTGAAGGACGTGTTGAGCAGGAGGGAAGCCCCGCTGCGCTCCCCCACGCGGCGCAGCAGCTCGTGGTAGAGCGGCTGCTCGGCCGCCTCGACGGTTTGCGCGCGCGTCGTACCGTCGACGTGGTCGACGGCCTCGAAACGCGCACGGGCCTCGGGGCGCAGGGGGACGGTGGTGACCATGTAGGGCAGTGGGACCGGGGTTTCCAGATGTTCCGGTGCCTCCTCGGACGTCACGCTGGGTGCCAGTGGCCGCCACCACTCGCGCCGTTTGATCCGGAGGTTGAGGCGGTCCCGGGTCTCGCGGGCGCCCGGGTCCGCGAGGATGCTCCGCTGCCCGAGCGCCCGCGGGCCCGCCTCGGCCCTCCCCTGGAACCAGCCGACGGTGCGGCCGTCCGCGATGAGGTCCGCGACGGCGGAGGGCAGGTCGCCCGGCTCGTCGAAGCGCAGTCCACTGGCCGTCACGACGTCCCGTACGGCGCCGGGGGAGAACTCCGGGCCCCAGGCGAGGTGGGCGCCCATCGGCGCGCCGGGGTGTCCGGCCTCCGCGCAGAGGTGCAGTGCTGCGCCGAGGGCCACTCCCGCGTCCCCGGCCAGGGGCTGGACGAACACGCGGCGCAGCGCCGGGTGGTGCAGCAGCCGCCCGTTGAGCGTGGCGTTCAGGGCGACACCGCCCGCCACATGAAGCGTCTCCTCCCCCGTGAGCCGCACCACGCTGTCGACGAAGCCGGACACGAGGTGCTCGATCGCCGCCTGCGCTGTCGCGGCGATGTCCGCGTAGTCGAAGGGGTCACGGTCGGGAACGCTGCTGAACCGGGCCGTACGGGAGTCCCAGCGGCGCCGCAGCGTGTTCGGGGGCAGTGGACACGTCCGCTCCAGGTGCGCCAGCCAGCCGTCGATGACCTCTTCGCTGTCGTCGATGTTCCGGCGCGACATCAGATCCGCGGGCAGATGCGCCACCGCGAAGTCACTTTCCATGGCGAACGATCCGAATGAGGCGTCGCCGGTCCTGCCGTAGGCGGCCAGCCCCATCGTCTTGCCGGCCTGGTCCGGGCCCAGACCGATATAGCGGCCGACCGCGTCATAGAAATAGCCGAGGGACCATGCAGGGGGAAACGAATCGATGACGGATATCTTGCCCCGCTCTCCGACGGCCAGGCTGGTGCTTTCGCGCTCGCCCTGCCCGTCGACGACGAGGATGGCCGCCCGCTTGTCCCCGCTCAGATGAAAGACGCTGGCGGCATGCGCCACATGGTGCGGTACGAAGACGAGCTGCGGGTCCCGCCGCCGGGGCAGTTCCCGGGCGGGCAGCAACAGTTCCAGCGCCGTGCGGTCGGTGAAGGGGTAGGGGATGCCGCGGTCGCGGTACAGGAGCGGCACGTCCCAGCCGAAGGCGACGGCGTCCACATCGTCGAGGGTGATGCCCGCCCGGTCCAGACAGAAGGCCGCCGCGTGCACCGGCGCCGCTCCATAGGCATGCTTGCGGCGCGTGAATCGCTCCTCTTCGGCAAGCGCTATCAGACGGCCGTCCTCGACCAGACAGGCGCTTGCGTCGTGTCCCCGTCCAGGCCATCCGTTCAATCCGAGCACACGCATGGTGACCTCCGTGAATCAGTGATGGATGACGTGCGAGTGGTGCGCTGCCAAGCGCCTGTCCCGGGGAAATAAACACGGGAGCCCTGCCCTCTCAGGAGTATCACGGAGTGACAGGTGTTGACAGTGCACAGTCACCTTTGTAACGTCTCATTCCTGTCCCGCCATAAAGCTGAGCAAGACTGCACCCCCCACCATGAGCTGAGCAAAAGGCTCCAGCAGGTACGTCAGCCGGAGAGACGGGAGAACCAGTGCGGAAGGTCACGGGCCCAACCCTTCGCACCAACGGGGTTCGCACACCGGAAAAGCTGAGAATTGGACCGGAAGCGGCTGCGCGCAGAACCTTTCTGGAGCTGCCGCCCGATTTACCACTGGAAAGCTGGCAGCGAGTCGGACGCCAGCTTTTTCTCATATCCGACTCATCCTCGTGGTGGATCGGAGACTGGATCGTCTTCGGCAAGCACATGTTTCCCGACCGGTACCGGCAGGCCATCGCGGAAACACAGCTCGACTACCAGACGCTCCGCAACTACGCCTGGGTCGCCTCCCGTTTCCCGGTGACCCGTCGGCGTGACACTCTGAGCTTCGCGCACCACCTCGAAGTGGCCGGAATCCCGGACCCGGAGCAACAGGATCTGTGGTTACGGAAGGCGGAACAGGGCAACTGGTCGAGAAACAAGCTGAGGATGGAACTGCGCAAGTACCGGAAGTACGCGGAGGAGCCGGATGCCCGCACCTCCAAGGCCGTCGTCGAGATACTGGTTTCGGAGATCCGGAAGACCCAATGGGAGAACGCGGCCCGCGATGAGGGCATGGAGCTGGTGAACTGGATAACTTCGGTCCTCGACGGCGCGGCCAGCGTCGATTCCGTGCCGTAACGGTGAACCTCCGGCCGACAGCGCACAACGCCCTCGCTGAGCACACAGGGAGTTCGCAGTGGGAGTTCGCAGTGGCTGAATCCGACGCGTCATCCAGGTTCCGGCGCGACGGGTATCTACAGGTTCCCGGCCGGATACCGGAGCACGAACTGACCGCTCTCCGTGCCGAAGCCGACCGGCTGATCAACCTGGCCGTCAACGTACAGATGGCGACCGGCAGACCCGGCGGGCGGCTGGAGGCGGTATGGCGCGACGACCGGCTCTTCGCGCGCATGATGCAACCCGTGATCGATCTGTCGCCACCGTTCCTGCACAGCACGAGCGATGCCCGCGTCCTCGCTCCGCTGCGCCGGCTCATGGGGGACGAGCCCCGGTTCGCCCATGACAAGCTGCTGTACAAACAGCTCCTTCCCGGCGGCGAGGACATCAGGACCGCCATGTTCCCCCGCGATTACGACGAAGGCTTCGTGATGCACACCGATGCCGGGTGGTACACGGCGGAGGACAACTATCCGCCCACCGCCGTCACTTGCGCGGTGTTCCTCGACGACTCTTCCGGCCGGGGCGCGCTTTCCGTTCTCCCAGGAAGCCACGCACAGAGTTTTCCCTGCGTCCGTGGCGGTGACATAGAGGAGGGCTGCATCGATCCCCGGGATCTGGTCGAGATCAATGGGGCAGCGGGTGATCTGCTCTTCTTCCACAGTCGTCTCGTGCACGCCTCAGGCAAGAACGACAGCGGGCTGCCCCGGCGCATCTTCATGGCCACTTACTGCCCGGCCCGGGATTTCACAGGCGATCCGGACCGCCGCAGCCGCCGAAAGCGCGAACCCGCGCAGCACGTCGAGGCCGAGTACCGAGAACTGGTCGCCTCCGGCTCGTACACGGATGCGGAGCATCTGATCTCCAGCCAGTAGCTGGTGTGTCCCCGGCGAGGAGTCACAGCATGTCGCAGACCTCAGAAAAAAAGCCGGTCAGATCCCTCGGCATCTGGCTTCTCTATCCGCTCCTGCTGAGCGCGGTCTACGAACTGACCAACGCACACTGGCACATCGCACCGGCCGACCACAGGGTCGACATCAAGATCTACCGGGCAGCGGTGGACAAGTTCCTCGGCGGAACGAATCCCTATCCCTTCGAAGAGTGGGGAAACTCGTTCACCTACCCGCCCTTCGCCCTGCTGCTGCTCGTTCCGCTGACGCTGGCCTCGGTCGCGGTGACTTCCTATCTGTGGACCGCACTGGGGATCGCGGCCATGCAGGGGGTGGTCTATCGCGTCCTGCGGACCACCGGAGCCCCTTATCCGCTCCGCATCACCCTGGTCGCCACTCCGCTTCTGCTGCTGTACTACCCCGTCGATCTCAATCTGCACTGGGGCAATCTGAGCCTTCTCCTGATGGCGCTCGTGGTATTCGACCTCAAGGCGCCCGATACGGCCCGCTACAAAGGCGTCCTGCTGGGCGCGGCCATCGGCATCAAGCTGTTCCCCGGCATTTTCGTCCTGCACTACGTGGTCACCCGCAGATGGCGGGCCGCGGGTGTGTCCCTGGCGACGGCCGTCGTCACCATGGGCGCCGGGTGGATCGTCATGCCCGGTTACGCCACGTACTACTGGAAGCGCGTGCTCGACGTCGACCGCATCATCCCTGCGGGATGGCTGCCGAACGAGTCCCTGCGGGCCACCCTGGAACGGGCCTTCCACTCCGACGGCATCGGTGCGCTGCTCGTGGTCTCCACCGCCGCCCTCGCCGCCCTGGTGATCGCCACGTCGGTCATGGCCTGCCGGCTGGGCGAAGAGGACATCGGCATCGCCGTCATCGCGCTCGCCGCCGTGCTCTTCTCGCCGGTCTCCTGGCACCATTACTGGGTCTGGACGATACCGGTGACGATCATCATCTGCGGTGTGGCGGCACGCTGGCGCAGTGCTTTCCTCTGGATCAGCGCGGGTGTGGCCACAGCCGTCATCGCGGCACGGGTCAACATGTGGTTCCTGCCCGATCCGCCCTTCGACGCCATGAAACTCTCGGCGTTCGAGGCGTTCACCACGAGCATCGTCACCTACGTGGGCGTCTGCCTTGTCGTCGCCCTCTTCGCCGCTGTCTGTCTGCGGCACCGTTCCGGTCACGCGCGGGACAGGACGGATTCTCCCGTGCCCGTCGCCACGCGCGACGAGGTGCGGTCGGAGAAATAGCGCGACGCGGAGTCCACGCAAGGTACCCGGGCCGTCCCGTGCACTGGAGGATTCATGAGTTCTTCACCGTTGTCCGACGCCATGGCCGACTCCGCCGCCACGGACGCACCGGATATCGCACGCGCCGTCGTGGTGGGCGCGGGGCCCGCCGGTCTGACGGCGGCGTGGAAGTTATGCGAAATGGACGAGAAGCCCCTGGTGCTCGAAGCCGACGGGGAAGTGGGCGGGCTGAGCAGAACGGTCGAACGCGAGGGGTGGCGGTTCGACATCGGGGGGCATCGCTTCTACACCAGACTGCCGCAGATAGAAGACCTGTGGGAGGAGTTCCTGCCGCCCGGCGAATTCCTGACCAGAACGCGCAAGAGCCGCATCTTCTACGAGGGCAGCTTCTTCGACTACCCGCTGGCTCCCATGAACGCGCTGCGGGGCCTCGGTTTCTGGGAGGCCCTCCGGTGCATCGCCTCGTACACCAAGGCCCGCCTGTCCCGCCGGGGAGAGGCGGCGTCCTTTGAAGACTGGGTGGTGGCGAGATTCGGGCGACGGCTGTACGACATCTTCTTCAAGACCTACACCGAGAAGGTCTGGGGCATTCCCGGGAGCGCGATCGGCGCGGACTGGGCGGCGCAGCGCATCGGAACGCTGTCGCTGGGGAACGCCATCCTGGACGCCCTCCAGATCAGACGTTCGTCCGCCAAGTCCCTGACGAAGACCTTCAAGTACCCGAGGCTGGGCCCCGGCATGATGTGGGAGAACGTCGCGGGCATGGTGCGGGAGAAGGGGGGAAGCGTCCTTCTCGATGCGCCCGTATCGCGGATTCACCACGAGAACGGGAGGGTCACCTCCGTTCTCTACGATTCCGGCGGCGAGCCGGTCACCCAGGCCGTCTCCAGCGTGATCTCGACCATCCCGCTCACCGCGCTGATAGCCGCACTCGACCCACCGCCCGACGACCGGGTGCTCTCGGCGGCCCGCGGTCTCCGCTACCGCGACTTCCTGACCGTCGCCATCGTGCTGAAGGCGAAGCCGTCCTTTGACGACAACTGGATCTACATCCATTCGCGTGACGTGAAGGTGGGACGCATTCAGAACTACGAGGCGTGGTCGGCCGACATGGTCAGGGACGGCACCTCGTGTCTGGGGCTCGAATACTTCGTCACCGTGGGAGACGAGCTGTGGAACAGTTCCGACGCGTCGCTGGGCGCGCTGGCGTCGCGGGAGATCGTGCAGCTCGGTCTGGCCTCGGAGAAGGAGATCAGCCACACCTACGTCGTCAGAATGCGCAACGCCTACCCGGTCTACGACGAGACGTACCGCGAGAATCTCAAGGTGGTGCGGGACTGGCTCGCAGGAAACTGCCGGAACCTGCAGACCGTGGGCCGCAACGGCCTGCATCGCTACAACAACCAGGACCACTCCATGCACACG
Organism: Streptomyces daliensis; assembly: GCF_054782395.1. Taxonomy (NCBI): domain Bacteria; kingdom Bacillati; phylum Actinomycetota; class Actinomycetes; order Kitasatosporales; family Streptomycetaceae; genus Streptomyces; species Streptomyces daliensis. The sequence continues at coordinate 16,365 of NZ_BAAGSO010000060.1, read as the reverse complement.
GCCCTGCTCGGCGTCGAGAACCTGCTGGGCATCGATCAGCACGATCTGTGGGACGAGTCCGAGGATTCCGGGTATCTGGAACAGCCATCCGCGCCGGCCCGCACCACGGCGGAGAAGCGTACGCGTCGCTGACGGTGACGGGCGAAAAGGTGCGGGGCGTCGAGCCGGAGAAGCGGACCGTCCCCGGGCTGAGGTCCGAGATGAGGGACTACACCGTCGTCGGCGCGCTCGGCTATCTCGGAAACCTGGCGATCTTCAACGCGACCCGCTGGACGGGACTCGGTGTCATCTGGGCGAGTCTGCTGTCCTCCTCCGTCATCATGCTCCTGACCTATCTGGGACACCGCCACATCACGTTCCGCCGCCGGAGAGCACGGTGGCGCATCGGGGAAGCCGCCGCATTCCTGCTCGTCAGCTGTCTGGGACTCGTGATCGAGAACGCCTGCGTCTTCGTCTCGCACTACGTTCTCGGCTTCACCTCGCCGCTGGCCGACAACATCGCCAAGAACATCGTCGGCGTGGCTCTGGGCACCTGTTTCCGGTTCGTGGCGTACCGGCAGATCGTGTTCAGAAGGCGTGCGCGGAAACTGCCCGCATGAGGAAGAGAGGGAGAGAAGAAGAGAGGGATCACGTGGGAGCCGTGAGAAGGCTGTTGACCCCTTCTCAAGGACTGCTGGGAATCGCGATCGCGCTGGCGCTCCAGAACAGCGCCATGAACCTCGTCACCGTCTTCGTGCCCCTCCTGCTCCTCCAGAACGGAGCCGGATTCGCCGAGGTCTGCCTGTTCTACATCTTCTACAACTCCGTCGGGCTGCTGCTCGACTGGCCGGTCGCGAGATGGGTGCGGTCGCGGGGCGCCCGTCCCGCGCTGATCGCCGGGTTCATGTTCTCTGGCCTGCATCTGGTACTGCTGCGCGTCTTCACGCTGACGCACGCGCCGACGGCGATTCTCGGGGCGGCACTCGCGCTGGCGGGCGCGAACACCTGCGTATGGACCGCACAGCACCTCCACCTCGCCAGGGCCCTCGACCTGAACCGCAGGGGCAAGGACCTGGTGCTGATGGACACCATGGTGCGGGTCACGAACCTCCTGGCCCCGGCGGCCGGGGCGCTCATGGCGGTGCTCGGCGGGGACGGTCTGCTGCTGGGCGCTGCGGCCGCCCTGACGCTGCTGGCCGTGGTGCCCGTCTGGCGCCTCGACCGCGCCCAGTTGGCCCATACGCCGGAGAGCGGTCCGCAGGCCCCGGAGCGGCCGGACGCCGTGCCCCTCCGCGACATGGCGGCGAGCGCGGGGTTCGCCGTCCACAACTCGATCAACGTGACCGCCTGGCCGCTGTACCTGGCGGTCGTGTACCAGGGCTTCGCGGAGGTGGGAGGACTGAGCAGCGCGGCGGCCGTGGTGTCGTTCCTCGTGGTGATGCTCGCCGGTGGCCGTCTGGACCGGGGGCGGTCCTCCCGGGTCCTCCTCGAAGGGACACTCCTGTGCGGTGCCTTCCACGCGGCCAGGGTGTTCGCCGATGGCCCCGTCGCCATCGCGGGGGTCACCGCGGGCTCACGGGCTGCGGCCAGTTACCAGCGGATCGCCTGGGGCGGCATCTACTACGGGCACGCGCAGCGGCTCGGCTTCCGCTACGTCGTCCGCCTCGAACTGAGCGACGACGCGGGCGGCCTCCTCGTCTGGCTGGTACTGCTCGCCGGGTGGCTGGCGTCCGGCAGTCAGCACATCGCGCTCGTCCTGGTCTTCCTGCTGGGCGCCCTCGGCGCCCTGTGTGTTCTCGCGATCACCAAGGACCCGGCAGGGTCGCGCCGGAAGTGACGGTGCCGTGTCCCCGGGGCGGACCCACCGCACCCGGCCCCGGCGCCCGTGGCCCGACGCCCGGCGGTGCGCTCACGCCGCGCCGGTGGACTCGCGCGTGATCAGCGTGTACGGCGCCGTGACGTGCCGGGCGGGGGCGTGGGCCAGGCGTCCGTAGATGCGGTCGGCGAGCAGTTGCAGGGCGCTGGTGGCGATGTGGCTCTTGTCCGGGGAGATCGTGGTGAGGCTGGGGGTGGCGTAGCGGCCGTCCTCGATGTCGTCGAATCCGGCCACGGCGATGTCCTCGGGGACGCGTAGCCCGGCCTGCCGGATGGCGCGGACCGCGCCGAGCGCCAGTTCGTCGGTGAAGCAGAACACCGCGTCGGGCACCTGCGGGGCCTGGAGCAGTTGCCGCATGGCCCGGTATCCCTCCTCCCGGTGGAGGGAGGCCACTGCCAGCTCGCGCTCCGGGTGGTGAGCGGCGCCGGCCTCGTCGAGCGCGGCGCGGAAGCCGGACAGGCGCAACTCGGCCGTCTTGTTGTGCAGTTGGGGCTGGACCCCGATGGCGGCGAGCCTGCGGGCACCGCGCGCCAGCAGATGCGCCGTGATCTCGCGGGCCGCCGCGATGTTGTCGATGGCGACGTGGTCCAGGGCGCCCTGAGCGTCCTGCTCCCCCAGGGTGACCACGGGGGTGGCGCCCGCCGTGGCCGCCACGTCCTGCGGACTGAGCATCCAGGGGCAGATGATGAGCCCGTCCAGGGCGTGGCCGCCCTCCCCGCACAGCAGTTGACGCTCCCGGTCGGCGCGGCCCTGTGTCTGGTCGATGAGCAGAGTCCAGCCACGTTCCTGTGCGGCGTCGGCGACCAGTCCGGCCAGCTCGGCGAAGTACGGCGAGCCGATCTCCGGGATGGCCAGTCCGATCAGGCCGGTGCGGCCCTGGCGGAGCTGGCGTGCGGCGAGGTTGGGCTGGTAGCCCAGTTCCCGCACCGCGGCCAGGACGCGCTCCCGAGTGGCCGGGGCCACCGGTGCGGAGTTGTTGACCACGTTGGAGACCGTGCGCGGGGAGACGCCCGCGCGTTCCGCCACGTCCTTCAGCTTCGCTGCCACCTTGAAGGCCCCATTTCCTCCCCGTTCCTCCCCGCACACGGCGCCGGAGCCGGTCCTCCGGACCCGCCGTCCGATCCTCCCACGCCCCGAGCCGCTTCCCAGAAAGACCGGCCCACACTATTGCCACGTTGCAATCCACGTGGAAAAACTGTCCTGGAGCAATCCCCGCCACGCAGAAGCGCAGAAGCGAAGCAGCGCAGAAGCGAAGATCCGAAGAGGAGCACGAACGGCCATGGCTGCATCCGCGTCCCCGGACCCCACGCCCGTCGAGGTCGGCACGGCGGTCCGCGAGCTCTACACGGAGGGCATCACCGCCCGGAAGGGAGCCTTCACCACCGCGTTCGCCGACACCATGCGGGAGGACATCGACACGGCGTTCAAAGAAGCGCTGGCCCGTCCCGGTGGCGCCGTCGGCCGGGGTCCGAACCGCTACTACGTCGAGATCCACCCCGAGCAGCTCCGCGGCTTCGAGGAGCTGACGGAACACCCGTGGATCCGTTCTGTCTGCGAGGCCGTTCTCGGCCCGGACTACCAGTTCGTGGAGCTGGGCTTCGACGTCCCGCTGGAGGGTGCGGTCAACCAGCCCTGGCACCGCGACTTCCCCTCCCCCGAGGAGACCCGCCACCGGCACCGGCTCACCTCGCTCGCCTTCAACCTCACGGCGGTGGACACCGCCGAGGACATGGGCCCCTTCGAGGTCGCCCCCGGGACCCAGTGGGAGCACGGCGACGGCTTCCAGCACGAGATGTTCCCGCCGCGCGAGGACTACCCCCGCTACGCGGAGCGCGCGGTGCGCAAGTACCCGCGGCGCGGCGACGTCTCAGCGCGCTCGGCGCTGACCGTCCACCGGGGCACCACCAACCACTCCCCGCACCCCAGGCCGGTGCTGATCCTGGGCGCCGACGCACCCGGAGCGGGTAACGACGGGCAGCACGACATGGCCGTCTCCCGGCGCCGGTGGGAGGCCCTGCCCGAGCGGCTGCGGCGTCATCTGCGATGCCGCGTGGTCGACGTGCTGGAGCCGGTCGAGCAGCAGCACACCATCGAGGGCCTGGTCATGGGCGACGCCTGACGCCCGCCTGTCCGTCTGCCCGCCTGCCCGGCACCCGCCGCCGGGCCACCTCTCCGCCCCGTCTCTCCCCGTCCCCCTCCCCCGCCCCGGCACCGAAGGACCCCCCGTGAACCTGCCAGCACCGGCCGACAATGCCGTCGTCCCGCGCCCCGGGCGCTCCCGGCAGCCCGCGCTTCTCTACGCCGTAGCCGGGATCTCCGCGCTCGGCGGGCTCCTCTTCGGCTACGACACCGGCATCATCTCCAGCGCCCTGCTCGACCTGGCCAAGGACCTCGAACTGACCACCCGGGAGCGGGAGATCGTCGTCAGCGCCATCCTCGTGGGCGCGATGATCGGCGCCCCGGTCTCCGGCGTGCTCAGCGCACGCCACGGGCGACGCCCTGTGATCGTCGCGGTGGCCGTCGTCTTCGCGGGCGGCTCGCTCGCCTCGGCCGCCGCCGACTCCATGTCCGCGCTGGTGGCCGCGCGGCTGCTGCTCGGCCTCGCCGTCGGCGGTGCCTCCAACACCGTCCCCGTCTACATAGCGGAGACCGTGCCGCCCGCCCTACGTGGCCGCCTCATCGTCCTCTTCCAGCTCATGGTCGCGCTGGGGCAGTTGCTCTCCTATCTCGTCGGCTACGCCCTCGCGGGACCGGGCGGCTGGCGCTGGATGTTCGGTCTCGCCGCGCTGCCGGCGCTCGTCCTCATGGCCGGAATGCTCCCGCTGCCCGAGAGCCCCCGGTGGCTGGTGGAGCGGGGCCGGCACGGGGTGGCGGAGCGGGAGCTGTCCCGGCTCCGCGGGCCCGAGCACGACGTGGCCGCCGAGGTCGAGGAGATCACCTCGCTCTGCCGGGAGGGCGACCGCGCACCGCGCGGCCTGCGCGCCACGCTGCGTGCCCTGCGCTCGCCCTGGGTGCGGCCCGCTCTCCTCGTCGCCCTGGGCATCGCCGCGTTCTCCCAGCTCACCGGCATCAACGCCATGGTCTACTACGCGCCCACACTGCTCTCCGAGGCGGGGTTCGGGGACTCCGTCGCACTGCTCGCCGGAGTCGGGATCGGCCTCATGCTCGTCCTGGCGGGCGTGACGGGCGCGGTCAGCGTGGACAGGGTCGGCCGCCGCCGTCTGCTGCTGTGGCTCCTGCCCGCCTCCGGCGCCGCGATGGCCGTCATGGGCGTGGCGTTCCTCTCCGGCGGAGGATCGGCCGTGCAGCGCTGGACAGTGGTGGGCGCCCTCTTCGCGTACATCTTCTTCAACGGCGCGAGCATGCAGGCGGTGGTGTGGCTGATCGCCCCCGAGGTCCTGCCGCTCGCCGTGCGCGGCCCGGCGACGAGCACCGCGACGGCGACTCTGTGGGGCTTCGACCTGCTGATCGCGGTCACGGCCCTGACCTCCGTCCAGGTCTTCGGGCTGACCCCGACGCTGCTGTGCTACGCCGCCATGAACGGGCTGTGCTGGGTCTTCGTCCTGCGGCGCGTGCCGGAGACGCGCGGGCGCACGCTGGAGGACATCGAGCAGGGGTTGCGGGCAGGCGTCATGCGCGGCAACGCCCGTCAGCCCCGGTGAAGGCCACCGCTCCCGGCACCGGTACCCGGGGGAGGATCACACGCGCATGCGCACGCGCCATCGTCCGGGCACCTTCCTCCGCAACTCCCTGCATGCGTACGGTCATCGGGCGCACACTGAGAGCATGCACTCGCCAGAGGAGAACGTCCCCGCCTACCGCACGATTCGCGTGGCCGCGTCCGAGGATCCCGAGGCGGCACTCGCCGAGGAGGAGGCGCACCTGGCCCGGGAGCGCTACCCGCACTTCATGGGCCTCGGCCCGGTGTTCGGAGTGGCGCACGAGCGGGAGGCGGGCGGCTGGAGCCTGCACGGATACTTCTCCAACGCCTACCCGCAGCAGGCCCGCGAGACGCTCGGCTCCCATCTGCGCCGTCTCGCCCACCAGGCCGAGGAGGCGGGCGACGAGGCAGCGCGCGAGGAACTCCAGCGCGCGGGGGAACGGCCCGACTGGGAGACGGTGGACGAGATGACCGTGCGCGGCGTCCGCTACCGCGTCGTGCGCGCCGAGCAGGTCATCCGCTCCGGCCCGGACGGCCCCGAGCCCCCTCGCCGCTCCGACCCGGATCCGGCGGAGCCGGGCGAGGCGCGGAAGCTGCCCGACCCGACCGAGGGGTTCGTCATCGACCCCATCTTGCCGACGGGGATGGCCGAGGGCCTCCTCAAGGTGGATCTGCTGCGCCTCGGCCACCTGGCCGACGCCGATCCGGAAGCACAGCGCGACGCGGAGGCCGCCCGCCACAGCCACCCCGGCGGGGCACTGCTGCCCACCACGTACTGCTTCGCCGAGGAGGAGGGCAGCCGCTGGCGGCCCCGGATGAGCCATTCGTCCACTCCACAGGACGCGCGCGACGGGCTCGCCTACTCCCTGCGCGTCCTCGATCCGGTGATGGAGAACCTGGACGAGACCCAGCGCGCCGTGTACCGGGAGGCCGCGGACCGGCTGGACGAGGAGCGCCCCTCGGACTTCCGGTTCGCCGGACGGCACCTGCGGGTCGTGCGCGTGGAGCGGTTCGTACGGATCGGCCCGGACGGCCCGGAGGGCCCCCGCCCGTCGGATCCGGACCCCTACCCGCCCGTGCACATCCACGACCAGCAGCTGCGCGAGCGCGGAGAGCTGCCGGAGGACGACGACGAGGACGCGGAACCGGAACTGACGGCGAAAGCCAGGGCATGGCACGAGGAGCTGCACCGGCTGAGCATGCGCGAGAAGGAGCGCCAGGAGCAGCGCGAACAGGAACGGGAACGGAATCGGGCCCGGCAGTCGCGTACGGGTTCGGAGCGCGGTCCCTCCCCTCGACGTGACGGCGCCCAGCACCCCGCGTCGGGCCCTGAACGCGACGAGCCCGACGAAGGGTGACGCCCGGACCCGCCGGGCGTGGAAGCGCCGCCGGTGACGGCCCAGAGTTGATAGATATATTTCGTAGCTCGATATATAGTCGACGCGTGACAAGACAGAAGCCGTCCTTGACGGAACCTCAATACTTCATCCTTGCCGCGCTCATGGACGGGCCGTTGCACGGTTACGGCATCATCAAGGCCGCCGAGCAGGCCACCGACGGGCGGCTCCGGATCGCTGTCGGCACCCTCTACGGCGCGCTGGAGCGGATGGAGCGGACCGGACTGGTGGCCGCCGACCATGAGGAGATCGTGGACGGGCGGGCGCGGCGCTACTACAAGCTCACCGAGGACGGCACCGCGACGCTCAGCCGGGAGGCCCTGCGGATGCAGCAGGCGGCGGCCGTCGTCATCGGACGCTCACGGGATGCCGGAGCGGCCCCGGCATGAACCGTCTGCTGCTTGCGGCCTATCCCGAGTCCCACCGCTCCCGGCATGGAGAGGAGTTGCTGGCCTGCCTGGCCGAGGCGTATCCCGGCCGCTCCTGGCCCCCGCCGCGGGAGGTTGCCGCTTTGGCGCGTGCCGGTGTGCAGGCCCGCGCCCGTGCCGTCGTCGACGACACGGCACGGGCGTGGTGGCTGGACGGCATCCATCTGGCCGCTCTGGCCCTCGCCGCGCTGGCGCTGGTTCCGTACCTGCAGGACGTGTGGCACTGGGCACTGCGCATCGACCCCGGACAGCACGCCATCGCCTTCCACTTCTCCGGCTGGTACCCGTGGGCCGAAGGTCCCACGCGGATACGGCTGCTGCCCTACGGGCTGCTCCCGCTGGGCTGCTTGATCGCTCTGCTGCGTGGCAGACCGTGGATCGCGCTGCCGGCCGCGGCAGCCATGATCTGGGCCGGCGCCACGTCCCACGGCCGCACCCTCTTCGGCGACGAGGGCAAGGCGGGTCTGAGCTACTACGGTCTTGGCGCCCCGATAACGGCCCGTGACCTGGTGCTCGCGGGGACACTGTGCGTCGCGTGCGCCGTGCTGACGGCCTGCCGTCCCAGCCGGCTGCGGCGCCGCTCGTACCGCTGGCTGATCCCCGTCGTGTTCGCCATGTACGTGGCCGGGGGCCTGCACATCATCTCCGTCAGTCCCACCTTCCAGCGCGGACTGTTCGCCCTCGAAGTCGCCGCGCTGATCGCCGCGTGGGTGGCGACGACCTCCACCGGGGACTACCGGTGGCTGATCCCCGTCGCGGCGGTCGCGTTCATCCGCATACAGGCGATTGTGATCCAGCCGCAGGGGTTCATGCAGTCCCTGCCTGACCTGGTCGTCCTCGTCCTCCTGATCGCCCCCCTCCCGGTCCTGGCGATCACCGCCCAGCACCGACGGGGGCAGGCACTCGCCTAAGAGGACCCCCCGTGAGCGTGCCGCAGGACGTGCGTGCCCGAACTCCCCCCACACACAACGGAAGAAACAGAGCGATGACTCAGCACGGTTCTCCGCCCCTGCCCACGCACCGTCCGGGAGTCTCAGGGCAGGACCCCGAGGCCCCCGAGGCCCACAGCCCGTCGCGTACGACACGGCCGTGGATGCCGGCCCTGCTGTACGCCCTGGGGTTTCTGACGGTCTATCTGCTCGCCGTCTGCACCCCGTGGGGGCAACGAGCTGAGAACGCCCTGTTCGGTCTCGGTGAACAGGGCAGCGAAGAAGCGTGGATCTACCCCCTGTCAGGAGCGACCTACGGCTCGACGCCCCTGCCGCCGATGGAGTTGAGCGCCAAGCCCACCGTGCTGGCCGGCCTGGCCGTCATCGTGGTCCTCACCCTGGTGCGGCGGTGCTGGCGGCAGGGGTGCGCGGCGTTCGGGGTCGTCATTCTCGCGACCGGGGGCAAGGAGGTGTTCAAATCGGCCATGCCCCGCCCCGATCTGGCGGGCGCGCCCGAGAATCTCCTTGATCAGGGTTTCCCCAGCGGGCACACGGTCATCCCCGCCGCGCTGACTCTCGCCGCCGTCCTCGTGGTCTCCCCCCGCATCCGCCCCTACGTGGCCACGGCCGGTGTGCTGTGGCTCGCTTGCATCGCCGCCGCCAGCGCGACGATGGGCGGCCACCGGCCCAGCGAAGTGCTGGGAGCCACGCTGTTGGCCTGTGCCTGTTACGGTCTCGCCACCTGGCTGCTGCCGTCGGCCGCCACGTCAGGCGCCACGCGGAGCCCCCGTGCGCTGCCCGTCATCACTCTGACGCTGGCACTGGGCATCGCCCTCGTTTCCGGTGCTCGGGACGACACCCTCACAAGGTCGCTGGTCTCCGCGGCGACGGCCTTCATATGTGCGGTCCTGGTCTGGTACGCCACAGTCGGACGGCCCGCACACACCGCACGCCGCACACGCCCCACACTGGGCTGACCACCCAGCAGGCTGCGGGCGGGAACCGGGCGCATCCTGGCAAAGCGGCGGTCCGACGCCACCGTAGAGGCACTGGTCCGCCCTGTGACGGGCTTCATGCCCGGGGTGCCGCCAGCGTCGCCAGTGCGCGGGGCAGGAAGTCGCGGATATGGCCGGCCGCCGTCTCCAGGTGGCTTTCGAGCAGGAAGTGGCCGCCTCCGGGCACCAGATGGATCTCGGCGTCCGGCAGGTCCCGCGCGAAGGCGCGCGCACCGTCGGGGCCGAAGATGAGGTCCTCGGCTCCCCACACGGCCAGGAGCGGGACGCGGCTCTGCCGGAAGTACGTGTGCACCTTCGGGTACAGGGGCGGGTTGGTGGCGTAGTCGCGGAAGAGGGCGAGCTGTGCGAGGTCGTTGCCGGGGCGGCTGATGTCGCGGTGGTCGAGCGTCCAGGTGTCGGGGTCGACCAGTTCGGCGCTGTCCACCCCGTGCAGGTACTGCCAGCGGATGGCGTCCAGGCCGAGAGCGGCACGTACCCCCGGCTCCGTCCCGGGCCCCGGATCCTGGGCGTAGGCCCACACGGGTGCCCAGAACTCCGGGACGAAGCCGTCCTCGTAGGCGTTGCCGTTCTGGGTGATCACGGCGGTGACCGCCTCCGGGGTGCGCAGCGCGAGCCGCCATCCGATGGGGGCGCCGTAGTCCTGCACGTATATGGCGTAGCGGTCGATGCCGAGTTCGGCCAGGAGCGCCTCGGTGATGTCGGTGAGGGCGTCGAACGTGTACGGGAACGTGTCGGCGGGCGGGGTGTCGGAGTGGCCGAAGCCGAGGTGGTCGGGGGCGATGACGCGGTACGAGTCGGCGAGCCTCGGGATCAGGCGGCGGAACATGCGCGAACTGGTGGGGAAGCCGTGCAGGAGCAGCAGCGTCGGCGCGTCGCGGGGACCGGCCTCGCGGTAGAAGACGCGGTGTCCCCGCACGGTGGCGTACCGGTGGCAGACCTCGGCCATGACTAACCCTCTCAATCATCTTTGGCGGTTACCCGTGTCTCCATTGGGCCCGACCCGAGGTAACCTGTCAAGTCGAACAAGACGGTTAGACGGGGAGATGGGTGGACGTGATCGACGAGCAGGCGCTGCTCGAAGCGCTGAACAGCACCCCGGTGGTGGACGGCCGACCGCGGGACCTGTGGGCCGACGACGCCGCGCTGCGGCGGTGGGCACGGAAGCACGGCGGCGCGGACGGCGCACCGGCGCTCGACTGGCTGCGGACGGCCAGGGGCGCGCTGCAAACCGCCACGCACGGCCCCGTCCCCGAGGCGGATCTCCAGCGGATCCTCACCGGCGCCCACCGGGTCCCCGAGGCCGTCGCTTCGGAACTGCGGTGGCGGCTGTGCGGGCCGCCCGAGCGGATGCTCGCCGTGGAGCTGGTACTCGCCTGGTACGACGTCCAGGAACGCAGGCCCGGCCGGCTGCGCCCCTGCGGCAACGACGAGTGCCGCCTCTTCCTCCTGGACCGCAGCCGCGCCAACACCGCCCGCTGGTGCTCGATGAAGACCTGCGGCAACCGCTTGAAGGCCCGCCGCCACCAGGAGCGCGCCCGCCAGGAGCCGGGGGCCTGACGGAAGCCGGGGGTCCGGCAGGAACCGGCAGCGCCGCGCGCTGAGCGGCCCCTACGCGGGCAGGGTCCACTCCGGTACCCAGGTGCCGCTGCCGGGGCGGCCGGGGTACGCGGCGGTGAGGTGGCGGCGCAGGGCGGTCAGGGAGGGGTGCGGGTTGTGGGTGCGCCAGATCAGTGAGTGGGGGTAGAGCGGGGTCGGGTCGCTGAGGGGGATGCGCCGCAGGTCGTGGCCGACGGGCCACACCAGCGGTGTCTGTTCGCTGACGAAGGTGGCCAGTGTCGTGGAACCGGCGATGGTGTCGAGCAGGGGCTCGATGCCGAAGTCCGGGCCGACCGGGTCGATGACGAGGCCGAAGGCGGCGGCGAGTTCGTCGTAGTAGGCCGCCCACTCGGTGCCGGGCAGGTTGCCCGGCATCCAGATCCGCCGCCCGGCGAGCTGGGCGGGAGTGAGCGCGGGCGCGTTCGCGAACTCGTGCCGTGGCCCGGTGAACAGGTGCAGCGGTTCGTCGAAGACGGGGGTGGCTGCCACGCCGTCGGGGAGCCGTCTGCCCGGCATGGTCACGGCGCGGAACGTCGCGTCGATCGTCCCGTCCCGGACGGCGGCGACGGCCGTACCGGAGTCGTACAGCGTCACGACGTCCAGCTCGATCTCGGGGTGGGCGCGATGGAAGCCGCGCAGCAGCCCCGCCAGGGAGAGCTGGCGGCCGATCACGTCGACGCGCAGTGCCCGATGGCCCGGCCGCACGGACGCGAGGGCGCGCTCGGCGGAGTGGAGGAGGGTGCGGGCGTGGGGCAGGAACGCCTGCCCGTCGATGGTGAGCCGCGCGCCGCGCGCGTCACGGGTGAAGAGCTGGACACCGAGTTCCCTCTCCAGCGCGGCGACGCGCTTGGACACGGCCTGCGGCGTGATCGACAGACCGGCAGCCGCTTCCTGGAACTGTCCCGTGTCCACGACGGCGACGAAGGTGCGCACGGCCATGACATCCATGCGGCTCATCCTATGCGGACAACCAAACGTTGATCGTGGCGGTCGTGGCCGTTGTTTGATTCCAGTGTGGTGCGGTCGCTTTGATGAGTCCGGTCAACCTCTGGTTGGCCACCCGTCGTGTTCGACGGGTGCGGTCCAGCGGCCGCCACGGCCCGCCCGAGCGCCCCATCGCGAGGAACCCCCATGCCTGACACACCTGATATGCCTGACACGCCAGACACGCCTGATCAAGACCGTCTCTATGTCCGCACCCCCGAGTTCGCGCGGGTGGCCGAGCGGATCGAGTACGTGAACACGCTCACGTCCCGGCTCAACGTCCTGCCCTTCGACGACAAGGCCGCCCGCGCGGCCCTGCTGTCCGAGATCGTCGGCAGGCCGGTCCCCGACTCCGTCACCGTCTACCCGCCCTTCTACACACACCACGGGCTCGGCATCGACTTCGGCGAGCACGTCTTCGTCAACCAGGGCTGCACGTTCATGGACCAGGGCGGCATCCGCCTGGGCGACGGAGTCCTGATCAGCCCGAAGACCAGCCTCATCTCCTCCGACCACCCCGTCATGGCGTCCGAGCGAAGCGAATTCATCACCCTGGCGCCCATCACGGTCGGGGCCGGTGCGTGGCTCGGCGCGGCGGTCACGGTGCTCCCCGGTGTCACGATCGGACGCGGTGCCGTCGTCGGCGCCGGGGCCGTCGTCACGAAGGACGTTCCTCCCGACACGCTGGTGACCGGACCGGCCGCGTTCGCGCGCAAGCAGTGGGGGTCCGGCCGGCACTCCGGCTGAACAGGGCCGGTGCGGCTGGTGCGGGATCGCCCGTTTCGTCGCCTCCTGACCCACCTCGCGACGGCCACGCGCCAACCGGGGAGGGACGGAGAGGTTCGGAGAGGCGTCGGAGAGGTTCGGAGAGGTTCGGAGAGGGAGCAAGGTCATGGTCATGCCGATAAGCTTGTGTGCCGTGTGAGGACTGTGCGAGGCCCGTTGCCGTCTTGACCAAACGGTGCGGGCAGTGCCGGTCGTCGCACTTCACCGTTCGCGGCCCCCTTCCGCGGTGCTCACGGAGCACCGCTGACGCGATCATGGCCAGCCAGGGTTTTTCGCGCTGCCCGAAAAGCCCGGGACACCAGGGGGATCCGCATGCTCCGTATCCACTTCACCGATGCCGACCTGGCCAGGACCCGCGTCGCGGCCGGGCCCGACCCGCTGTGGGAGATCTGCACGAGCCTGCACCGCTTCCAGTCCCGCCGCGGCCGCTGGGCCTACGCGGACTGGTACCGCTCCGCCCGTACGCGGGTGCACGACGCGCGCCTCACCCGCACCCTGGGCACGGTGCTGTTGCCCTTGGTCCCGCGCGCCGTCTACTTCCCCGACTTCCTCACCCCACCCGAGGGCGCACACGGACTCGACGCGGGCCTGGAAGCCGTCCTGGCCACCCCGCGCCGCAGGGTCCTGGACGAGGTGGGCCTCCTCGCCCGTACCAGCGGTGCCCCCGCCTGGGCGCCGCGCCTGGCCGAGCCGGGTCTGCGGAAGGAACTGGTGCAGGCGATGAGGGCGTACTACGAGACGGCCGTCGCGCCGTGGAGCGACCACGTCCAGGCACGCGTCGAAGCCGAACGCACGGCGCGCGCCCGCACCGTGCTCGGGCACGGGATCGAAGGGCTGCTCCAGAACCTGGGCCCCGGGGTGCGGTGGGAGCGCCCCGTACTGCACACCGCCTATCCCCGGGACCGCGACCTGTATCTGAACGGCCGCGGCCTGCTCCTGATCCCGTCGTACTTCTGCTGGGCCACCCCCGTGACCTTCGGCGACACCACCCTGGACCCCGTCCTGATCTACCCCCTCAGCCACGAGCCCCAGCGCGGCGCGCTGCCCCAGCACCTGGACCACGGCGCGCCGCTGACGACGCTGCTCGGTCGCACCCGCGCCGGTGTGCTGCGGGCCGTCGCCTCCGGTGCCACCACCGGCGAACTCGCCCGCGCCATCGGTGTCTCCGCCTCCTCCGCGAGCCAGCACACCACAGCGCTGCGGAACACGGGCCTGATCACCAGCCACCGGCACGGCGCATCCGTCCTGCACACCCTCACCCCCCTCGGCGCCGCGCTGCTCCGCGCCAACACACCGGTCTCCAACTGACGGGCGGGGCCGGCGAAGTGGGGGCCGAGGGGGCCGGGGAGGCAGGCGACGGCCCACCCCGCGCGGGCGAACACGAGCGGGCAGGAGTCAACACAGCCGGAGGTGAACCGGTCGCCGACCGCGACCGTAGTGGTGTGCGTTACACGTACGGGGACGGGGTGGCACCACTGGCGGGCCGAACCGGTCCGTCGCTCTCCCCGGGTGGCGGATGTCCGCGGGGGCAGGACGTCCGCGCGTCCCCACGTCCCTCTACCTCCTCACCCCACACACGAGGTGGCCATGCTCCGATCGGACAGACAACTCTTCTCCGCCGCCAGCACAGGACGCCCCCGCGTTCCGCGCGGCGGACTCATCACCTTCCTGGGCGTGCTGTGCGTGGCAGCCCTGATCACGACGCTCCTCACGGCCAACGGGTCGACCAGCGACCGCCAGTCGGCGACAGCGGCGGCGGACACCCCGGCGGACGGGAAGAAGACCGTCGGATACTTCACCAACTGGAGTGCCTACCAGCGCAATTACCACGTCAAGGACATCGAGACCTCGGGCTCGGCTGACAAACTCACCCACATCAACTACGCCTTCGGCAACGTCAAGGACGGCAAGTGCGCGGTGGGCGACTCCTACGCCGACTACGAGAAGGCCTACACCGCCGAACAGAGCGTCGACGGCAAGGCCGACACCTGGGACCAGCCGCTGCGCGGCAACTTCAACCAGCTCCTCAAGCTCAAGGAGAAGCACCCCGATCTGAAGGTGCTGTGGTCCTTCGGCGGCTGGTCGTGGTCCAAGGGCTTCACTGAGGCGGCCAAGAACCCGGAGGCGTTCGCCGACTCCTGCGCCAGCCTCCTCAACGACTCCCGCTGGGCCGGTCTCTTCGACGGCATCGACATCGACTGGGAGTACCCCAACGCCTGCGGCCTGAGCTGCGACGACAGCGGCAAGGACGCCTTCGCGAACCTGATGAAGGCACTGCGCGCCAAGTTCGAGGACAAGCTGGTGACCGCGGCGGTCACCGGTGACGGTTCCAAGGACGGGAAGATGGAGGCCACGGACTACAAGGCCGCCTCGGAGTACGTCGACTGGTACCTGCCGATGACGTACGACTACTTCGGTGCCTTCGACGCACAGGGCCCCACCGCCCCGCACTCGCCGCTCCGCGAGTACGAGGGGATACCCAAGGAGGCGTTCGACGGTTCGACGGCCATCGCCAAGCTGGCGCTGATGGGTGTCCCCATCGACAAGCTGCTGCTCGGGTTCGGCTTCTACGGCCGCGGCTGGACCGGTGTGACGCAGTCGGAGCCCGGCGGCAAGGCGACGGGCCCGGCGCCCGGCACGTACGAGCAGGGCATCGAGGACTACGAGGTGCTCAAGGACCGCTGCCCGGCCACCGGCAAGGTCGGTGACACCGCGTACGCACACTGCGGTGACGAGTGGTGGAGCTACGACACCCCGGAGACCATCGGCATCAAGAGCGACTGGGTCACGCAGAACAAGCTGGGCGGCTCCTTCCTCTGGGAGCTGAGCGGTGACACTCCCGACGGTGAGCTGATCAAGGCCATCAAGTAGCACGCACCACATGTAGATCCGGCGCGGTACGCCGCGCGTGAGGCCCCGACGGCACTGGGCGGATTCCCCGGGCGTCGGGGCCTCTGCGTGCCTGCGCTGTGGTTGTGGCTGTGGCTGTGGTTGTGGTCAGGTGGTGGCGTCCAGTGCGCTCTCCAACGCACTCCGCAGATACCCGCGTGCCTCGCCCATGTCGGCCTTGGACAGGAGGACGGGCAGGAACTCGGCGTCGGGATATCCCTCAGCGCCCACCTCGCGCGCCACCGCGAGCTGCGACCAGATGGCGATCATCATCTCGTTGCAGGCGCGGGCCTGGAGCAGCCCGCCGCGCTCGTCCTCGTCACGGGCGAAGATCTCCCGGGCCGAGATCCCGAGCCGGTGCCCGAGGGTGCGCAGGAACACCTCCCGCTTCTCCGACGTCAGTACCGCCTCGACCTGCTGCCGAATGTTCATTGCTCCATGTCCCAGAAGTCCTCGTCGCTCATCGGTTTGCCGCCATAGGGATCGCGCGGGAGGGAGTCGACGTCATAGCCGCGTGAGCGCAGCACGGCGATCCTCGTGTTGCCGTTCATGATGGTCCCATCCGGCTTCACCTTCAGCGACTCGTCCGCGCCGGGCCGCAGGGAGAACAGGATGTCCTCCGTGTCCTGCTTGTGCCAGAAGTCCAGCGAACTCTTGTCGAGCGAGCTGTCCGGGTGCAGGGACTTCAGCGGGGAACAGCCTTCGAGACCGAGGGGGTCGATCTCGTAGTACGGGTTGCGGGCGTAGGTGTGGTGGTTGGGGGCGGGGGTGAGGCCGAGGGGGTCGGGGGTGAGGTAGCGGGCGGTTTCGGGGTCGTAGTAGCG
>NZ_BAAGSO010000059.1:0-18267 GCF_054782395.1 Streptomyces daliensis | reverse complement strand
TCACTTCGCCGACAAGTTTGTCCGACCAGGACGGCATACCGAGCGGGCGTGTCTTTCCGTTGGGTTTCGGAATGTGGACGCGACGCACGGCGCGGAAGCGGTAACGCTCGTGGCGCATGGCCTCGATGATGCGTCCGATCTTTGCCTCGGACATGCCATCTGCGGTTTCCCCGCAGACCCCGGGGGTCATCGCACCGTGGTTGGCGTAGATGCGCCCGTAGGCCAGCAGATACAGGTTCGGATTGAACAGCTGCCGATACAGTTCGTTGCACGGCAGGCCGTGCCTGCCGCGTTCACGCAGGACATCAAGTACCGCTTCGGCGCTCTGCATTACGCATACCTCCCAGTATCGTGATGTCCGAATCACCTGGCCCCCTTCGCCCTGTGGACGGCTTTCCCGTCCTCCTTGGCAGGCCGTTGCTCCTGCGACTACTACGGGGCCTCCGTCACCTTGGGACTCTCATCCTTTAGGTGATCCCATGTTCGTCCCTGTTGTACGTGTCTAGCGCGACTTAGGCGCCCCACTCATCTCCTTGAATTCCCTCACTGGGAATCATTCCGCGATCCGAAGGGTGCGGTGGATACGCATTCACTCCACCGCAGGATGCGGCGCCGGTGTCACGTGTGGGTTTCCGGCGGATGCTCGCTTTTCATCCTTTGGAGATTGGGGTTCAGGCAGTTCAGCTTTCGCCATATCGCACGGGCCCCTCAGTACCTCGCTTCCACACGTGAACACGAGTACTGATTTTCTGGCATGCTGCTGTCCCCTTCACCTTTCGACTCCAGGTAAGCCATCGGGCCCAGAAACCTCCCTTCAGTTCCTCCCTGTTGAACCGGGGATACAACAGAGCGCCTCATGGCGCACGCGCGTTGGTCACCAGCTCGGTCAGCAGCAGCTCCACATCCCCGACCAGCTCGGGACGACGCCAGTAGACGAGCCCCGCGCGGACGATGCGGCGCAGCCGCCCCGGCCAAGCGCAGTCGGCTGCGGAGAGGCCGCCCGTCTCGGGGTCCGTGCGGCGCTCGAAGGACACCTCCAGCGCCGTCCGCAGGCCGTCCCGCTGCGGGGTGAACGCGAATGTCATGCCGCTCCTCCGATCCGGGCGTCCCCATGTCGTCCGCTGGCGGATGCACCAGGGGACAGCGCGGCCAGGGGGCACGGGGAGGGGTGATCGTCGCGAAGAGTGCGAACATCCGGCAGCGGCTGCGAAAAGCCGCGAATTCGCGCTCGCCGCTACCGCGTTGACCTACCGTCGAGGCGTGAGGACTCTCCGCAACGCCGCGCAGGGTGCGCGAACCGTGCCGGACGAGCAGAACGCGAACCGGGCACTGACGGGCGCCCTGCGTCGCGCCGGGTGGTCACCACGCGCTCTCGTACGCGCACTCAACCCGCGGCTGGAAGCAGTCGGCGAGCCCACACTGCACCTCACCGCCGCCCATGGCTGGCTACGTGGTGGCCGCCCACGCTCAACCACGGTCCGCCGCCTGACCGCCACGCTGTTGACCGAGGCCACAGGAGCACCCTGCACCGCTGCCGAACTGTGGGGAGACGAGCCCGCCAGCCTCGCCGACGATGACTGGGTCGCCACCGACGGCCTGCTGGGCCGACGCCCGCTCACCGAGATCCTGGCCACCGCCACCGCCTGGACCACCACCGACCCACGCGAACAGGCCGCCCTCCGGCCGGCCGCCGAGGAACAGCTCTTCAGCGCCGTGTGGGACGCCACCCACCAGGGCCCCACACAGAGCCCGCCCGGTTCCCGCGAGGATCAGGTCCTTCCGCCCCTGATGGACCTCCTCGAAGGACACCTGCGCGACCTTCGGCGCCTGGACGACACAGCCGGAGGCGGCGCCCTGTCCCAGCGATATGTGCGTACCGAACTGGTCGGCGTCCTCGACCTGCTGCGCAACAGCCGCTACACGCCGGACATCGGCGTCCGTCTGCTGGCCACGGCAGGCGGAATGGCGCAGCTCGCCGGGTGGATGGCCTTCGACGCCGACCTCGCCGCACCAGCACAGCGCTACCAGTTACTGGCCATCCGGCTCGCGCACGCCGCCGGGGACGAGCACGGCGTCGCCAACGTCCTGGGCATGCTCGCCTACCAGCACGCGGCCACCGGCAAGCCCTCAGCCGCCCTGCGCTTCGCCGAAGCCGCCGTGGAACGCACCGCCCGGAGCCTGCCGACCGTCCGCGCCCGCGCCTTCGGGCGCCTGGCCACCGCACACGCCGCCGTCGGCGACATCGACGCCTTCCGTGCCGCCACAGACCGATGCCGGAACCTGCTGGAGCACCGCAGACCGGACGACCCACCGGCCCTGTACTACTTCACGGCCGAGCAGGTCGCGGCCGAATCCGGGCACGCACTCGTCGAACTCGCCGCCACCAACCCGATCCAGGCCCGACGGCTCCTGGCCGAGGCCGCCCAGATGCTCGCCCCGCTGACCGACCACGGGCCGACCAGCGGCTTCAAACGCTCTGCCGTACTGCACGGCATCCACCTGGCTCGGGCGTACGCCCTCACCCGGGACGCGGAGGCCACCGCGAACACTCTCCGCCGTCTCGCGGGGCACGTGCCCGACATCCAGTCCATCCGGTGCCGCAACCTGCTGGGCCGCCTCCGGCGACACGTGGGTACCCACCTGCACTCCGCCGTGGGCACGGATGCGCTCCACGCCGTGGACAGGGCACTATCGGATGCATGACGCAGCCCAGCTCCGCCCCACCGTGCCGCTCAGCCGAGCCCTCCCTCACGGTGGTCCCCTACAGCCACCCCGAGGCACGGCGCCTGACCTGGGAACTGCACGCGGAACAGGCCAGCGTCTACGGCTTCGCCGACGCACCCGACGACACACCGGCCCGCGACTTCGAACTGCCCCGCGGCCTGTTCGTCATCGCCCGCACGCACGGCGCCTCCGAAGCCGTCGGCTGCGGAGGATGGCGCCTGCTGACACCACAGACCGCAGAGATCAAGCGCATGTACGTGGCAGCCTCCGCCCGAGGTCAAGGGCTGGGGCGCCAGATACTCAGCTTCCTGGAGGACGAGGCCGCCGCCCACGGCGTCACCCAACTGGTCCTGGAAACCGGAGCCCGCAACCACTCCGCACTCACCCTGTACCGCAACAGCGGCTACCTGCCACGAACGCCATACGTCTCGGGACGCGACACGAGCGTGAACCGCGCAATGACGAAAACACTGTTCCACACGGGACTCAACAGACGGTGAGACACGCCTGACCAGAGCAGCGGAAAAGCCCAGCTCCTGAACCTCAGTTCGCAGCACCTTGCCCGGCACCGTCACCACGATCAAGCTCCGTGACGTGGCAGTCCAGGTGGAGATCTAGGCAGGGCTGCAGCGGACCACAGCAGGCGAGTAGCTGACTGGACACCTGGCCAACAAAACTGACGATGAGACGGGTACTAGGAATTAAGAGCACGCGAAAAAACCGTCAGATCCTGCGCAGCAAGTGATTCCTTTCCGCCCTGAGAGCGGCTTGCGCGTCACGCTTCAATGCCCTCGAATGGAATAAACCCGGTACAGGCTTAGCAGGCGAGATCGACAGCAGCGCCAGCAAAATCTTCTTCTTGCATCTGGGGCGAATCGTCCTTCACCTGCAGAACGTCGGCGTCGAATAGCTTGGCCGTCAGCGCCTCGGTAAGAGGCGGGGGTACGGCATTGCCGATGATGACCTGAACCTCGGTACGAGTCAGCTCGTAGCGGGGCCTCGCCCTCTCGTCGACGAACTTGAAATAGTCCGGAAAGCCCTGGATGCGCGCAGCCTCATGGGCAGTCAAGCACCGAGGTACAGCAGGGTGGACAAATCTTCCGCGCCCCATCGTCGCGAAGCCGCTTGTAATAGTCTGAGACGGACGGTCCCACCACAAGCGACCATACATTGAGGTGTAATTGTGCTCGCCTTGGTGACACTCAGGGCGCTCTTCGTTCGGCAGATTATGCTCATCGTTATCGAAAAGGTACTTCATACGTCGCTGGTTATCCGCGCTGGGTACGGCAGCTTCATCAAAGAATGACTTCGGCTGAACATCGAGTAGGTCGCCGATCGCCCAACGCAGATCATGGGGTCTGGCATTGTGGTCTTCAATCTGCAGCAGGTCAGCGGCCGAAAAGCCAAAAGGAAGCGCGTCTTCGCGGACCGCCAGCAGTATGTGGCGCTTGCGTGTCTGGGCGACCCCCAGCTTGAGTAGATCGATACGCCTGGTGGCGACATCGTATCCAAGCTTCTTAAGGTGAACGATGGCGCGGGAGACCACCTGCTGCTTGTCGTTGACAACGGCCAGCACATTCTCGATGACAACTACGCTGGGGCGCAGAACCTCCGTGGCGCGAGCCATACGCAGGTACAGCCGGTTCTTGGGATCATCGCGACGGGTGTGGTTGTTAAGGTTACTGTGCCCTTGACAGGGCGGCCCGCCGATCAGGAGCCCCACCTGGCCCACCGCGGAGAGGGTCTCGGCCTCCTGAGCCGTCACCGAGGCTCCTAGGTCTCCGTCAAAGTAGGACTCGACAGTTCCTCGTTGGACGTTGGCCTTGGGAAAGTTGGCCTTGAAGACCTTGATGGGGGCTGCCTCAAAGTCAACTGCGAGACGAACATCAAGCGAGACCCCATGCTTGTGGGCTGCCTGGGCAACACCGAGGGCGAGGCCACCGCAGCCGGCGAAGAGGTCCACGACCCGCAGGGAGCCGACTCCCCTCTCAAACTTCGGCCGCCGCTTGGCTCGCAAGGGAGACCGCTCACCCACGTGTGACCCCCATCTGCGCTTGCTTGTAGTACCGGCGGAACGAGCGGTCATCGTACTCGATCAACGGTGAGCGCGCGCGGTAGACCGATACCCAAGTGTCGCCTGACCTGCCGATCAGGACAGTCCAACACCTCGCCTCCCGGCCTCACAGCCCCTGGGCAAGCTCATCAACGGCCACCAGCTGCAGCGCTGCGCCACCGCAGCGTCGGCAAAGCCGACGTCCCGCACGTCTCAAACGGGATCGCAGTCAACGTTGCCCACCTCAGCACCAAGCACGATGATCAAGGTTCTTACCAAGATCCCCGGCACACCTGCGCTGGCGAACCAGACGCATTTCAGCCCCCGACATGCACTTTGATCTACCGTCAGGAGCGCTGACAGCTAGAATTCCGCAGCGCTCCCGGACCGGTCGACGAAGGACAGCAGCATGCCACTAGAGGTCAACAAACACGTCCAACGGATACGTCGTTACCAGCCGTTCGACGTCGACACCTCTGAGATGATCTACGAGCTGCAGGCAGACTGGACGCAGTCGCTGTTCCCCGTCGTAACACTGAACTACCTGTTGAACGCTATCGAGCGACCGACTACGAGGACCATCGTCCTCACCGGAGACGCCGGGCATGGCAAAACGAGCCTGTGCGCCAGCCTGCTGGCCCACCTGCGGGTCGAAGCGGAGACGATCACCCCAGAAGTCCGAAAGGCAGTTTTCCGCGAACTTTCCGAGGCCGGAGACGCTAGCCGCCCTATCGGCCGCACTCGTAACGAACGCCCGCTGTACATCCTCAAGGATCTCAGCGAGCTCAGCCTGCGGGCTGGCGCCCACAAGCTCGTGGAACTGCTTGCTCCTCCAGACGGCGGCGTCGCAGTCATCTGCGCAAACGAGGGTCAGCTACGCAAGTGCGTCGCCGAAGACGACAACCTCAACAACGGTGGTACCGGGCGCGCGAAGATTCTGGTGGAGACCCTCACGGGAGGCATTGCCCGCGGCCAGGTCAGCGATGACGAAGGCGCCGTCACCGTCATCAACCTCAACTACCAGTCTGTAGCGCCCGCCAGTGCCAACGGCGGGCTCATACCGTGGGTCTTGAAGCAGTGGACGACGACGCAATGGTCGCGATGGAAGCCCTGTGAGACCTGTGATGCGCGGAAGGTCTGTCCGATCCTGGCCAACCGCAACGAGCTAAGCGATCCCACGCGCGGGCCTCAGCGCCGATCGGCGATCCGGGACGTGTTCGCCGCGACCGAGCAGACCGGGGCCGTAGTCACGACCCGACAGGCTCTCTCGGTAACTAGCTATATGCTCACCGGCGGCCTGTCCTGCGAGAACGTCCATGCCAAGTACCAGCGGTCGCACTCGAACAGGTTGTGGCAGGCTCCCCACTTGTACCACCAGGCGCTCTTCGGTGATCGGCTGACCCAGCAACAGCGTCATCTGGTTCCTGCCTTCTTCGCGCTGCGGAAACTGGACCCGGGCAAGGTCTCCCGTCGCCAGGTCGACGACCAGCTGGATCCGGACACATCTGGCGACTTCCCTCCCGCGGACGCCAGTACCTACTTGCAGAAGGTCCGTACGAACCGGGATGTCCAGAAGCAAGCCGAACAGCTGCGGGGCCTGTACACGTTCCTGCGACGAGCTGACTTCTTCAATAACGACGACGACAAGGACCGGTTCGCCCGCATGGGCCTGCACGCCGGTGACGACTTCGCCCGTGTCCAGGACAAGAACCGGGACCCGGCGGACACCAGGGTGCGAGACCGCTTCCTCAAGGGCCTGGAGGCCGTTCAGGGCATCCACCGGGCGGGGAGCAACCCTGACTTCTTCATACTTGACCCAGCCTTCTTCACCCACCGCGCCCGCGCAGCCGTGATCTCCCGGCGAGTGCCCAGCAAGGGCGTTGAGGTCGTCGACCAGGTCACCCAGTGGCAAGAAGAAGGCCGTACCGGCGTCACCCCCGAGATGCAGAACGCCGTCGAGTGGCTCAACCGGGCCATCTACATCCGCATCCCGGCCGTTGACCCCGACCAGGGCGCAGTCTCGGTAGAAGCGGACCTTCTGCGCTTCGAGTTGCTGACGCGGTGGGCCGCAGGACTGCGTAGCGAGGTCCAGCATGAAGCAGAGATCCGCGGGCTAAGTGGCTCCTTGGCGGAGTTGGCTGACTCCTCCAACAGAGACGACGAGATCCAGGTACTGGTGGGCGACGTCATGCGGAAGCTCATGATCGACATCGGTGACAAGATCAGGTCGGTGCGTGCGTGATGGCTGATCGTTCTAAGGCAGAGGTCGTCCTTCGTCTCTTCGGGGTGAATCTCGAACAGCAGGGCCGCGGTTTCTATGTCCCGCTTGAGATGCTTGCGATCGCTCGCGGCGTCTACCTCGCGCATAAGGAAAGCCCAGAGAAGTTCGCCGGACTTCTGGACAACAGGGCCGAAACGGCCTACAAGAGGACCTCGCACGACCTGGCCCGGCGGATCGCGACCAAGGCCCGCATCGTCGAGGGTGACGAGGAACTCAGCAAGGCTGTCGAGCTGGACTCGTCTGAGACTATGGAAACGCTACACGCCTTGTTCTCGTCTCTGTTGGTGGAGATTCCCGGGCGTCGCAGCCAACCCAGTTGGTTTGGTGCGCACATTTACCCGTTCGTGGGCGAACTCATCCACTACGACGCGGTCGAACGGCGAATCAAGCAGAGCGATGCCTCCTCAAAAAGTAGCACTAAGAAGCGCAAACAGGCTGACAAGGTCACTCCTGGTATCAATGCTCCAAGTATCGAGCGCTACCTCTTCCGCGATGGTGGCAGCTGGGCCTACAAGGTTCTACGCAGCGACTCAGACACCAGCCGCAAGGAAGCGACTCGACAGGGCCTGCACGACCTCGTGCAAGACAGCGGAACCCCATTGGGAAATCTGGCCAAAGCACTCAGCGCGCACGACTTCGACTACGACGAAGTGCCTGTGGAGGGCTCAGACGCAGGAATCAGACTGCACGAGGATCTCAGCCCGTGGCCTGACCTGCTGAGGGAAGGGGCCCGCAACATCGTCGTTCGAACTGCGACCGTCCCTAGGGCGAAGCGCACAGAGAGCCTCATGCACTGGGTCCCCTACTGCTTGGCACGCCACCAGCTGCAACTGGCGCGCCAGAAGCTCGGCGCTACCGATCACGAGTCGATCCTGTTGGACTTCGGCAACGAGGCAAACCCACTGCGCAGAGAGTCACAGAAAAATCTCTCCGGCTTCCGCAATGACATCGTCAGCGCGATCAACATCCAGGCTCGGGAAATGATCGACGAAATCAAAGCCGAAGGCGACGAGGGCAAGAAGCGCCGCTACGAAAGATTCACTAAGGAGGCTGGCAACGCGGTCGCCTCGCCCCGGGCGTTCTTCAGCGAGACCCTCGCCGCTGTGGGAGCCCTGAATGCCACGGTCGGGCGCCGACACTTCACCATGAAGCCCCCGATGCTAGAGAGCCTGGTATCTGCCACCGTCCCGCAGGGAACGGAGATGGAGTTCGACCAGTTGTGCGCGCTGCTGTACGAAAAGTACGGGCTCGTAGTGGAGAACAAGGTTGCGGCTGCGGGCCCGTTGGCCTACGAGGTCGATCCATCGGTCCTTGACCACAACGGCAAGGCGTTCCGGGAGAAACTCGCCGCTATCGGTCTGCTCACTCAATATTCAGATGCAACCAGCATGGTTCGAGGGGAGCCCCGGTGACCGACAGCAGCATCCGAGCACTCGGTCGATTCGTCGCCGACGAGGCTCTTCGCAAGGTCACTGAGATCAGCGGAGCCCGTGCCGTCCTGCGAGTCAGCGGTTTCGACCGGCCGACCGTGACCGAGGCTCTCCGTCGCACGGCTCAGCGGCTTTCGGAATCGCCGGGCCGTCAGGTTGTCGTCAAGGTTGGCACCTCTGAGCCGATCGTAGACGTACCTGTTGATTACCTCCTGGATCCGCAGGACCAACTGACCAAGTGGCGCAATTCGGGACAGGGCTCGGCAGTATTGCTCTTCGAGTGGGGGCAGTCTCCGGACGCGCAGGGGCTGGCAGCCATGAACGCCCTTGACGATGCCACGATCCTGGGCGACTACCACGACGCCCCCGGCGAGCGCGGGTTCGACAGGTTCATGGCAGAAGCATGGCGGGAGGCGGATGGCATCGGCACCGTTCCGGCCCCGATGGCCACCTTTCTGCCGGAGATCTGGCGTGCCATCACCGACGAGGAGCCCCGTTCCTTGCACCGCTGGGCGGCCTTCCTGGTCGACACCGCGCAGAGAGTCGCAGCAACTCAGGTTCACACCCCTGGCGTGGTCTATCCGGAGATCTCTGCAGCTTTGCCCGCCCTTGACCTCTTGCCGGACCGAGGACTCTTCCTCAGGCCCGCCGCACTGCCCGCCCGAATTAAGAAGAACGTCTCGGTCAGTGCCTTCAAACAGCCCACCGGCAAGGAAATCACCGAGGACGAGCTGATAGACCGCATCACCACGACCGAGTTCAGTGAGGAGTCCCTGAAACACATCGGTACGGACTCCGAGACTGCTAAGACGCGCATGCGCAGCCTCGTACTCAACCTCAACCGCAGTGGCTCTACCCCGCGGGATTCTCGTCAGCTGCGCCACGAACAGGACCTGACTCTCTGGCTTGAAATCTTCGAGCAGAAATCCAAGAAAATTGGCCTAGGCCAGCAGGTCCGGCAGGAGATCGATAGGACCGCCGCGGAGCGGGTCGATGAGTTCGACGCCATGATGATCGAAGAGGCGCTTGACCACGGAGACCAGGAATCCGCACAGCGCTTCCTTGACGAGGCTCCCGTCGGTGGGGCCGAACCGCTGGCCGATCTACTGTCCAAGCGGTCGCGCCGCAAAGTCGAGAAGCTCGCCTTCCCGGACTCTCAGTTCGTCCAGGACCCCCTGCGTGCCCTGTTGCGGGAGCTGACCTACTTCTCTGACGAAGAGGAAGGCTCCGTCGTCGTCGGGGTTGAAGGCAACCAGGACACAGGTCGGTGGAGCCGCTGGCTGTTCGCTTTCTTGTACGCACGCACCCTGCGCGATGTCCAGGACTCCACAGGTCTTCGCCTGACCCTGGAGGTCAAAGACTGCCTGCTGGACCTGACCAAGCCGCCTCTGCCAGAGGAGGATGAGCCGTTTGATCCGAACACGGAGTGGTCCCCGCTGCGTCTCCTGGTCGAGATGGACGGCGCCGCCCAGCGGCGCTTTCGCTGGGACCCCCTGGCCATCCCTGGGCAGATCACACTGGCGGCCCTCATCCATGGCTGGCGAACCCCTCCTGGCCATACGACCGATCTGTCCTTCGACACCTTCCTCGAGAAGTTCAATGACCCCCGGCAGTGGCAGGCCGACGAGCCTCTGCCCATCCCTGAATCACATTTCGCTGGTCAGCTGGAACGCCTCAAGCTGGAGCACTTCGAGCGGTTCTCCGACGGACTTGACGCTGGGAACATCAATGACTACGTACGCGAGTGGGAAAGCGGGCTCCGCGAAGCTCGCGCCACCCTGGTTCCCGACAACGCTCCGAACACAGACCTTGAGGCCGTTGTTCTGACCGATGTCATCGGGCTGGCCGATAACCGCATGATGATGCTGGCCACCCACCCGCTGAAGCTGCGCTGGCTGGCAAAGAACTACGCGGAGGCCGCCGACAGCATCAAGACTGCCCTGAACAAGGTGGGAGGTCTCAGCCTCAACCAGGAGAATGAGGACCTATTCTTCGACGCCATCGACCGCATCTCCCCTCATGGAACACCGGCGGTCCTCGTTGGGCCTGGCGGCACGATCGCCATCCCGATGCGTGAATCGGCCGGGCACGAGGAGTATGCCCCGGTCCGCCACGGCGGCAACGAGTCCAAGGAATGGCTCTCCAGCGTTGACGAGACCGCGATCGACGAGATGGTCCGCGTCATCACCGACTACCTGGTGACCTACCCCCACAAGCTTGACGGCCTACGCGTACTGCTTTTGGACCGCAACGGCGATCCTGTCCTGCCAATGCGCGTGGCAAAGCAGGTACGGGCCAAGAACCCTCATCTCAAAGTCGATCTAGTCGTGCTCGCTCCCCAGGCCACCCATCACGAGATCATCCAGGGTTTCGACCTGCATTTCTCCGGTGCGGAGATGGCCGAGGACAGCTTTCTGCCCGACGTTCAGCTCATTCTGCAGGCATGGGAGCCCGACCAGGAGGCAGACCTGTCAGGGCTGGAAAACACCATCGACCTCGCTCTGGCTCCGGCGCTGTTCGGCACCCAGACCAGTATCAAAGAGAGCACCAAGAAGGAATCCTTGTCAGGCTCCTTCAACCCCTGGAAACATCCGGCCTCACACAACCTCGCTCAGACCAGCGAAAACGTCGTGAGAGCGCTGTTGCCCGAGACTGCAGACGAGACTCTTGAGTCCTGGTCCACCCTGTGCGTGCGCTACGACCGCCGTTCCCCGGTCTCCCGGGAGAGCGTCGACGGCATCGACTACTTCGAGATGCAGGTGCAATTCGACCAGCACCTGGACTTGTTCGCCACTCTGCACCGCGTGGCCCACTGGGTCGTCACCCTCGACAGCTTCATCGGCCGTGAGCAGATCGATGCCCTGCGCAACCGCCCTGACGTCATCCTCGTCAAGCCCAGTGTCGGCAAGAACGAGTCCTACACCCTCATTGTCAGCTCGCAGACTGGTCGGCAGTTCGTCGTCCAGCGACTGCGACGCCGCCTGGAGCAGATCGGAGTCGTCACCCCGCAGGACTCCGACGGCACCGCTAAGCGGATCTACGAGGTCAGCCGCAACGTGGCCCCTGGCGCCGTGCTGCGCTCCCTCGGCATCGGAACCACAGTCAACGAAGTCGTCGGCCTGGTCGCCACGCGATTTGTCGTCGACCAGCAGTTTCCCGTTCCTCGGCAGGGTACGAGCCTAGTCACATGGATCAGCTTCGACGAGCACCACCGCTGGTTCGGTCGCGGACACAAAACCCGTGCCGATCTGGGCCGGTTCGTGCTTACCGTTCAGGACAACGGCACGGTTCGCCTGGATGTCCTGGTCGCCGAGTCCAAGTTCCGCCAGACCTTCGATATCGGCTCTGCCGAGGAACAACTCAACCGCACCACTGACCTGTGCGAAGATGCCTTCCGCTCGGGCGGCGAGGCCCGCCACGACCGACCCTTCTGGCTGGACGAGCTTGCCGCCGCGATCGCTCAGACCAGTGGAAACGCCCTTCAGGCTGCAGACCTTCCAGCTCGTACCATGATCGGTAACGACGACCACCGTCAGGTTGAGGCGAAGGTCCTTGACGCCCTGCGCTCCGAAGGCGCCCAGCTCGGTCAAGTCACCGGCGTCGCCGTAGCCATCTCAGCCGAGGAAGACCAGCCGGCCCCCGCTGTCGGAAGCCTCGGCAAGCACACGCTGGTGAGGCTGAACAAGCACGAGCTACTGAACCTCATCGGCGCCCTGCGCGCCAACCAGGACCCCGCCAATGCTGATCCCCTTGTTGTCCCCGGGGACAACAAGGGGACAGTGAAGATTCCCGGCACTGTCGTCAAGACCCCCTCAGCAGTCACTGCAGCCGGACTGTCCACCACCCCGGAAGAACCGGCACCACCGGTCAAGGCTGCCGGAGCGACTGCTCCCACGTGCGAGACAAGTCCGTTGGTTGCACGGCACCCCGACGCCGAGGTAGATCCTCTGAAAACTCACCGCGGTGGGCTCCAGGAGGAGGAACTGAGGCTTAGATACAACACGATCGTCGATGTCTTCGCCCGCCACAAGGTTGCGGTCACCGCCCCGGAGATCGACAAGTGGCAGGAAGGGCCTGGCTTCTACATCTTCCGATTCATACCCGATCCTGGGGTCACCGTGGACAAGCTGACCAACCGACGCGACGAGATCTTCTTGGCTCTGGCGTTGCCCTCAGGGTTCAGCATTCGCACCCGAAGCGACCGCGGCTCCGTGCTCTTCGAGATCCCCAAAATCGACGACGAAAAGTACGGGGTCGACGCCAAGACGCTGTGGAAGCGGTGCCCGCCCGATCCGAAGAGCCTAATCGCCCCGCTGGGCGCGGACATTGAAGGCAACCCAGTCACCATTGACCTGTCCTCCGCGGACTCACCGCACTTGTTGGTTGCCGGTACTACCGGATCAGGAAAGTCCGTCGCCCTGGACACGATTCTCAAGGGCTTGGTCAGGTACGACGAGAGCACCCTGCGACTCCGCCTCGTCGACCCCAAGGGCACCGAGCTTGCCGACTTTGAGGACGACCCTCACCTTGATGGCATGATCGGTATGGACGCCGCCGACGCCATCGAGATTCTTGAGGAAACCGTTGAAGAGATGGCCGTGCGCTACAAGGACATGAAGGCGATCCGCACACGCAAGCTCGTCGAGTACAACGCCAAAGTCGACAAAGAAGACCGAAAGCCCTGGATCGTCATCGTCTTGGACGAGTACGCCGACCTCACCAGTGATCTTGAAGAGAAGAAGAAAATCGAAGGGCTTCTCAAGCGCCTGACACAGAAGGCTCGCGCTGCGGGCATCCATGTCATCGCAGCTACACAGCGCCCGAGCGCGGACGTGATCTCGACGACCATCCGCTCCAACTTCCCCGCTCAACTCGCCCTGCGAGTCAAGACCGCGACCGACAGCCGCATCATTCTGGACGAGACAGGAGCCGAAGCTCTCGCTGGACAGGGCGACGCCTTTCTGCACACGACCAAGGGCACCATACGGTTGCAGGTTGCCTATGGCGGGACCTGACCCGGCTCCGCCATGTTTGATTAGCTCCATCTCGTTGGGGAGGGCCTGGTAGCTGGGCGAAGAAGGCAAGCTATCGGCCCCACCGTCGACAGGGCGCCAAAGAAGCACGGCGGTGCCGAGCCTAGCCTAAGCGTGTCAAAGGAGTATCAGCGAAGCCAGGGGAGCCTCGGAGTCAGCGATCAGGCCACAGAGACTGGAGGAAATCGGCTGCACGCAAGCTCGGACCGAGATTGGCTGTCAAGATGACTGCCCGGATCCAGGGCCGCAAGCCGGAGGAGCGTGAGTGTTGGAGGACCGGCGGCACAGTACGCACCGGCAGGGCAACGCCTTTCCGCCCACTTGTTGGGTAGGCGGTAGATTGATCCATCGCATAAGTTCTGCGCAAATAGGGCTCACGCACCCAGTTCGTGGAAGCCACAGGTGGTCACGACGGCTAACGGAAATGGAACGCCCCACAGGCGCCGTCCAGATCATCAGCCGTCGTGAGAAGATCGGGCAGCGTATGGCCACGCGAGTCTTCTCGCTGAACCAAGCGAAGATCAGCCAATCGCTGCAGCCGACGACTCGACGGTCAGAGGGTCTTCTTCGGATACTTTGAGGCTTCGGCCTCCTGCCGCCGGGCGGCCACGGCCTCTATGACATTAGCGGCACACGCCTCTGGTTTGAGGTGTTCCCAGAAGCGGAGCACCAGCCAGCCTGCCTCCGCGAGACGGTTGTCTGTGTCCTGGTCGCGCTGGATATTCCGGCCGATCTTGTCCTCCCAATACGGCCGGTTCGTCTTGGGCATCACGAAGTGTTCCGGACAGCCATGCCAGAAGCAGCCGTCGATGAAGACGGCCACCTTCACAGGGCGGAAGACCATGTCGGCCGTGCGGCGCATCTTCGGGAGCGGCTTTGCAGCCACCCTGTAGCGCAGGCCAGCGGCGTGCACAAGTGAGCGGAGAAGCAGCTCAGGTGCGGTATCGCGACTCCGGTTGCCCAGCATGCTCCGCCGGTTCGCCGCCGAAGACGCCCACGACCCCTCCGGCGGCATCCAGCGGTTGGCCAGTGCTTCTGATTGTCCTTGCTCGCTCATGTTAGAGGCAGCTTCCTATAGGTCGTCCGGTCTGGCGAAGACCCACTCCTGTCTGTCCAGCTCTATATTCGGCACTCTCCATGGCGGGGGCGGACAGGCGCCCGCCTGGCACTGGCCGACTCGCCTGAAACCGCTACTGGCAACCCGAGCACTACATCGATTCGGCCGTTGCTGGAGTAGTTCTCCCGGATCAGCGCCGACGCTCCTCTTGAGCGCAACGACCCTGGGGATACGTTGCGAAGGACGAAGCAATGGCTGTGCACCTTGGGAGCCACCTGGGAGCCGATCCACTCCCCGAGCACTCGTGGGACCACGCGACACCCGCTCCCGCCAACGACGTGACCTGCACGAACACGTTCCATACCGGCCCCGGCTCCACCCGGACCTCATTCGGGACGAAGAGGTCGTGGGTTCAAATCCCGCCACCCCGACAGAGGAAACACCAGGTCAGGCCGACCTACTCGATTTGAGTAGGTCGGCCTGATTGGCGTTTCTGGCCCTCTTGGGGGAAATCTGGGAGGGGATCTTGGAAATCGGCTCCCGAGTCGGCGCCCCGGAGCGGCGCAGGCGGTTTCAGGCAGGGCCTGCCTCAGATGGCGCCCTCTTCGACGGCTCGGCCTGCGTCTGATGCGGCGGTCTTGCCAGCCCTCGTCAACTGCCCTGAAACTCTTGGCTCATGGACCTCAACCGTCTGGGCGCGCACGCCAGGGACACGCTGCGCCGACGCAACTTGTTCGTGAGGCCGGGCACGTCGCGCGGGGTGGTGCAGGTGCGTGTGGGCGATGGCAGTCGTGACGGGTTCCTCATCGGCTGGGTCCAGCAGGAACCGCACCCCTACCTGCGCGGTCTCGCCTGGCAGTCGCACGCGCGAAGGGCCATCAGCGAGCCCGGCTACTGGCAGGGCGAGCGCGTCGACGCCGAGTACGACGACGGGAACGAGGCGGGAGGCGCGGAGACGATCGAGCGGGCCATCCAGGACGTGGTCTACATCGCCTCGTACGGGGATGTCCTGGCCGCCAGCGACCTCGCGTCCGGCAAACGCGGCACCTACGTCGCCACGATGGACCCGGCGCATTCCGAATGGCTGGCGGAACTCGGCCGGCCGACGGGCATGACCGATCTCGGCGGCGGCAGGGTCCGGCTCACCAGTACCGCCGTCGCCTACTTCCGCGGCTCCCCCGGGCACATGCCCTACGTCGACGTCGACGATCTGTTCCACCTCGATCCGATGGACCCGCCGTACCAACTGACCCGCGAGCCCTGACAGCGCGACCTGACCCAGGGCGCAGAGCGGAAGACGGTCGCGCCCAGCGCTGGCCCGGTGCGGCGGTCCGTCCCCGCGACTGCGATGCCGCTCGTTCTTGCGGTACGTTGAAAATTCAGGGCTGCCTCGTGGGATCAGGCCTGATGGTCGAGTCCCCGCTGTTGACACCTCGGGCTTCGGTGCAGTCGGTGCTGCGTCGGAACGGAGCTGGATCATGTGCGGTATGCCCGCAGCCCAGTACGTCCCCCCGCGTGTCTGACCGCCGGGCCATGCGCGTGCTCGAACTCGTGGCCAGGGAAGCCGGACAGCGCGTCGGCGCCATTGATGTGCGGGACGTGTGCACCGCGGCGGTCAAGTCGCTTCCGGTGGACGGCGCCGGCATCTCGATGGCCCTCTCGCCCGCCCTGCGGCACGTACTGCACGCCACCGACCGGATCAGCGGACAGCTGGAGGAGTTGCAGCTCACCCTGGGGAAGGGCCGTGCGTCGACGCCACCAGCAGCGGGCTTCCGGTGCTGTCAGGTGATCTGTCCGCCGTCGAGCCGTACGAGCGGTGGCCCGCCTTCGCCCCGGCCGCCCACGCCACGGGTGCCAACGCCACGGGTGCCGACGCCCTGTTCGCGCTGCCCCTGGGCTCACGGGTCGGGATGCCGGGCGTACTGGACATGTACTCCGCCCGCACCCGCGTCCTGGAGGGGGCCCTCGCCGGCACCCTGGCCTTCGCGGACACCGCCGCCACGCTGCTGCTCACCGCCACCGGCGTCGTCTCGGTGGAAGCCCCCGGGCCGGGCACGATGGAGGACGTCCTCGGGTTTGACCACTACCGGGCGGAGGTCGACCAGGCCGTCGGCATGCTCACCGAACAGATCGGCGTCGACGTTGGCGTCGGCATCGGCGTCGAGGAAGCGGCCGTGCGGCCGCGCGCCCACGCCTTCGCCCACTCGCAGACGGTGGCGGAGGTCGCCGTCGAAGTGGTCGCCCGCCGTCTGCGCTTCGACCCGGACGGCACAGCGCGCGTCCGTGAAGGGGAGTGACCTCTCCGTGTATCCCGATTTCCGACGCCTCGGGCGGCCGAGGACAGAGGCCCTCAGGACCGGGAGTGACGGGAGCGAGCAGCATGGATGAACGCCGTCTGGCTCCCGCCTTCGTCGAGCTGGCCGACAGCCTCGTCGACGACTTCGACCTCATCGACTTCCTGACGCTGCTCACCGGCCACTGCGTGGACACGCTGGAGGTCGCCGCTGCCGGGGTGCTGCTGGCCGACCGCGGCGGGTCACTGCGGGTGATGGGCTCCTCCAGCGACAACGTGCGGCTGATAGAGCTGCTCCAGGTGCAGAACAACAGTGGACCGTGTCTGACCTGCTACCGAAGCGGCGAGGCAGTGATCGTCCCCGACCTGACGGAGGACACGGAGCGCTGGCCGCGTTTCGCCGAAGACGCCCGGCGGCGGGGCTTCACCGCGGTGCACTCGCTGCCGTTGCGGCTGCGGCAGAAGGTCATCGGCGCCCTCAACCTCTTCCACACCGCCACGCGGCCGCAGGACCCGGGAGTCGCCGAGGTCGCGCAGGCGATGGCGGACGTCGCCACGATCAGCGTCCTGCAACAGCGCACCGCCGAGGACCAGAGCCTGCTCACTCAGCAGTTGGAGACCGCGCTCGGCACCCGTGTGGTGATCGAGCAGGCCAAGGGCAAGCTCTCCGAACGCTACGGCGTGAGCCTGGAGGAAGCGTTTCGGCTGCTGCGTTCCTACGCGCGCTCGCACAACCGGCGCCTGACCGAACTCGCCACCGCCTTCATGAGCGGTACCGCACCCCTCACCGACCTCCGCCCCGGCCAGCCCCAGAGGTGAACCCGCGCCCGCACCCGCGCGCCGCCCAGCCCCGCCCCGCCCCCTGCGACCGTCGCCGGGCCCGGAGCTAGGGTGGCCGGGGACGCTCGACGACATCGCAGCCAGCAGGAGGACGGGTGGGATCAGCGGATCCCTCGGCCATACGCGTGCCTGTGGGACTGGATGCCGATCAGTGGGCAAGCCGGAAAGCACCGCGCCGGGTGCTGCTCGTGGTCCACAACGTCACCTCGGCCGGGCGCCTGTTGGACGTCCTGCCGCTCTTCCACGACGACTTCCGCGTGCAGTTGCTCGTCACCTCAACGGGGTCCTCGGCCTTCCAGGGCGGGATCCGGGAGCTTTTCACCGAGCTGGGGCTACCTGTGCTCCCCTGGGAGCAGGCCCTTTCCACACCCGTCGACCTGGCGATCTCCGCGAGCTTCGGGGGCGAACTCCACGCCCTGAAGGGCAAATTGTGCGTTTTGTCGCATGGGGTCGGATATACTAAGAAGCTGGCTAAGCCGCGAGCCGCGAGCCGCGAGCCGCGAGCCGCGAGCCGCGAGCCGCGAGCCGCGAGCCGCGAGCCGCGAGCCGCGAGCCG